>JBFLVQ010000986.1:0-2954 GCA_040758525.1 Acidobacteriota bacterium
GATTTTTCCAAACTCTTTTTCTGATGTTTGTAAATAGTAGGATCAAAAAAAGCCATCACACGATAGCATCCATTAGGAAGTGGTGTGCCCCAAAGCCAGCCTTGTGTGATAGCTTCAATGTAGGTTTCTGAGGGCGTATCTGCATTGTTGATATGACTCCATAATGCCAGGGTTATAGGTGCAGTGGGGAAATGCTGAGTATTTTGTCCTATCCTGCCTGTCGCATCGAAGATCAGTCGTGTATTGACTTGGATCTGTTGATGAGAAGTTTCTATCTGAAGTTGCCAAGCGTGAGGTTCACCCCTGATACACTTCACTTGCGCTGGTTGGATTACATAAGCCCCACAAGCTTTAACAAGTGCTAGCAGACGGGTATCTAACTGTGCACGATCAACCATTACTGCGCTGCCACGCTCTTTAGCAGCAATTAATTCCGACTCGCGGTGTTCCCAGATAACTCTGGTAGGTAATCCTGCAAGAAAATATCCCGTCTCCAATGTAGCGGTAGCACCAATATATTCGAGAATATTCCAAATACCGGGTGAAAGCGACTCACCGATCTGTGGTCTAGGAAAAGCACGTCGCTCTACTACAGCAACATCGTAACCTAATGCCAACAATCGCAATGCAGCACAACAACCCGCAGGTCCTGCACCAATGACAACAACATCAACTGGTTCGTAGTGGATCAAGGTGCTATGCTCCAAACTATCCTCTTATTCTGCTAGATTGTTTCCTACAAACCAATCCGGAACAAAGCGGGAAAGTCGTCCATAGGCTTGTAGCGTGTAATGTAACCAACCACGTATAAAATCACAGGCGGTCCGCCCACGTGCCAGCACTTCGTGATGACATCCACCGCCACAAAGATAGCGCGCCCAGCAACCGCTACAAGGTTCTTGAAAATGAACATGCCGCGAAGCCAACCAGGAGTTTTGTTGTTCGCGGTCAATACCAGTCTCTAGGTTTCCCATACCACCAATTGGATCATCTACAAATCGGTGACAGGCAGCCAACTCGCCATCAGCAGAAACGCCCAAGTAGCTGGCACCTGCACCACAAGGATAAGGGCGATGCGTACCACGATGTAGTTCGCGCAAAGCATTGACCATATTTAGAAATGGATAGCGCTTACCGCTCAGCACCTGACGCTCAAAGGTAAGGCCACAGGCAATCATTCCTATCAGCATTTTCGCCAGATGTTCCTGATCCATCTCATTTTGACCATTGGGTGCGCGTAGCAGCGGGGAAAACCCTACACTATGAAAACCCATCGTGATGAAATAGTCTAATACCTTAGGTAGTTCTAAATTATATGGAGTTACTGTCACCCTTGCTGAAACTTGCATGCGTCGCTGAATTTCCAGTAACGGTTTGACTCGTAGCATAATTTGATTGAAACTACCTGCGCCACTTTTAAACGGACGCAAACGATTATGATCTTCCTGAACTCCATCAAGACTAATCGTCACGGCAAATCCATATTGCTCAAAAAAGATCGCATCATCTTCAGTCAGTAATGTGCCATTAGTAGTGATGGAATATCGCATCTCAATATTTCGCTTAGCAGCCTGCCAGGCAGCATATTCTGTTGCTTCTCGCAATACCAATCGATTGGCCAATGGTTCACCACCAAGAAAGGCTAAATTGGCTCGACCGCCAGTAGATGCTTGCTCTAACAACAGATCTACTGCGCGATAGGCAGTTTCTCGCGACATATCTTTGGCAGGTCCACCAAAAGCTCCCTGCTGAGCATAACAGTAAGTACAACCAAGATTACATTTTTGCGCCACCGCTAAGGAAAGAGCATAAACAGGTGGGCTTTCTAGCGGCTTATCATCAATTGCAGGTGGCGCATCCAACCCCAGCGAGATCAGCATTTTTGAGAGCGCGGCTGTATCGTTGGTTATGGATATAGATTCAATCTCAGCAGCAATATCATCAGGTAGATCGTAAAGCCTGGTACCATCAACTACTAGTAATTGAGTTAGCGCTCCACCTTTGACAAGATGAATTTGAGGGCTACGAGGGCGTGCATCATCAGCAATCTGGGAAGCCAATGATTGGGCTAACTCAAACCAGCAGTCATTTGCTATATTTTGGAGAATAGCGGAGTCTTTGCTGATGGTCATCGTATCGCCTTTATCACTCATTCGTCTCATCCGACTCTTCTGCATCTCTGCCACGAACGATAAAACTCAGCTCACCTTCCCAATCTTTGAAAAGGTCATCATAGGAGACCAGACGAGTATCCACACGATTGTCGGGTACATACGAGCCAGTACGCTTCTTTGCTAGCCACATATCTCCATGGCTAAGACCATCCTTGCTAGGCTCTACATTAACATAATCAGGACGACTAGCAGCCCAATAATAACAGGCGCACTCTCGATAGTCGTTCTGCCAAGGCGCACAAAGACCTTGTGTCAATTCGCCAGGTTTTAATAAACCCGGTGCAAATGCAGCGGTATCATCCTGAAAGAATTTCCGCACTTTCATCTTCACAGAAATAGTCTTTACCTGATCAGCTAGTACCTCAGTGCTAGCATTCTTTTCTTCGGTAAACTCGCAGATAACCTCTTCACCTTGCTTTTGCAGCACAAAGGCCAAAGAGTTTGACCACTCCATAAATGAGACTCCATTGGGATTGGCAGTAGTAACTAGAGTTTGGTTACTTCCTCCAGGAAAGACTGGACCTTCGGTAACAACCATTGTTGGCCTGCCATCGACTCTTACCAGACGACGAGTTACCAGATCTTGATATTGAGGATCTTCGGCTTCTATCACATAGTTATTATTCTCAACAAGTACGATACCTTCAAAGGTACGCCGCCAGAGGTTACGAAAATCAAACTCCAGCCCAGGAAAACAGTTAGAGATCGCAGTACGTGGCAAAACAGAAACAGGATTACCTGCCCCACGGTAATGAAGTTGTGCAGTCAGATTGTTGGGTT
>JBFLVQ010000987.1:0-2947 GCA_040758525.1 Acidobacteriota bacterium
ATGGTAGATTCTTTACCTTGCGAGACACTACGCACTAAATAGATGTACTCGCTACCAAACTTGAATTTACGATCTTCAAAACTTGTTCCAGTGATCGGTGTGCTATTAAGTGGCTGATCAGGAAAAGCCTGATCTTTAGTGCGACGATAGACATTGTAACCGATCACAAGTGGAGGTTGTGAATCATCAATATTGGCAGTAGGCGCCTGCCAACTAAGCTTGATAGCATCTTGTGTTATTGCTATATGGGGTTCGCTAGGTGGTCGCGCGATACTAGTAAGAGGCTCAAGCAATGCGTAGTTAGAGAGTGGCAAAGGCGAACCAGTGAGATTCACATAGCGAATTGCATAACGGAAGCGTATATCGTTTCCTGCTACTGCCTCGATTGGTAGACGGTCAGCATAAAAGAGAGTACGTGCCTCTGTGCCAGAAATATCCTTAGCGCTGATAAAGCCGATCACACGCGCCTCTTCAAGAAAACGTTCTTCAGGAAGGCGTGCTGGTTCACTGGCTGCCTCGTCTCGTCGTAGAATCTCAGCTCGTACTACTTTCGAGTCTTGCATTGCGCTGGCGCTTGGTTTGGGCCAGGAGAGGATCAGCGCGTCGCCGCGTTGTATAACACGCAACTGCTCGGGCACAAGCGCACGATGGCGCACAGGCGGCAAGGGATCTCCTACACGTCCACAACTTGCTGCTAACAAAACGACAAACAGTAGCAGGAGGCGCATAGGGTTAGAGAATATAGCGACTGAGATCTTCGTTTTGCACAATTTCGGAAAGCATCTTCTTGACATAAGCTTCATCAATGACCTGCTTCTTCTGAGAGAGATCTGAACCCTCAAAAGAGATCTCGTCAAGCAGCTTCTCCATTACCGTGTGCAACCGGCGCGCGCCTATATCCTCGGTAGATTGATTTACAGAGTAGGCAAAGTTAGCGATCGCTTCGATCGCATCAGGAATAAATTCGAGTGTAATACCCTCGGTCTCCATTAGCGCCGTATACTGACGTATCAGTGAGTTCTTTGGCTCAGTGAGAATACGCTTGAAATCTTCTTTTGTGAGGGGATCGAGGTTGACGCGTATAGGAAAGCGTCCCTGCAGTTCTGGTATCAGATCCGAAGGCTTAGAGACATGAAATGCGCCTGCAGCAATAAAGAGAATATGATCAGTGCGCACCATACCATAGCGTGTATTGACAGTTGTGCCTTCAATAATAGGCAATAGATCACGCTGTACACCTTCGCGTGAAACATCTGGACCATGGCCGCTTTCGCGTCCAGCAATCTTATCAATCTCATCTAGAAAGACAATCCCTGCGCTCTCTACACGCTCAAGTGCTAATCTCGCCACCTGATCCATATCGATAAGCTTCTGCTCTTCTTCTGAGACTAAATAGTCCATTGCTTCATCGACACGCATTTTACGTTTCTTAGTACGATTACCAGGGAAGAGTCCGGGCAACATATCTTTGAGGTTAATATCCATCTCCTCTATGCCCTGTGGTGTGATGATCTCAATCCCAGCAGGAAAAGACTTCTCGCGTACTTCCAACTCTACCATACGACCATCAAGCCGACCTTCACGTAACTGCTGGCGTAACTTCTCACGAGTACGCTGGAATTGATCAAAACTGTTAGAATCTTCACTTCCTTCAGTGGCAAGCTTAGCAGGTGGTAGTAGTAGATCCAAGATACGCTCCTCAGCATTAAATTCAGCTTTGTCAGCGATCTCTTCGGTCTTCTCTTCACGCACCATATCAATGGCGATCTCGACCAGGTCGCGTACTAATGATTCAACATCCCTACCCACATAACCAACTTCGGTAAATTTGGAAGCCTCCACTTTGAGGAAAGGAGAACTGGTAAGTCGTGCCAATCGGCGGGCGATCTCGGTTTTGCCGACACCTGTCGAGCCAATCATTATAATGTTTTTCGGGATCACATCCTGAGCCAGATCAGGGGGAAGTTTCTGGCGGCGTATACGATTGCGTAAGGCAACCGCAACTGCACGCTTGGCAGCCTTCTGGCCAACTACATACTTGTCTAATTCAGTTACAATCTGTTTGGGGGTCAACTCATCTAGATTGACTTCCGGTTCAACATCACCTGAGAGATAAATAACCATACACCCTCTGTTTCGGCGCGGATAGAAGATTTGTGCTCCGCTGTTCTTGAAATTACGGATGAGCGCCTAATATTTATTATAGCTCTTCAACAACAAAATTATTATTAGTATAGATACAGATTTGGCTGGCAATCTTCATCGCTTCTATCGCGATTTCGCGTGCAGGCAATTGAGTATGTGTGACTAGTGCACGCGCAGCAGCAAGCGCAAATGGCCCCCCCGAGCCGATCGCCATTATGCCATCGTCTGGTTCAATAAGATCACCCGTACCCGAGATAACTAGCGAAGCCTTCTCATCTGCTACCAGTAACAGTGCCTCTAAATGGCGCAGATATTTATCTGTGCGCCAATCTTTGGCCAATTCTACGGCAGCACGACTGATCTGACCATGATACTGCTCAAGCTTTGACTCAAAACGCGCAAAGAGTGAGAATGCATCTGCCGTCGAGCCAGCAAAACCAGCAAGGATCTTTTCATTGTAGAGTCGCCGAACTTTACGTGCGTTCGCCTTCATTACTGTATTACCAAGTGTGACTTGACCATCAGCAGCCATTACCACACGATTATCACGTCGTACCGAGAGGACAGTTGTTGAACGGATTGGGGATTTACGATCAGTTACAGAAGAGAGAAGATCTTTTGGCACAATGGTTCCTTAAAAATGGTGTTGACCTCCTCACCCTGACTTCAGTCAGGGGATTCCTTGGTGTGGCTACCAACATCAAGCCGTTACTAGCACCAAGGAACTGGGCAACCTGTCAAAGCAGGATTCCCAAGGTTGATGCTTCACAGGCGAGTCCAACGACTTCGCCTCAGCATCCAG
>JBFLVQ010000988.1:0-2946 GCA_040758525.1 Acidobacteriota bacterium
GGCGTATATGCATGAGTTGTGATCATCGTTTCACTACTTATGAACGCTATGAGGATATCCCATTGATGGTGGTTAAGAAAGATGGCAGACGTGAGCCATTTAATCGCGATAAGCTTTTGGCTGGTGTACTGAGAGCATGTGAGAAGCGACCGATCAACAGGGAACAGTGTGAAGCGCTGGTTAATGAGATAGAGCTAGGTATATATGATCTAGGCGAACGCGAATATCCTACCAAGAAGATTGGTGAACAAGTTATGAGTAAATTAAGAGCTTTAGATCAGGTTGCTTATGTAAGATTTGCTTCAGTCTATAAAGATTTCCAGGATGTAGGCGAGTTTTTGAATGAGCTGCAGGGGTTAAAGAAAAAGCGCAGCAACAAGAAAGAAAAACATCCGTGATCCATCTTTGCAATAAATTGCTGAGCTATGGCTTATGGTGTTTTAGCTTGCCAGGGCCCTGCGGCTGGCCAATATTGATCGAAAGCTCGCCCGCTTATTAACGCTTGACAGACAGGTATCAGAAAATTACCTAGCATAGAAATTATCTGCGATAGTTCCTCTTGTGTTGTTAGTCCTAGTTGATTGAGAAAACTTTTCCATTGGCGCTGCTTTTGCGGATTATTAGCAAATTCCTCTGTGAGAGCTACTGGCAACTCAATTGGTATTGCGGTTGTACGACGCTCAAAGGTGGTGCGAATTGCTTTGGATAAAATCATTCCATCAAATGCTTGTGTCTGTGATAAGCTCCAGATGTCAAAAAAATCTTTTAAGCGACTATTTGTGATATCAAGTTCTATCATAGCTTGAAATTTCTCTGCGATGACACTCTCAGACGAATATCCTAATATGCGTGGCTTGCCAAAATTCAACATTTCTGGATAATCTATCCAGGTTGGTTGAGGCACTACTGCGTCACCGAATCCAATATCCAGTTTCAGGGTCTGTTTTATTTGGCCTAGTGTCCAATTAAGATTTACTCTCACTCCTTGATACTCACTATCCTTGGCGATCTCCTCAGTGCGAATACTATCAGCTATAAATACTATTCCATCATTAGGAACTTCCAATGTTACACATTCACGAATAATAGTTTTGATATTCTCAAGAGAATTATCTAATCTACCAAGCAGATCTATATCCTTTGTTGTACGGCCATGTTGTCCTTGCAAAATTTGAATCAACAATCCGCCCTTGAGAATCAATCGCTCTCGATATTTTGAACAGCTCAGGCGAAATAAGAATCTTTCAATGGAATAGTAGAGTAAGATCTCGTTGAAAGACCGTCCGGTATTCTTAGAGTACTGTAATAATCGTGCTCTAACAGACGCTGCTAAATCTTTTATTACTTTGTTTGTCATCCAATAGCCTCAAGATATGGGATTATAATTCTTTCTACCCGACAAATGCGCGCATAATAGAGTAGATCCTTGATTTGATAACCTTTTCCCTTGCGCTTGCGATATTCTTTGAGGGCCTCCAACGCCACACTAAGTCCAATCTTGTTGCGATATTTGAAACAATCAGCAACTGTCTTGGCAGGGTTATAAATATTTACTTTCACTCCATCGATAAGGTGAATATCGATTCCTTCAGTTAGTGCTGCACCAGAGAACCAAAATATTTTTATTGATGGCCGACTCAACGTTGGTCGCCATGCTTTGTTAGGCAAGGCAATATATACAGCGTTTGGAATCACAGTAGTAAGGTCATGAAAAGCCAATGCGGAAATCAAACAAACCACTGCTTGAGGAATCTTGCTTACTACTGTTATCAACTCTGGATTAGTAAGCTCAGCTTCTGAAAGTTGGTAGATTCCCCTGCTAATCTCATTAATTATCCCCTTATCACGAAGTTGATAGAGCTTGCTTGGATGAATTCCTCTCTTAATAGCTTGCGATGTTCTCAGCAGCCCACCATGAGCCTGGAAAATCTTTTTAGCTATCCGATCCTTATTCAATATCGTCTTCATATATTGATAATATACTCGGTATTTATTAATATCTACCGAGGATTCTATCATAGAATAGCTGTATTGACAACATTCCGCATATTTTGTATTTTCTTGGCGGTTCCATTTAGTCTACGAGGTGTATTTACAACTGATTTTATTGTGTTAGCAAAACCTTGTAGAAATCCACAATGTTAGCTCTATCTGGCAATCCAGCGACCTGGCCATCTCCCAGCTCGATTATCACCCATTCTCCAGCTACAGTCTTAGCAATATCCATTGTAAAGAACCTACTCTCGGTCTTAGTTGCGATGTTAATAAATTGCTCCAAGAGTATTTCTTCGCTTTGGTAGGTGCCTTCTTCCCAATACTCGCAGGTATTGATTAATTTCCCATCCAAAAAGAACAGGCGATATTCTTTCGTGAGCGGCATGCCACTTTTGCTATGCTTTGTCAGTGGCTCCAACTCTACATATTCACGCAATACTATACCTTCATTTAGATCCTCGCCCTGGCGTGAAAGGAAGGTTTCAATTACTCTTAGGACATTAGGCTTGTCAGCAGCCGAGGGAATAAAACAAGCTTCTGTCCATTCATGTTTTCTTGATTTTACATAATCCTTAACGATAATTGGTTGTGAACCAAATTCTGATAGCAATGCAGTCACTTTATCCAGCGAGAAATGCTCATCATATTTCAGCCATACAGTCTTAGCAGTATGTGGCGCAATAAGATGATATGATTCTGGTAAATAGTGGCAGTGTTGATAAGCTTGAGGGTTATTGATCAATACAATATTGATACTGGCTAATGCTTCATAGAGCCGAGTGTACTGCTGCGGCCTTAACATCCAGCCTCGATAGGTAGCTAGAGTAGGTTGGTCAGGCGCTTTCACCAGTGAGATCGCAGCTTGTGCGTTATTATCATCAACCAGAGCCTCGTAACTAATCAGTGCATACTCGCCACCTTGCTCATGTACAGCACTTACCTCCAGCGCAT
>JBFLVQ010000989.1:0-2943 GCA_040758525.1 Acidobacteriota bacterium
ATTTCGAACCGATCAAGCAGATAAAGTGCGCCTTCTTTTTTTGCTAAGCTAGGAGTTTTGAGGCTAATACCGGGTAGTTGCAATTCCACTGCTTGGTTGCCGTCCATAGTAGCAGTAGTGAAGCCAATAGGGTTAAGTAGGTTTCGAGTCATAGTGCCAACCACTTGAAATTTATAGTCACCACTTGGCAAAGTGTTCAAAAACATATGTGGTGGTGGTGGCGGTGGTGGCGGTGGTGGCGGTGTTCCTGAAGGCATGACTGGTTGCTTTCGAGTTATTACCTCTTTAATAGTCTTCATGATGCTGCTGCGCAGTTCAGATGATGACTCAACTTGTAAAATGGCTATTAGCGTCTGAATCTGTATTCGCTCACCTAAGTGATAAATAACCATCTCTTTAATTTTAGTGTCACTGCTTCGCTTATATACTTCTAGCAACAAAAGTAAGGACTGTTCACCTTTTCTGTCCGCCAGATGTTGTAGCGCAGCCAAGCGATCTTCTGAGCTAGAACTTGAAAGAGCTTGTTCAACTAAACTCTCACTATCATCTTGTGATTTAGGCTGGCTCTTACCTGTAGTGGTACCTGAGCTGAGAAACAGAGTAATCGCTGCTGTCAGACTAATAACCAGTACCAGAAATCGCCATGAATGTTTTATTGTGTGCAATCGATCAGGGTTCAAAATCATTATAATTCTCCTTTCAAGAAATTGTTTGGTGGAATAAAAAGCTGGCTGGTGCAGGCCGCGTGGCGCAATATTACGCTCAGCAACTTTGAGAATACTTTCAGCATAGATTTCAGCCTTTGCGCCAAGACTTACAACCCGGTCATCACAAGCCAGTTCGCATTCCAGGCTCATTTGACGACAAGTGTAGTGAATCGCTGGATGGAAAAAAAAGATTACCTTGAGTAGAGTCTGCAAAGCATTGATATATTGATCACGCCGCTCAAGATGGGCGATTTCATGATGCAGTATCGCACGCCGTTCTGCTTGATTTGTCCAATCTACAATATCGGCTGGCAGCAAAATCATTGGACGCAACAGGCCAATAAGCATAGGTGTTTGTGCATTTACTGAAAGACCAATCGGTACTGAATGGGTAATCCCACAGCCCAATTCATCAAGCGAAACCCGTTCTGCTGTTTGCCGCAATCTATATGTTGTAAGTAAACCTGCACCCAATCGCAGCAACGCTAGGCTGACCCCCAATACCCAGGCCAAAAACAGAGTTGGCCAAAGCAGGTAGTGCCAACCATTGGCAGTTATGGCGATCTTTTCAGGTACGGTTTTGATCGTAGCTAAAGATGAAGGCGCAGTTACTACCTCTGGTATTGTTAGCAAGTAGACATAGGCGACTTGATCTGCCTGTCTTGTTTTAATATGGCTGGTTATGTATGCACAGATCGGTAATGCCACCACTGCAATTAATCCAACCAGCCAGATTTGATGCCGTAGCGCAGGTGATTTCAGGTGGCTCAATTTCAGCATCAACCATATGGCTCCAAGCAATAACAGCACTTGCCAACTCCAGGTCAGTAACCAGCTTGCACTATTCTTGGCAAATTCAAGTTCACTATTCATTTTTTGCTTTCTCTCTTTTTTGAGGCGATTAGTTGCCGTGCTTGATCCAAATCCCCTTGAGTCAGTTCTCCAGTCTCCACTAGATGCAGCACTAAAGCGGTAGGTGAACCGCCAAAGACTTGCCTGATTAGATGACTCAAGACTTTGCGCTGGGCCTTCTCCTGAGGTGCTTTGGCACGATAAACATGTGCTTTGCCTTTGACCTGATAGGTTAAATGGCCTTTCTTTTCTAACACCCGAATGATTGTCATCACAGAGTTATAGTGCTGCTTACCAGGTAGCATCTCCTGGATTTGACGTGCCGTTGCTTCACCCAGCTTCCAGATGACATTCATGATTTCAAGCTCTTTGTCAGTAAATGTTTTTGAAGGCTTTCTTGGCATTGGTGCTTTCTCATTATCAACTAATATATACGTTGGTGACAACATTAACGTATTTATGCGTTGATGTCAACAAGAATGGGAGAAAGATTAGCGGGTAGCAGGAGATAAGTACATCGATACTGCTGGCAAACTCAATTTAAGTGCAATATAGGCAAAGAATAGCCAGTAATTAATAAAAAGAGGAGAAGGTAAAATAAAAAGCAAGGGGAGAAGTATGTCGCTAAAACCTAAATCAAAAAAAGGCATACCTAAGGAGACAGTAAAAGTAGCTAAGACATCATTCCCCAAAGGAAATATTTATATAAAGATTAGAGATGAGTTAGGAGCGATATACGAAGATGAAGAATTTGCCGCGTTATTCTCCGATACAGGACGGCCAGCAGAATCACCAGGGAGATTAGCTCTGGTAACAATATTTCAATTTGCAGAATCTTTATCAGATAGAGCCGCAGCAGATGCAGTGCGCGGGAGAATAGATTGGAAGTACGCCTTGGGATTGGCACTCGATGAGAGCGGATTTGATGCTTCTGTTTTAACAGAGTTTAGAGCACGATTGGTAGAGAATAATCAAGCCCAGATAATATTTGAAAAATTGATAGAAAAACTCAAACAGGTAAAATTGGTAAAAGCTAGAGGCAAACAAAGAACAGATTCAACAATAGTGTTAGCAAGTATTCATGCAGTAAGCCGATTAGAGTGCGTAACAGAAGCAATGAGATTTGCGCTCAACAGTATATCAATGATTGCATCTCAATGGCTTATAAAGATAGCAAAGCATCAATGGTTTGAGCGTTATGAAAAAAGGCTGGAGGATTTTCGGTTCAAGGAGGAAGAGAGAAAAAAATGAAGCTTGAGATAGGAGAAGATGGCTATTACTTGCTTGCAGAGATCTATGATAGAGATACTCCTCAATATATAAGAGAATTGCCCGCCATTGATTTATTGAGACGTATCTGGATACAACAGTATTATGTAGACAA
>JBFLVQ010000990.1:0-2928 GCA_040758525.1 Acidobacteriota bacterium
GTCAGCAAGCACTCTTTATCCGCCAATGGAAGATTGAGAAGCTGCCTGATAACCCTAATGTCAAGAGGATATATGTAACCGTGACAGGACCTTCCTCTTTTGGCTTGGTAACACAAGCATCTATGATCGGCTACAAAAACCGAGCAAGAATAGGAGAGCTACCATGAATAGGCAAGGTCAAGAGGGTTTTTCTTTAATGGAATTGCTAATCTCGATATTGATCTTTCTGATCATCACCACGATCAGCTTTTCGCTGCTGACTACAACAATACGTGTTAGTAAGAATGAACTGACTATTGCCTATCGTGATGAAGCGGTAAAGAGTGCATTTGCACTAATGACAGCAGAGATTGAGCAGGCTGGTGCACACCCAGACACCAGACTTCCACCCTCCACGCTATTGAATGATTTAAGTGCGGGTGCGGATGTAGAAATTAGATTGCTTGCTGGTGCTGGTGCACCTCTACGTGGCATTAATGTTGGTGATATGGTTTCACTTCACAGTCCTACAGACTATGATGAGGATACAGAGGTTCAGGTGGTAGATGAAGAGGTTGAAGTCCTTAGTATTGATCTGCAAAGAGGCTCTTTTCGCGCTAATCTCACCAGGCAACACCCAAAGAATTCGCTGGTTGTTAATCTCTGCTACCCTTATCGTACTGGTATACTGCCCAATTCGACTGCTACCAAGCTGCGTTTCTATGGCGATATCTTTGATGATGGGCGACTCTATTATGTTGAATATACCTATGATGACCCCAATGATCGGTTATTACGAGCTGTGCGACTAGTAGATGGTAACCCACCTACCTCTTCTACTACACGAATTGATTTCGAGGATCGCACCTTACTACGCAATGTCCTCAATAATCCTAATGGTGTACCAACCTTTCAATATGTTACTGATGATCAAGGAAATATCGTAAGCGTTATTATCACCGTAACCACAGGCACGGGCGATTTCAACAATCAGCGCCCTTTCACTCTCACTACTACAGTGACGGCACGCAATATTGCAGCAGCTTCTACGCTTCTACGTGTTAATGATGCTGCTCCTGCCGATCTTCCTGAAACCCCTGCCTGGATCAAATTTATCTCAACACCGCCACCTGATGGACAGGGGCGTTAGGCTGATTGTTAAGGAGCGTATATGAAAAGAGATTTATTAAAAACGACTAAGCCAATGGCAATGGATGGGTTTGCATTGGCAGTAGTGATGCTGATTATGCTAGTGCTACTAATGCTGGCTACTTCAGTACTTATTTCGACTGCAACAAATGCCACAATTACAGGAAATTATCGCGCCTCTAATGAAACCTTTTCAGTTGCTAATGTTGGCCTGGAAAAGCTGATAAATTGGTTCACAACTGTCTACAGTCCAGAAGACCGTAATGTTTATGCCTCTAGATCTACCTTTGATATCAAATACAATGACAAGGACGTTACCTTGTTTGGTATTGCACGTCCAGTATCTTTACTAACAGATGGGGGAACAATCAGCAATGGCGGCCCAGAAGCTATTCAAGCCGCCCAGGCTGGTGGTATTGATAGTAATGGTGGTCCCGCCCCCTCTGATATAGATCCAAAACCTGTTGATTATGATGATACTAGACGAGTGGTGCCGGCTAGCAATTTCCCTGATATTAATATTATAGAGTCTTTTCGGCGAGACTTTTCTGAACAGCAACTGTTAATTGAGAACAAGAATTATGGAAACTATTCGGCGGATGCCAAACTACTAAGTATTACCGTAAACGAACTACCTTTTGGAAATGGTAAAGAGTCGGTGGAGCGTTGGCAACTGGATGTTAAAGCCACTGCCCCCAATAACAATCAGTCTACTGAACTACGAGCTGTTATCGAAATCAGCACCCCTTCCTATTTCGGCTATGCTATTAAGACCGACGATCGCCTCAAAGTTTCCGATAATGTTCTGATTGATGGCTATGATTCGCGTAAAGGAAGCTATAGCCCCTTCCCTTTCACAACAAACCGTCTTACCAAGGATGCTCCAGTAGCCAGTAACAACGATATTAAGTTCGATGGCCATGGTGTTAGGATCTGTGGGGACGCTGACTACTATGATAGATTGGACTGCCAACACTCGCCTAAGGGAAAGTACCACTTACCTTGTAAAGACTGTGATCCTAATAAACTGGAGCAGAGACTCTTATTTGATCCAGTCGATTTTGATAAAAAATGTGGGCCGGCTGGTGAAACAACATTAGTAGCAGTTAGCTTTGGAGAAAAAGCCATTCCTCCTGGCTGTTACAAGAACATTATGATCAGCGCAGGAAGATTGGTGCTCACCAGTGGCGACTACTTTATAGAAAATCTGTCTATGAGTGCCGGCGAAGTTGTTCTCAATCTTGATAGTAAAAAGAATCCAGTAAGATTTTACGTACGCAACAAACTCTCTATGTCTAGTGGCCGTTTTGGTCTAAAGCAACCCACTTTGCCGCTGCCACCACCGCTGCCCGCGATCGCCGCAATGGAATCGCCAACCAAACTGTTAATTGCCGTTAAGGAGCTAGACCTAAGAGGTGGTGAGATGTCTGCAGCTATCTATAACTATAGTAAAAGCGATCGTGGTGGGGGGGATGATGATGACGATGATCAGGATGAAGGCGATGATGACGATGATGACGATGATAGCGACCCTTGTGGCCATTGCCATAGCAAGCATGACATAGCTGATGGTACTGCGGATGGTCAAGATGATTTAGGCCCATTGGCAGGCCATCCTCATAGCGCTCATGCTGACCTACCAGCACAATGTGACACCGATAAAGATTGTGATGGTGGTAGTGAACCAGTGAGGTTGGAAGGAAAAGTTAATATAAAAAATGCCACAGTTTATGGTGCGATTGTTGCCAATCGATGTGAAATGGAAGGTACGGCAAGACTCCATTACGATCTCGCACTACG
>JBFLVQ010000991.1:0-2926 GCA_040758525.1 Acidobacteriota bacterium
CAGAGATAGAAGAACCAAAGCAAGAAGATTTGAACCAGCATTACCTAAAGCCCAATTTATCGACTCTATATATTGGTCCCAGAAACGAGTCTGAACAGGTTATTGTAGCAATCTGGGAAGAGATGTTAGGTTTCAAGCAGATAGGCGTCAATGATAACTTCTTTGAACTGGGCGGCCATTCGTTGCTTGCTATTCAGCTACTGAATCGAATAAATGAGATTTTCAAATTTCAAGTGCCAATGCATAGTCTGTTTGAGGCGCCTACAGTAGCTGGCTTGGCGACTTTAATTGAACAGATCAGGCAAAAAGAGAAAGGGATCTCCAACCTGCCACCGATAGCCAAAGTTGAGCGTAATGGCCATCTACCGTTATCTTTTGCTCAACAGCGTCTCTGGTTCATAGATCAACTTATCCCTGGCAGTTCTGCTTATAACATTTCTAACCCACTACTGCTTGTTGGCGCCATAAACGTAGAAGAATTGATACGGACCTTCACTGAGATTGTCCATCGTCATGAAGTGTTGCGAACCGTATTCAAGGTGGTAGCAGGAGAACCAGTTCAGGTTATTATGCCGTCTAATCCTATACAGTTTTCTAAGGTTGACTTAAGCTCTATAGCTGAATCGGATCGCAAAGCGTTAATAGACCAGTTGATTAGTGAGGAGGCTAGACGTCCATTTGATCTTCAAAAAGACTCCCTTTTGAGAGTTGGGCTGTTGAAGCTCGATGAGCAGCTTCATATATTGCTGATAACAATACATCATATCATCGCAGATGAATGGTCGATACGTATACTTTTGCAGGAACTCATCTCTATTTATCGTGCTCTACACAATGGTGAAGACTCTCCCTTATCAGAACTTCCTATCCAATATGCTGATTTTGCTATTTGGCAGAGAGAGTGGCTACAGGGAAATACTTTAGAAGAGCAAATAAGCTATTGGAAACGGCAGCTTGGTGATGCCCCTACAGTTTTGCCTTTACCTACAGATTATCCGCGTCCAGCAGAACAGACCTTTCTCGGCGCAACCCACTTCACAATGGTTCCAAGAGATCTCTTTGATCAGTTAAAGATGTTTGGCCATAAGCACGGGGCTACCCTATTTATGGTTTTATTGGCTGTATTTCAAGAACTGCTTCGCCGTTATAGTGGACAGAAAGATATCTGTGTTGGTTCGCCGATAGCAAACCGTGGCCGCAGTGAATTTGAAGGATTGATTGGATTCTTTGTCAATACTCTGGTACTACGTGGCAATCTATCAGGCGATCCTAGTTTTAAGGAATTGTTAGTACGTACTAGAGAAGTGGCTTTAGCAGCTTATGCCCACCAGGATCTGCCATTTGAATATATTGTAGAGATACTTAAACCTGAACGCAGCCTGAGCCATAGTCCATTATTTCAAGTCTTCTTTATTTTTCAGGACATTGTTGTTGAGGAATTGAGACTTGGGGAGGCAAAGTTAGAACTCTTTCCATTTCAGAGTAGAACGTCCAAATATGATCTGACTTTAAGCATCGCAGATATCCAACAAAATTTTATCTTAACCTTCGAATATAATACCGATCTCTTTGAATTAACTACTGTGCAACGGATATTGACCCATTTTCAGACGCTGCTGAAAAATATTGCTGCTGCTCCTGACAGACCGCTTTCCAGTCTGTTGATGCTAACAAGCACTGAGCAGATACAACTATTGGTAGAATGGAATGCTACTGATCAGGAGTATGATAGAGAGAAGACGATTCATCAGTTGTTTGAGAACCAAGTAAGAAGAAGCCCTGATGCAGTGGCGCTGATCTATCAAGAGCAACAATTAACCTATAGTGAACTTAACAGCAGTGCCAATCAATTGGCAAATTATCTACGCTCTTTGGGTGTTGGTCCTGAGGCTTTGGTCGGTATACATATAGAGCCATCAGTGAATATGGTTATCGCTCTGCTTGGCATTCTTAAGGCTGGTGGAGCTTATCTACCACTTGATCCAAAATATCCCAAAGAACGTCTGCTCTTTATGCTGGAGGATGCTAATGTATCATTGATTTTGACTGAGTATAAATTAGCTGGTGAACTTCCTGATCATAAGACCAAAGCAATATGTTTGGATACCGAATGGGAAACCTTCTCCAAAATAGATCTAAGTAATCCTGATAATTCTGCTAGTGGCGATAACCTTGCCTATGTTATCTACACTTCTGGTTCGACAGGTAGGCCTAAAGGGGTACAGATTACCCATGGTTCGGTTGTCAACCTTTTGTTGTCGATGAGTAAGCAGCCAGGCCTTGACGATAAAGACACTTTAATGGCGGTCACCTCTCTATCTTTCGATATCGCTGTCTTAGAGCTATGTCTGCCGCTCATAGTTGGCGCAAAACTTGTTGTGATCAGCCGCGAGAGCGTTCTTGATACCAGTAAGCTGCTTGAGAAACTGGAGCGTTATGGTGTCACTGCGATGCAAGCTACTCCGACAACTTGGCAGCTTTTAATAGAATATGGTATGCCTCAAAAGAGACCGTTCAAAGCGCTCTGTGGTGGAGAAGCATTATCATTGAAACTGGCTTTGCAGTTGTATGAACGTACCGATTCTGTTTGGAATGTTTATGGGCCAACCGAAACAACTATATGGTCAACAGTAGCAAAATACCAGCCTTCACAGCGAGTGCCATCTATTGGTGGTCCGGTCTTCAACACTAAGATGTTTATACTTGATACTTACTTGCAACCTGTTCCAGTAGGCGTAGTGGGAGAACTTTTTATTGGTGGTGATGGCTTAGCACGAGGATACTTGAATCATCCGCAACTTAGCGCCGAAAAGTTCATTCCAAATCCTTTCAGCAATGAACCAGGAGCTCGTTTGTACAGAACAGGTGATCTTGGGCGTTACCTAGAAGATGGCAATATAGAATTCTTAGGACGAATAGATAATCA
>JBFLVQ010000992.1:0-2925 GCA_040758525.1 Acidobacteriota bacterium
GCGGTTAACCGGTATTTCTCATACCTGCAGCAATACCATTGATGGTAACGAGTAATGCTGCTGGCAAAGTGGTATCGTCAGGTTGGGCACGCAATCGGCGTAGCAATTCCACCTGTACTAGGTTGATTGGATCAACATAAGGGTTACGCACTTGTATAGATCGACGTAGTACTTGATTGGTTTCTAGCAATACCTGATGTCCTGTCAGGGTAAGCACAGACTGCACAGCAGTAGAGAATCGGCGGCGAAAATCTTCCCCGAAGTGGCGTAATTGGGCTGGTACAAGCGCAACATCATAACGTTCAGCAATACTAGGATCGGCTTTTGCCAACACCATTTCGATCATATCAATAGTTGATCGGAAGAATGGCCATTGATGATAAAGCTCAGTTAGTTCTGCTTCTCTTCCTTGTTTGATAAAGTGGCCCAGCGCCTCTCCTACTCCTAACCAAGAGGGCAACATCAATCGTGTTTGTGTCCAGGCGAATATCCAGGGGATTGCGCGTAATGACTCTACACCACCACTAGGGCGACGACGTGCAGGGCGACTACCGATCTTTAATTCACCCAATTCCATTTCTGGTGTTGCAGCACGAAAATAGTTGACAAAATCCTGGTTGCGCACGGTTTCGTGATAGGTCCTACTAGCAATTGCTGATAGCTCTTCCATCAACTCTCGCCAATGGGTCTGTGGCGCTTGCGGTGGTGTCAAGGTAGCTCGCAATGTCGCTGTAGTATAAATTTCCAGTGTACGTAGAGCAATACCAGGCAAGCCAAATTTTGCTTGAATCATCTCGCCTTGTTCCGTAACTCGTATTGTGCCATCGACAGAACCAGGCGGTTGCGAGAGGATAGCAAGATAGGTAGGTCCACCGCCACGTCCTACACTGCCACCACGCCCATGAAAAAGCGTAAGCGCGACACCTTCATTACGACATATTGAAGTAACCTCTTCCTGGGCCTTGTAAAGCGCCCAGGCTGCGGTAAGCAGTCCTGCATCTTTGGCTGAATCGGAATATCCGATCATCACCTCTTGATAACCATTTATATGTGTGCGATACCAGGGAATGGTAAAGAGTTGCTGGATCACATAAGCGGCTCGTGATAGATCATCAATACGCTCAAACAATGGCACTACACGCAAACGATCTTTTATGCCAGCCTCACGCTTGAGCAGTTCTACCGCCAACACATCAGATGGAGCCTTTGCCAGTGAAATGATATAGGCGCCCAATGATTCTTTATCTAAAGTGGCAGCAACTTGAAAAGTCTCTAGTACATCCTGCACCTGTTCATCTGTAGGCAGATCAGGTGGTATAAGAGGGCGACGTCCACTCAATTCTTTGATAAGAAATTCTTGCCGACGCAGTTCGTCCCATTCTTGATAAGAACCTAGACCTAGATATTGAGTAATGGCATCTAAAGCCTGTGTGTGGCGTGCAGCCTCCTGTCTTAGATCCAGGCGTACCAAGGTTAAACCGAAACAGGCAACACGACGCAATAGATCTAATAGTGCACCATCAGCAACGATAGCGGCGCCCACCTCCTGCAATGAACGGTAACAGAGCAGCAATGGCTCAGCCAGTTCATTAGCAGTGCGGTAGATCTCGCGCTCATCAGGTGAATCATCCAATAACAGCTCTTCTATGTAACGACGTGTCTCACTCAAACGTCGTCGCACTTCGCGTAGTAGTTCACGATAAGGTTCACGGATATCTTTGCCAACCAGTTTACGTAATTCATCATTGCACTTGCCCAAAGAGAGTTCGTAATAGAGATGGTCTACTTCACGGTAATAAAGATCTGCCGCCTGCCAGCGTGCTAGTAGACAGACCTCGCGAGTCATCTCTGGTGTCACATTAGGATTACCATCACGATCCCCACCGATCCAGGAACCAAAGCGGATTGGGGCAGCATCAACAGGCAGACCTTGACCAGTAAACTTCTTAAGCGCTGTATCTACACTACGCAAATAATCTGGTATGACATCCCATAGGGTCTGCTCCAATACTACCAACCCCCAACGTGCTTCATCTACTGGAGTGGGACGTTGATGACGTACCTCATCCGTCTGCCATATTGCCGTAATCTCACGTCGTAGCATTGCCATTACCTCTTCACGCTCTGCTATAGTGAGGTCTGTGCGATCACGACGATCAAGCGCTTCAGCAATACGCTCGTGTTTCTGTATCAATGTTCTACGCATCACCTCAGTAGGATGTGCGGTAAAGACCAGTTCTATACGTAAGCGGCAGACAGCCTGATAGAGTGCTTCCGGTGTGAGCCCTTGCGCGATCAGGCTGCTAAAGGTCTCTTCACAAGAACCGTTTTGAGGCGGTGAATTAGGATCGCGCTGATAGTGGCGCCGACGCCTTACTCTATGATGCTGTTCAGCAATATTGGCAAGATTAAGAAAGTGTGCAAAGGCGCGTGCTATCGGTAGTGCAGATTCTACTGGCAAGCTCTCCAGTGTATCAGTAAGTTGATGGAAAGCGTTACGATCGCCGGCTCGCGCGGCTTTCGCTAGCGCACGTACACACTCAACACGCTGGTATAGATCTTCGCCGACCTGTTCACGCAATGTATTACCCAACAGTTCGCCTAATAGATGTACATCTTCGCGTAAAGGCGCATGTGGGTCACTCATAATTATTCCCTCCTAGAATATATTTACCACAGAGAAGAATCAAACTGAGTGCCTCTTTGGTAGATATCCTCTAGGGCTTGGTTTTGTAGCTATCTTCCTAATGACTTAACTATAACTAATAGATAAACTCGATAAATTACATCGAAAACATCGATGTATTAATTATCAAAATATTGAGCGGAGCTTTTGATTAGTAAGCCCGCTAAGCGGAGTTAAAACTGGCTTAGCAAGGATTAGCAAAGCGTAAAAAGGCGTGGTTGGACAAGCCCACCCTCATG
>JBFLVQ010000993.1:0-2913 GCA_040758525.1 Acidobacteriota bacterium
GAACCGCAACATAAGTATCAACATGACCACCACCCATATCTGAGGCATAGGCAGCAAAACGCCCATCTGGAGAGAGATTGGCACGAGGCGTGTTCCAGTAATCAGCATTCGAAGAACGATGATGTAGCAGCCGTTTGACCTGGCCAGAGCCATCTGTCTTAACTAAGAAGATCTCATTAGTAAAAGGCAAACTATAGTTGGGTGAGGCTGCCATAGTTGTCACTAGCGCCCAAGTATCATTCGGTCCAATCAATGAGATATGATGATCAGATTGCCAGTCACCAGACGCGCCAGAATCGAACATCTCCCCCCAGGAAGTAGGATTATCAAGTGAGCGCTTGATAATACGATTGCCATTGTTATTGCCTCCACCCCAGACATCGGCATTGATATAGAAGCCTGCGCCAGAATCAGAATGTCCACCCGGTTTGTAAGCCGCGTTCTTGGCAACAAAAGTACGCTGCTCGGGTGATTGCGAGGCAAATTTCCAGACCCAAAGTTCGAAGTTACCATTGTTCATATATAGGTAGTTGCCATCGCGGTCTAGCCGACACTCATCATAGCCAGGTACACCATAGGAGGCCTGTACATCAAATTTATAGGTCTTGTTAAGCTGTTTATCATAAACGATGGCATAGCGAACTGGCTGGCCATCACCTGGACGCCAATCAAAAGAGAAGAATCGATCATTGGCACGTGCTTTCGACATCTGATGTGGGATGCCGGCTGGCAATTCTCCTGCTGCGGTGAAGTCATGCACAAAAGTATACTGTTTGGTCGTGACGTTATAGGCTCTTAGTTTAATGTTCGAGTTATATCCAGATATACCATAGACAGTATCTGGATCAGTTGTTGACCAAGTCATCCCTTCCCACTGCATAGGGTCGCCATTAAAGAGCGGCGCTAATTTTTGAAAGGTGTAGTTATTGGGATCAAAGCTATAAAGATATGGATTATCATCAAGCCCGATTATTAGCTTTGTTGAGTTGCTATTAAAAGCTGGCCAATGTGGATAAGCAATAGTAGCAATACTGGCATCACTAGCATCGGTAATACGTATTATTTTAGTACCGAAAACAGGATCATTATAGCTACTGCCTTTAGATGGTGGCGAAAGGGATGGTGGCGATTTAGGGCTATAGTCACTCAGAGCGGCTTCCACGCTCCGCCATTCCGGTAGCGCAAATCCAGCAGTAATAAGAAAGACGGCAAAAATTAATAACAATAGCTTTTTTATGGAAAGTTTTTCTTTTTCCACTCGATGCATCGAACTTTTACTCCTCTAGAGTGTTTATTATTGTTGCTCAAGTGAGGAATTAGGGCATTAATCGTATCTTGAGCGTAAAATCAGTAGGATATTTGTGAAGACGTGCATGGTATTGCACGAACTTCTCTCAAAAATTACTGCTTAGTTCTACCTGATAGATACGGCGCAGTACATAAGGTAAACACCTTAGACGAAGAATAAAGATTGCCTAGGCAAAGATGGCCACATGGCGATTACACCACCTGGTAAACTGGTCAAGTGCGCTGCTCTCTGCTACTATTAACGGCTTTGCCGAAGTAATGATAATCTGTGAGGTTAGCCATGCCTGCCAATACTAAGATTAGCATTGTAAAAGCGGCGCAAGCCTCTTATCAGCAGGCGAATGTGCACGAGGCCCTAGCGCTGCTACTGCAGCAATTGGGTTTGGATCCAGTTAATTGGGGAACCCCACAGTGGAATCCTCTAAAAGGCTTTATACGCACAGGCGATCGTGTGCTTCTTAAACCAAATCTGATCCGACAAAGCCATCTACTTAACAGCGACTGGGAGTATGTGATCACACATCGCGCCATCCTTGATGCAGTACTCGATTATGTCTGTCGGGCACTGGCAGGTAGTGGTGAGATCATAATTGCAGATGGCCCACAAACCGATTCTGATTTTGATAAGATTTATCAGGTGCTGGAGCTAGCAGAACTAAAAGCGCGTTACCAACAACAGTGGGGCTGTTCAATAGAGGTGCTAGATTTACGAGAGGAACACTGGCGGGAACTTGATACAGTCACAGTAGAAAGAATAAAACTGCCTGGCGACCCACGCGGCTATATAGAATTCGATCTAGCCGACAAGAGTGAATTCACCAGTCACCGCTCAAATGGTAGATACTATGGCGCAGATTACAATTTCACGGAAACTCAGAACTATCATTCACAAGGCCGTAATTGCTACCGTGTTGCACGTAGCCCATTAGCGGCGGATGTCTTTATCAATCTACCTAAGCTAAAGACTCATAAAAAGACTGGTGTCACACTCAGTCTAAAAAATCTTGTTGGTATACATGGTAATCGTAACTACCTTCCTCATCATGCCATGGGTACACCCAATGAAGGTGGTGATGAGTTTGCTTACAGCGATATAAAGTCGGGCCTACAGAGTCAATTGACACAATGGCTCAAACGCCGACTCGCACAACAAGGGAGTAAGGGCGGCACAATGTTACGTGCGCTCAAAAAGACTGGCTATCAGGTCTTTGGCTCTACCGAGAAAGTAGTGCGTAGTGGAAATTGGTATGGCAATGATACTGCCTGGCGTATGGTGCTGGATTTAAATAAGATCCTTTTTTATGGTCAGCTAGATGGCAGTCTTGCCAATCATTCACAACGCCGTTATTTAACAATAGTAGATGGTATCATTGCCGGTGAAGGCAATGGCCCTATGGCACCACAGCCCAAGCCTTGTGGTCTGCTTGTAGGTGGTTTCAATCCCGTAGCCGTAGACACTGTTTGTGCTACGTTGATGGGTTTTGATTACCGCAAGCTTAATATGTTAGCGCATGCTTGGGAACTAACTAACTACCCCCTGGTCGATTTTACTCCGGATGAAATCCACTGTGTTGCCAATATATTGGGTTGGACAGGCAGTCAGAC
>JBFLVQ010000994.1:0-2910 GCA_040758525.1 Acidobacteriota bacterium
GCTGGGATAGGATGCACCATGATAAGTCTGTACTGATGGACGGGGATGATCAGTAAATAGATTGAGTATCGGCAATTCACCAGCAAGTTGTTGCTGCCAATATTGCCAAAGCCTTTCTCCTTCTACACCAGCCAGCATATCTTCTTGGCGGCGAACATAATCTGTATACTGCAAGCTCAATGTAGGCAGAGTAACATTAGCATCACCCTGCTTTTCTGCCACATAGATGATACCTAGTTCATGCATTAATACAGATAGTGACCAGAAGTCAGCGACAATATGATGTACACGTAATAGTAGAATATGTTCTTGTTTAGATCGAACAAGCAGACTCAATTTCAACAGCGGGCCTTGTTCTAGATCGAAAGGTTGATGAACTTCTTCAACCAGTTGCTGGTTTAGTAATGATTCATCCCAGTTCGAAGCATCTCTTACTTGAAAACAGACTTCTATCGTCTCCTGGATATTTTGTCTAGGTTCACCATCAATACTGGTAAAGGTAGTACGTAAACAGGCATGTCGATCAACCAACTGTTGAAATGTACGTTGTAGAGCAGCAATATTGAGATCACCTCTGATACGCAAGAGATTTACAATGTTGTAAGCAGTACTCTCTGGCGCAATCTTATAGAGAAACCAGAGCGCTTGTTGACCATGCGAAAGCCTATACTCACTGGCTGCTTTCTCGCTTTCTCTGTCAGGTTTCCTTATATCAGGTTTATTTGCTCTCAACTGGGTATGAGTTTGTGCTGCTAGTTCAGAAATGGTCGGATTCTGAAGCAAATTCGCCATTGGCAAAACTACACCTAAGCGAATCTCTATCTCATGTACCAGCTCAATTGCCATTAAAGAGTCTAGGCCATACTCAACTATTGGTCTATTAGTCTCTATTCGCTCACTAGCAATCCCTATCTTTGCTGCAATCAATAATGATAACCACTCTTCAATAGCGGCGATATCTGCTAAAACAACTGTTGAGATATCATCAGATAGATCAGTAGAGATCGTCTGCCAATATTCACCTACTACATCAAAGCTATGTGCAAGAAACTGTTTGCGACACTCACTACGCTGTATTTTGCCACTAGAGGTCTTGGGAATACTGCCGGTCTTGATCAATATTACCGCATAGACTTGCACTTCATGGATTTCTGCTAATGTACGGCGTATTGCATCAATGATCTCATCTAACTGCGCTCGCTGACGACGTTCTACTTCCTGAACTATTACTAGTCGCTCTTGCCCATCTACTTCTATAGAGAATGCTGCGCCGCTACCTCTACGCAATGAGCTATGGCACTGCTCTACGGTATATTCTATGTCTTGTGGGTAATGATTACGGCCACGTATAATAATTAGATCTTTAAGACGACCAGTAACAAACAGTTCTCCATCTTTTAAAAAACCTAGATCTCCTGTGCGTAGAAATGGACCCTCATCTGTATCAGTGAGGTATGCTTGAAATGTAGCAGTAGTCTCTATCGGCTGATTCCAATAACCTTGTGCTACTCCAGGACCAGCTACCCAAATCTCTCCTACTTCGTCAGGTAAACATTTAGTCAATGATTCCGGATTAACAATAACAACCTCTGTTCCTAAAGCAGTATGACCTGAACTCACTAATGTGTGTGTGTTATCCTCATATTGAGAACTCTGCACGACTCTATGTTGTTCTAGTGCGATTGATTGAACACTACAGTAGATTGGTTCGTGTTTTTTCCAACCTCCAGAAACTTTTAGTGTGGCTTCAGCAAGTCCATAAGCTGGATAGAACGTACGCCGTCGGAAACCATATCGCGCAAAAGTAGTAGTAAATGCTTCGATAACCTCTTTACGAATTGGCTCAGCACCATTGTAAGCTACTTGCCAACTACTTAAATCTAGTGCCGTACAGTCTGATGGATCGATCTTACGTAAACAGAGTTCATAAGCGAAATTAGGACCACCACTATGAGTAATACGATAATGGGATATCGCTTGTAACCAACCTAATGGTCGTTGTAAAAAAGCTGTTGGAGACATCAAGAACCCATGAAATCCTTTATACAAAGGCTGTAGAATACCATCAACAAGCCCCATATCATGAAAATGCGGCAGCCATGTCAAAGACCTACTATCAACACTATGCTCAAATCCATAATCGATGTATGCACAATTGTGCAGTACATTGTGATGACTTATCATTACACCCTTAGGTGCCGATGTTGAACCAGAAGTGTACTGTAAATAGGCAAGCGCTTGGCTATTCAGTATTGGTGGCTGCCACTGTTCAGCAAGCTCTCGGGCAACATTATCGCTGGCCAACCATTGCAGATGTTTTAACGCTGGCGCTTGTGTAAATAACGACTCTATTCTCGCTAGTATTGGGGTTGTGGTAAGTACCGCTTGTGCCTGTGCGCTATCGGCAATTGTTTGCAATCGCAGTAGACTACGGTTAAGCCGAGGAGGATAAGCAGGTACGGCAATAGTTCCTGCATAAAGACAGCCAAAAAAAGCTGCAATATATTCTAACCCGGCCGAGTAGCAGAGTAGTACCCGCTCGCCTGTTAATCCCAAACTCTGTAGCAATACGGCAATCGCTCGCGCTTGCTCATCTAAGTGATGGTAACTTAAGTTCTGCTCCTTACCCTCACCATCACTAAGAAAGGTATAACCAATTTTATCAGGATTAGCACGTACTCTCTCACGTAGTAGTGATACTAGAGTGGCTGAGTCAAGACTATCTTCAATAAAGTTCTCGTAAAGTATACTCATAATTCTAGAACGCGATATTTAATCTGTAATAAAAGAGACTAAATCGATATACTAAAAATCATCATTACATTAACAAGTAAGATTATCGTTAAATACTCGATAAATGTTTTTAAGAAACAGGTAAAAACTGTCAACAATTTGTAAAAATTGTTATAT
>JBFLVQ010000995.1:0-2908 GCA_040758525.1 Acidobacteriota bacterium
AACATCTCTTCCCAGATTGCTACAATAACCTGTTCAGACTCGTTTCTGGGACCAATATATAGAGTCGATAAATTGGGCTTTAGGTAATGCTGGTTCAAATCTTCTTGCTTTGGTTCTTCTATCTCTGGTACAGGCTTAAGATGTATCCATTGGTCTATTCTAGCTTTCAAATCTCTTGTTGAGATAACTAGTTGCCCTATCGAATCGGTGGCAAAGATGCGCCGAATAACTTCTATCCCTTCTTTTGGCTTTATTGCCAATTCAGTTGTAGAAGTATTCAAATGTTTCTCACCAAGAAAATCCCAACCATCAAAATTCACTCCTAAACATGGAATAGGATCTATCTGATTATGTTTTTGAACAAATGCATCAATAAATAAATTAGCCGCACAATAACTAGAAAATCCCAATCCTCCTAACAGAGAAACCAGCGATGACAAGAGCAGATAAAAATCGAGCTCTCTGTTGCGCAAAATCTCTGTCAATACCAATAACCCATGGATTTTTGCCTGAAATTGTTCTTCACATCTGCTTTGATCCAATTCAGAAATGGTGCAGAATGTTTTTGGCCCAATAATACCAGCCGCATGAATAACACCATTAAGGGCGCCAAAGCGAAGGTATGCATCTGCTATTACCATTTCCATCTGTTCTTTGTTAGCAACATCTGCGGTAGCAATTACTACTTCGGCGCCCAGTTTCTCAAATAACATTATTCTTTGAAGCTTTTGGCTAATGCTATCGTTTTCGTCATGAGTAGCCAGCCAGGTTTGCCAATCATCTCTTTGCGGAAAAGGAGTGCGTCCAACCAATATCAATTTAGCTTGTAGAGTCTCTGCCAGATAGTTTCCAAGTAGCAGGCCTATATTGCCTAATCCCCCAGTTATTAGATACACCCCACCTACTCGCAGCCTTTTGGTAAAAATAGCACTGGGTTTAAATGGTTCGACGCTCTGAACCCATCGACGCCCTCCCCTATAGGCTACCGCTAGCTGTGCAGAGTTGGAAAAACACTCTTTAATGAGATCATTAATAAGTCGTTCTTCTCTCCAGGATGAAGAATTGCTATAGGTAATATCAATACTCTGGCAGGTAATATTGGGATACTCTTGCGGAATAACTCTACAAGGGCCCAAGAGGGTTGCTTTCTCCAAGCATAAAAACTCTTGGCCATTTACCGCTTGTAGATCGTTGGAAATAACTTTTATCTGAATCTGGCCATTTATATGCTCTGCTTCAATAGCTTGAGCCAAATAGATCAAACTGTAGAAACCAAGCGACTGAAATTTTTCAAAAGAGTCTATAAACGCTTGAGAATCTTTCCTTGAGGTGACATTCCACAAATGGATTATCTGTGCTGGCCGTCTATTCAATAATTTAAGCTCTTGGAGCAGTCGATTGTAATCGTCACGTTGATTGGCGCAAATGGTAAAATCCTGATTGCTCCCTTTGGTAAAACTTTCGCCCTCTCTCACAGTAACAACGAAATGGCCAGCCTCTTCCAAGCTCTTTACCATTGTGGCGCCTAGACCCAAATTATCAACAAACACCAAGCAGCAAGACTTCTCGCTTTGGTCACACAACAACTCCGCAATAGCGGGAGCCGCCTGTTGCCAAACCGTTATATAAAACCAGTCTTCAATATTTGACCGCTTGGCTAAAACGGTTTCCGCCAGATAGGATGGTTGCTGCAGTTGTGATTTAACCCAATAGCTCTTCCTTTCAAACGGATAGGTAGGAAGAGAGAGTCTTTGACGCTTCTCCTTAGCATAGAATTTCTGCCAATCAATTCTTACCCCTGCCAACCATAGCTTACCTAACGCAGTAAGCAGAAATTCCATGTCTGAAATCTTATCGTGAGCATGACTTAAAGAAGAGACTACTGCCTGCTCGGCGGTGTTGTTTAAAAGCAGTTTTGCCAATGAGCTTAAAGTTCTGCCTGGGCCTACTTCAAGCAGAACAGCATCTTGCTTTAATGTTACTTCACAAAGACCCTGCCAAAACCTTACTGTGTTTTGCAGTTGTTTAATCCAGTAATTAACATCTGTCGCCTGCTCAGGTGTTATCCAGGTGGCAGTGAGATTAGATATATAAGGTATTTTAGGAGCTTTAAGATGAACCTTCTTAATCTGTTCAGCAAAAGTCTCCAAAATCGGTGACATCATCTGGGAATGAAAAGCGTGCGAAGTATGTAATCTACTATGTTGGACGCCGATATCAGTAAGCCTGCTTTCAAACTGATCTATCGCTTCCAGAGGACCAGAAACTACACAAAGAGATGGTCCATTAATAGCTGCTATTGACAGGTTCTGATTTAATAAAGATTCTACTTCCTGATAAGGCAAAGAAACAGCAAGCATAGCTCCCATTGGTAAACTCTGCATAAGCCGTCCTCTTGCCGCAACTAGCGCCAATCCTTCTTCCAAGCTAAAAACTCCTGCAAGACAGGCTGCCACATATTCACCCAGACTATGGCCAATCATTGCTTGTGGAAGAATACCCCACTGCATCCATAGCTTTGCCATAGCGTACTCGATTACAAAGAGAGCCGGTTGAGCAAAATAAGTCTGTTCGAGCTGTTTAGCAGCTTCTTTTAGATCTTTTGCTTGGGGATAGAGAATAGTGCCAAGATCCAGATTCAGATAAGGTTTAAGTAATGTTGAACAATGATCTATACAATCACGGAAGAATGCTTCATTGCGATATAGATCAAGACCCATATTTACATATTGTGATCCTTGACCAGGGAACATAAAGATAACAGGCCGATCCTTAGCAGATTGAAACTGACTAAGCACTCGCCCACTATCGACATTCTCCAGCGCTGATATCGCATCTGCTAGATCTTCACATACTAGCATCTGTCGATAACTCAAATGCTTTCTTCCTAACTGCAATGTGTATGCAA
>JBFLVQ010000996.1:0-2902 GCA_040758525.1 Acidobacteriota bacterium
GCTATCATATAATAGCTTTATGTCAAGGATATTTATCTTATGATAACAATTCTAGAGAGTTTATTTCGCTTGTGTCAGTGTTTCAGACTATTCCTAGAGAGAATTCAGTCTGAGCAGATTAATAGCCAAACCAAACGTCTAAGTTGGGTTATTCTGTTTAGATTTACTGTGTTGACTTTAGAACAATACGAAATTGTCTGATTCCTGTGGTTGCTGGTTGTGCAAAGGAAGCCCATTCTTTAGCATCCATTTCAGATTGTGAGTCCCAAACCTCATATCCTTGGGCCGTGATTTTCAGGGCTACATCTGGAGGTAGCAATATCTCAAAGCTACCTGTAGGTTTGTCAGCATCACTACTTGTAGTGTAATAGATATTGGGATTATCTCTGCGGTAAAGAGTATAACTTACGTGCGCTACGGGTTGACCACTTTGACCGTCAATTACCTGGCCTTGAAGCTTGTTTAGCTTAGCGCCAAGTTGAACCGTAACGTGACTTGTCTGTCCTTCATAGATGCTCACTTCCGGTGACAATGGTGCATGCTGTGTATAAATAGCAAAAAAAGTGTCTGGATAGCCCTCTGTTTCCTTGAAGGCTCGGACAATAATATTTTCTGGTATCAGGTTTGAGAAATAGAACCTTCCATTGTGATCAGTGATGGTATGAGGAAGTCTACCGTTAATTGGTCGCTCTGCAGGTTGTACATAGACTGTTGCGCCTATAACTGGATTACCTTGCTGATCAAGCACAATACCGCTGACGCTTCCCAAGCCTCTCTCTTGTGCATTAGCAGTCATTGCAATCAAGCAAAGCAGTATGCCTGGTATTAGTCTCTTCAGCAATTTTTGTAGATATTGTCTGTGTTGCTGCATAAGCTCACTACCCTCTAATCTCTCATTAAGAGTCTTTTCTCTATGGGAAAATATCAGTATTGTCTGGAATAGTAGCTGGTTTAGTATAGCCGTTAACAGTAGTCTCATTGGCTCGCACTCGTTCATCAAAGAAGCCTATATTTACTGGACTCCTCCCTGATGGACACCATTGCCACTGGTACTTGATGTCATAGCCACAGCTCAAAGGCATACCTGGTTTTGGACAATTAGTAGTAATGAAGTCAAAAAATGTTCCTAGTCTATCAGTATTCTCACACACTGCAGGCAAAGGTTGGCCATTTCCACAGGTATTAGTGGTTAACGTAGAGTATTGCTCCTTCACTGGTACAGTTCCAACAATATTATTAACAGCACTTACTACTCGCAAAGTCAGTCGGCGTGCTGTTACTTCTGGGCAACGATCCACTATCCCATGCTGATCTTTGATCACTTTCAAGTGGTGAGGAACTACTACCAGAAAATCCTTACTATTAGTGCTTACATGTGGCCCGTTGAAAACCTGTACTTTTGAGAACCCATCTATAGCAAAAGAAGAGATAGCAAATGTAGCTACTATCTGGTTGCTAGATCTGGAAATATAATTGATCGTAATGGCAGAACTGGCAATCTTGATAGTTGGAGAGACACCGAAGTCATAGCCTGTAATGGTCACTGTTACAGTTGTACCAGCCGCACCAATAGCTGGTGAAATACTATTGATGGTTGGACAAGGTGGATCATTGGGATCTGGATAAATATAGCCAGGATCATCATCAGCATTCTGAGCTACTATAATGCTATCAAAAATCATTGGCACGAATGCAATAGCAGTGATAGCCAGTATAAGCCTTACGGTTGAGCTTATCTTCATACCTACTCCCATACTAACAATAGCTAAATGAGCAACAACCTATTAGCTGCAGTTAAACGTTATCACAACCTCATAGTTTTTGCAGCTAGTAGTTATTCCATAGTGCTTTTTAGTGACGAGCTATTCTTATCAGGTAAGTAAGACTTAAAAAATAGTGTTAACTATCCCTATTTTTCCTTATCTAGTAATGTGAAAGTAAACTCCAAGCGAGCACGAACACTCACAGCCTCACCATTAAGCTCAGCCGGTTTGAATCGAATCTTTTTGGCTGCCTCTATTGCCTGTTCATCCAATCCGTAGCCTAAACCCCTTATTATTTTAATATCACCAATATTGCCGTCTTTGTAAAAAATAACACTTAACACTACCATACCTTCGATCTTATTTCTTCGCGCTTCCTCAGTATAAAGAGGTTTTGTCTTATCATAAAGTTGCGGCAGGCGTAAGCCTGGTGTTCCTACCGAAACGACTTTCTCTTGTGTGTCTCTATAGTTGATACCTAATTTAACTGAACTAAAAAACTTCTCTAGATCCTCAGGAAGTCTGCTGTTATTGATCTCTTGTGTGTTAGTGGAGTTCATATCCAATTTAACTGAGCTAAAAAATCTTTCCGCATGCTCTGGCAATTTGCTATTGCTAGTTGCAGCAGCCATCAGATAAAGCCGATCATTAATTAAAAGAATCCTCGCCTTAATGATCATATCAATTGGTATTTGTAACCAGCTTTTTCCTTGGATTGTAAGCTCCTTGCCGGAGCAGCCAGCGAGTTTTATTTCAGCTTCTGATAGCACCTTGCTCTGGAAATTGCTGATAATATGATCACGCAAATAGTCAAATAGCATTGTATTTTGAGATTGTGTTGATGCTGTTAAACCTGGTACACAGTAACTGATGGTATATAGGGTAGAGTCATTATCAATAAAAAATGATCCACTCAGAACCGTTTTATCAGGTCGTAGGGTTATCTGATCTCTAAACTCAAATGGTGTATCCGGTATTTCTACCGTGAAATCTGTTGTGGAGAATGTTTTCCATACTGGTGGCTCAGGGGTGCTAGCTGGTTCTGACAACACTTTGAAAGAGGATAGAAATTTATTCTTATCGCTGATACCAATATACTCTTTAGCTATCCTAATGGCTACCACATAAACTCGGTTTTT
>JBFLVQ010000997.1:0-2899 GCA_040758525.1 Acidobacteriota bacterium
TTCTGAGCCGACAAAACCATTAAGCTTAACTTCGCTAATATTGGCATCTTCCGCCGCAAAGGTGTGATTACCATCATCAGCCTTATAAGTCATACCCGTTTTGGTGACAAAAAACGAGCCCTGACAGTATTGTTTGAAGAAACCATCATGGTCATGATAGACACGAAAGACCGCGCCACCATTGTGCTCAATAGCAGCACGCATAGCCTTCTCCGCTTCTAGTATGTCCCGATTATAGTAGAGTAGGGTAAGACCAAGCAGTGTATAAGCAGTTGGCTGTGCAGCGTCGAGTTTAATTGCTTGGCGTAACAGCCGTAACGCTTCAAGATTGTTATTTCCGCGTAACTCTGTGATTGCTTGATCGGTTAGATCATCATAATCGGGTCCCGTATTAACCGTAAGGGGAGTAACCTTGGCTGCTTTAGCGCTAATTATATTAAGCAATGAACGACTACCACCGGCAGCCGTAATCTCACGATTAATCTCTGGCGTCATAACAAAGTTAATACCACGTACTTCAACAAATTGCTCTACACGCGCCACCGGTAAGCCACTCTGCAAAAGTGTCACGATCTCGTTTTTGGAAAGAGGTGGACCGGCTGGCACATTATAGGTAGGACTCGTATTACGGGAATTAGTATTGCTGTTATTGGCTGCTACATTATTAGTTGGCGTATTATTGACCGGTTGAGTAGATACTGGTCGGTAATTGGTGCGTATTGCCTCAATCAGTTCTGGACGAGCGCCAGCAGCACGAAACTCTGCCTCGTCTTGGCTAGTTAATTGAAAGCTCACACCACGTTGGTTGACACGATCGATCAACTCTTGGGTTGATAGTCCATTGAGGCGTATCGCTTCAAGCAAACCATTTTTGCTGATAGGTTTCTTAGTTGGTTGGCCTGCTTGCATTTGTAGTGTCAATGGTGGTATCAGACAGTTTAATGTGAGCAGAGCAACCAGCGCTATAAATCTATTAAAGAAGACTACTCGATATTTGTCGTGCTTAGTCATCGTTAGACCTCATTGATCCAGGGCTCTTTCCGTACGTTCGCGTAGACGTTTGCGAGCGGCAGCACGCGCCTTTGCCGCCGCATCGATAACCCTGCGGGGCTTGGTTTTATCTATATTGTCGGGACTACCAGAAAGGATATCTTCTATCTTCTTTGTCTCTTCATTATTGCTTTTAGAGGGAGTCTCTATACGATCTTTGGTGTTGTCTACAATTGGGTTAGTCTTGATTGGCGTAGCTGGTAAGACAGGATTTGATGCTGGTTGTACTACAGGGGGAACTGGATCTGGTTTACCAGAGCTAATCAGCATAACTGATACTATTGTAGCACCCATCAGAATCAGTACTGCAGCAGCGACAATATAATATTTCCAGACAGATCGACTAGCGGTAGCCTCCTCAGTAGGGCGACTGGGAGGGTTAGGTATAGTAACAGGCCATTGGGGAGCAAGTTGGCCTGCGCCTACTACTGGAGTTGTTGCTTTAACCTGAGGGTCGAGTATGTTGATTGCCGGCGGCGCAGCATTACTTGGTCCAAATCGTTTGGTGGTCACCTCTGAATTAGGTGCAGCAGTATTGATATGTTGTGTGGGCGCTTCATAGATGTTACTGCCATCTGGTGGTAGTACTGCTGTTGGCGAGGTACGCAGACTATCTAGTAGGAAGGCGCGAAATTCCCCAGCCGTTTGGAAACGATCTAGCGGGTTTTTTGCCAATGCTCGCAGTACCGCTTGCTCTATTGGTATAGGAACATTAGGCACTATATGGCGTGGTGGCAGTGGTATTGCTTCAACATGCGCCTTCATGATCTCGTATTCGCTGTTAGCTTGAAAAGGCACACGGCCAGTAAGCATCTCATAAAGCAGTATCCCTAACGAGTATATATCAGAGCGTGCATCTATCTCCTGGCTATTGACCTGCTCAGGCGACATATAAGCGAGTGTGCCAATTATTAAGCCGGTTCTGGTCATACGGTTGGCGCCCAGCACACGAGCAATACCAAAGTCCATTACCTTCACTGTTCCATCATCGGTTAGCATAATATTGGCAGGCTTGATATCACGATGCACTATGCCAAACCTATGAGCATGCTCAATTCCTTCTAAAGCCTGGCAAAACAGCGGAATCGCCTTTTCATAGCCTAGCGCGCCTTGATTGGCAATAATCTTATCAAAGGGTTGGCCACGTACGAACTCCATAACCATATAAAAGGAGTCGTCAGCGCGAAAGAAGTTGTAAAGTGTAGCAATATGGGGATGGTTCAGTTTTGCCAATGCCGCTGCTTCGGCACGAAAGCGCTCAACCAATTGTGGCTGACGCGCTAATTCTGGCAGCAAGGTCTTAATAGCAACTTCCCGCTCCAGCAGTAGCTCAACACCCTTAAAGACTGTACCCATGCCGCCTTCGCCAAGCTTCTCAACAATTTTGTAGTTGCCCACTACCGTGCCGATCATCCGGCTGCCTCCAACCCTGACACTCTGTTTAAGCCAACATTCACAAAGCCACCCTGGTATTTGATATTATTTTACTTGTTTTACCAATATTGCAAAGTCTTCTCTCTCTTTTGCACAAACTTGTTATCGGTAATCTACTTCTAATTGAACAGAAGGGCAGGCGCATTCTCCGAGTCTTTAGACCATAGTTAAGCCTGCCATCGCTTGAGAGGGCGATAAAAATATTGCTAATTCGCTTATGTTTTGCTAGCATAGCAACCATTGTTAGGTAACTAATAATCATACCCGCGGGAACGCGGGGGAGTGCGCGCCCAGGAGCAGATAAGACCTTTAGCCTAATGGCTGAAAGGCAAGCTCGTAAAACCATCAATGATGGAAGTCAACGCGAACCTGGTAGTAATTGTGTAGGATACTGTCGTGAGATAGCATCTCGAAC
>JBFLVQ010000998.1:0-2894 GCA_040758525.1 Acidobacteriota bacterium
TCGGCATATGGTCTACAAATCGGTTCCTTATACCATCCCTATTGCTACTGTTGTTTCCTGCTCGGTTGGGGCTGCTTAAGTGCTGCACCAGGGATGCCCTTGACTTCTAGTCGAGGGAGGATGTCACCTCATTCCGTCTTATCATTGGTTGTTTCATCTACTAAAGCATTGTAGTAACCGAAACGATGATAGATCGCTAGTGAGGGACGAGAAGGGATCTCGATCTTAATTGTACGGAAGGTATCGTTGGCCTGTGCGTTGGGATAGAAAGAGAGTATATACTGCTCACGCAGATCTTCATCAATCTGTGCAAAAGCCTCATCCAATTGCGCGGTCGTTTTGGGATAGAAGACACGTCCACCGGTGGTGGTACACAAACGTTCCAACACTTCCCGATTCAAGCCTGCCGGATCGCCCAGCCCAATCGCATAAATAGTTACTTCACGCCGCCAGGCATAATCTAACGCATCCCGCAATTCTATCCCACTCTCTGAATCGTAACCATCAGAGATTAATACAATCACACGATGACCACCAGCAGGTTGCAGCACCTCATCAACGGCAACATAGATCGCGCCATATAGGGCAGTACCAATTAGACGTTTGGTGTTAGTCTCCAAGCGCGCATTTATCGTGCTGAATGTCGGTAGGGTAAGAAGTCTGTCCCCGATTGCCTGTTGTAGCGCAGCCTTCTCCATTGTGAGCGGTTGTGCAAGCATAATCTCTTGCTGGAAAGCAACAATTGCTGCACGATCTTTACCAGGTTTAAGAGCTCGCTCAAAGAAACGGCTGGCGGCGGCACGTGCTGACTCTAGATGTGGTTGCATGCTGCCAGATAGGTCAAGTAGCAAGGCAAAATTGAGAGGCTTGCTGCCAGCGCGCTGCAATGACACAAGTTGTACTGGTTGGCCATTCTCATAGAGTTTTACCTCTTCCGCTTTAAGATTATTGACAGTGCGGTTGGTACGATCTGCTACGCTAAAAGGAACCAACACCAACTGGGTTTTAAATGCTAAGACAATCTCTTTCTCTTCACTCTCGCGCGTGGGGGTAGTAGTCTGTTGAGCAGTAGCTATACCTTGCAAAAATACCAAAAGTAATAAAAGCCATATTGATCTAACTATTTTCTTACTCATTTTTGTTTTCCTAATACCGGTTGCTTACGGGCCGGATTGGGTACAGGGATAGTAAGAAGCTCCCGTATGGGCCGTCCCTCTGCATCTGGCAATATGAATCCTAGTAGTGCTGCCACTGTGGGGGCAACATTAATATTTTGTGTAAAAGACTCACGCCTACCCGATTTTATACCGCGTCCACAGGCAATCAAAGAAGCAAACATCTCTGGTCGGGAGGGCAAATAGCCATGTACCCCTTTGTCTTTACTCTGCTCGGTAAGAACCGTAGTAATCTGATCACTCATCTGATAATCAGGTGCTGCATCAAGGAAACAGACAGCCATCGGATTGGCACCTAAGCGGGCCAGTTCGTCGCGCTTCACCACACGGTAGATAGGGCTATTAGGTTTGCGCGCGATTGTCTCAAAGATATCTACTATGCGTTGTTCAAGAGCCTGGTTGCCTGTCTGCCGCGCTATTACTGCAACTGAGCCACCATGACCATAGATCATCGCCTGCCAATCCTTTATCTGACCATTTTGTGACAGCGTCATAAGACCTTCCTTTATTAATAGCGCAGTAGGATTAAACTGCTTAGAGATCTTCATAAATCCATGGTCTGAAACTATGATAAAGGTAGTCTGTGAAGAAATGCCTACCGTTTGTACAGCGTTGGTAAGACGACCGATCAATGCATCAATCTCTTCCAATTTAGCAAAGGCTTCCGTCGAGAAGGGGCCGCTAGTATGCTCAACTGAATCAAGTTCAATAAGGTGTAATAGCAACAGGTTCGGCTTATAGTTGGTAAGGATCGTTTCTGCCGCATAGGTGCGCAGTTCGTCAGTAAATTTTCTTATTCCCGTTTGTGGTCGTGAAGCAAAGATCTTTTCCGACAGGCCAGGTGTGGAATGTTCTACAATTGTCTGCAAATTTGTATCAAATTCGCCTGGACGCCAGATTTCTGGTAGATGGTAATCAATCTCAGCGCCTACTGTAACAGGCCAGCCTATTGCGGCTGTCTTCAACCCCGCTTTACGCGCTTCTCCCCAAAGGGTGGGAGCTTTGATCATACGTGCATACCAATACCAGTCTTTTTCACTGTGCACGTTTGGGTCAGTAAGCACCTCGTTACTGACCACACCATGGCGGGCTGGTCTTACCCCCGTTACCAAAGTAGTGTGTGATGGATAGGTAATTGAAGGGTAGATAGTCTGTAAACTTTCAACAAAGCTTCCCTGTCGGCAGAGTTGGCGTAGATTAGGAATCTTCAACCGGTAGCGATCCGCTTTGGTATAGTAATCAGGTACCAGGCCATCGATTGAGATCATTACTACATATGAGTTTGTTGGCGGTTGTTGGATAGACCAGGCATCAAGCTGCCTAGGCATTAGTGTTGTCAGCAATAGCAGTAGCACAACAGTGCTTAACAAACGTGCTGAAATTGTGCAGATCAAGTTGAAAAACTCCTAATCTTCTCTGGATCTATTGGCTCATTATGAGGGCTGGGGGCTTATTGTCAGGAAAAAATAGCTAAATTTCCACTAAATGTTTGCATTGAATAAGAGAGAGCTGACTCAGCTCTCTCTTATTCAATGACACTGAAATCGGATTACTCTTTCTCTACCCAATCGGCTACAAATATATTGGTTTCGCCGCGTTGCTTAGCATTGCGGTTAGAAGCCCATACCAGTTTCTTGCCATCTGGACTGAACATAGGAAAACCATCAAAGCTAGGAGCGTAGGTGATACGCTTCAACCCTACCCCCTCTATATCTACTG
>JBFLVQ010000999.1:0-2893 GCA_040758525.1 Acidobacteriota bacterium
ATTTCCCTGATCAAGCTTTGAAATCGACAGATATTCGTATAGTTCGTTCAAAAGGAGCGCGTACTAAATATGCTCTTACGGTTTTAGCATACCCAGTAACAGAGATGATGGTAAAGATAATTTATGATCGCCGTCGCTTCGATAGTAATGATATTACTCAGATCCTAAATCATTTCGCTACTTTGTTAAGAAAGATCATTGTTGAACCGGATCAATCACTCTTAACCCTACAAGAGACTATTGCTAGTGAGCAGATTCCCAAGGTCTATTCTTTGCGTAGTCAAACAATAGATAACATAGTATCTCCTCGTACATCCACTGAAGAGATATTAATGGCTATTTGGACTCAATTACTCAAAATTGAAAATATAGGAATTCACAACAATTTTTTTGAACTAGGTGGACACTCACTATTAGCAACTCAGTTAGTCTCTCAGATACGCAATAGTTTTCAAATAGAATTGCCACTATCAGATCTCTTTGATACACCTACGGTAAATCGTTTAGCTGAAAAGATTGATAGAGCTATTCGCGCACAGCATGTGGGTCGAATCCCACCTATACACAAGATAGAACGAGTAGGGCAATTACCGCTCTCTTTTGCACAACAGAGACTCTGGTTTTTAGATCAGTTAATGCCAGCAAGCTTCTTCTATAATGTCTCTTCAGCCGTCTACCTTAAAGGTTATCTCAATGTTACTGCCTTGAAACAGAGTATCAATGAGGTAGTAAGACGACATGAGGTACTGCGCACCAGCTTTGTTAGTGTAGGTGGAGAACCTGTTCAAGTAATTAGTACATCGCTAAACTTGCCATTAGTTGTTGTAGATCTACAAATGTTGTCAGTGCCTGAACGGGAAAGCTGCGCAAGACAATTAGCTATTGAAGAAGGGCGACGGCCTTTCTCTTTAAGTAACTGCCCATTATTACGAATTAGCCTACTAAAGCTGACTGAGCAAGAATATCTGTTATTGCTGACAATGCATCAGATTGTTGCTGATCTATGGTCTTTTGGTATCTTCATTAAAGAGATGATGGTGCTCTACGAAGCTTTTATAAAAGATCAACCTGCAACACTACCAGACTTACCGATCCAATATGTAGATTTCGCATATTGGCAACGCCAATGGCTACAAGGTGAAGTGTTGGAAACTCATCTGTGCTACTGGAGACAACAACTAGGTAATAATCTACCCATACTCAATCTACCTATTGATCATCCTAGACCACTGTTGCCGGCTTTTTTGGGATCACGTAAATCTTTTATCTTATCTAAAGAGTTGTCTCAAGAACTAAAAAGATTAGGACACCAAGAAGGTGCAACCCTTTTTATGGTGTTATTAACAGCTTTTAAAGTGCTGCTCTGTTGGTACACCGGACAGAAGGATATTGTTGTTGGCTCTCCTATCGCTAATCGCAGTCAGAGCGAGAGCGAAGGATTAATAGGTTTCTTTACTAATCTACTAGTTTTACGTAGCGATCTTTCCGGCAATCCTACATTCCAGCAGTTGCTTAAGCAGGTGCGCAAAGTCGCGTTAGGCGCTTATGCGCATCAGGATCTACCCTTTGAGAGATTGGTCGAGGAATTACAACCCAAACGTGATTTAAGTCATGCGCCATTATTTCAAGTAGCATTTGTTTTGCAGAATACACCGATACCAACACCAGTACTTCCAGATCTAAAGATTAGTAGTTTTGATTTTGATATTGGCTCAGCCAGGTTAGATCTAACACTATTTATGGCTGACCGAGAACAAGGATTGACTGGGACTATTAACTACCGTACAGATCTATTTGAAGAGGCTACTATTAGCCGTATAGTAGATCATTTTCAAGCCATTCTTAGTGCAGTAGTAACACACCCTCAAGAGCATATCGCTCGATTAACTTTTCTTTCACAGGTAGCTGATCTCTATTTGACCGTTAATGCTACTTCCAAACCATTGCCAAGTGGTCTACTTCATACTCTGTTTACGACACGTGTGTTAACACAAGCAGATCAGCCTGCTGTCATCACAACAGATAAGACCTTAACTTACCAAGAACTGGATCGCTACTCTAATCAACTAGGGTGGCAATTGCGACAATCTGGAGCACTCCCTAACAGATTAGTTGCGGTTGTTATGGAAAAAGGATGGGAGCAGATAGTAGCAGTACTAGGTATTGTTAAAGCTGGTGCAGCATACCTTCCTATCGATGCAAACCTTCCTAAAGAGAGAATCTTGTACCTATTAGAACAAGGAGAAGTAAAATTAGCGCTTACACAGTCTTGGGTTGATCAGCGACTCTGCTGGCCGACTAATATTGAACGAATTACCATTGACCCCCTACAATTGTCGTATATCGCAGATCAGGCTATTGAACCTATACAAGATCAAACCGATTTAGCCTATGTTATTTTCACTTCTGGTTCTACAGGACAGCCTAAAGGAGTAATGATCGATCATCGTGGTGCTGTCAATACGATTATTGATATAAATCAACGTTATACAGTAACACCAGAGGATCGTGTATTAGCGCTCTCAGCATTGAACTTTGATCTATCTGTCTATGACATTTGGGGAATGCTGGCAGCAGGTGGAGCGATAGTTATTCCGGGTGCTGATAAACAACGAGAGCCATCCTGTTGGATAGAACTGATAATACGTGAGCGTGTGACTATATGGAATAGTGTGCCAGCAATGATGGAGATGCTAGTTGAATATACACGAGGACGTACAACAAGATTAGATTGTTTACGACTAGCATTACTTAGTGGAGATTGGATCCCTGTTAATTTGCCAGACCGAGTTAAAAATCTATCTCCAGATATTCAAGTAGTAAGTTTAGGAGGAGCAACAGAAGCTTCTATCTGGTCGATCATTTACCCAATAGAAAAGGTTGATCCTAACTG
>JBFLVQ010001000.1:0-2888 GCA_040758525.1 Acidobacteriota bacterium
AGAGGATTTTAAGAGATAGCCATCCTTAATCGGTCTTTGTTATGCTTTTATCTTGCTAGCTATTTTTCTTGTTTCACTTTTTTTAATTGTTTAATAAATTCTTTAGTACATTTAACCTCTGGATCTCTGCCAAAGTTAAGTCTAGTACCCTTCTCTATCTGCCAAACGATACGCACCGAATTGGAGTTCGAGCTTTGTACCAGAACCTTCATAATGCCTATGCCTTTTTCTGTTTTAGTATCAACACTCCCGTATCCTGTCACAGAATCAACCTTCTCATTTGAATAATTCTCAAATGTAGTGCGATTTCCATAGTATACGAGAACAAATTCAGCCTCAGATATCTTATCTACCTCTTGCAAATCTTTGTATTTGCCGATCTCTTTAGCAATTCGATAATAAGCATCCCTATCATCAGTATAAATGTAAACTCGTTGCAACTGTTTCAATTCTGTAATATCACCATACTCTGGCGGAGCTGGTGCTTGATTCTCTTGTCCCAATAACGAGAAAAATAGAATTAATATCGCGGAAATCATAGTGACTCCTTAAATAAACTCGAGGTTTTTCTGCAAAACTTGCGGGCCTAATCTTCAAGGCAAAAAACCTATTTGGCGCTAAGGACCATAGCCACGGTCTCCAACAGTTTCTCTGCTGTATAAGGTTTCGATAAAAAGGCTTTTACTTCTCCAGCAACTTCTGCTGCTTTCTCACTGGTCACCAGTCCACTAGTAGAAATAACCTTGATATCTGGCTTGATATGCCGCATTGCCCGGATCGTAGCGGCGCCATCTAAATATGGCATCATCATATCCATCAAGACAAGTTTTACCTCATCCATTTTCTGAGCGTAGAGTGCTAATGCTTCTGTACCATCAGCAGCCATAATCACCTGATAACCATAAGTCTCTAGCGTAGCACGACTGATCTCTCGTATCGCAGTCTCATCATCCACCACCATAATCAATTCCCCATGTCCAACAGGAAATTTCATATGTACTTCCTGTGCTTGGCGTGTATGTGCCGATTCGATCGCCGGTAGATAGATCTTGAATTTTGCTCCTCTGCCCAGTTCGCTATAGACATCAATAAAGCCGCCATGACTTTTCACAATCCCTGCAGCCGTCGAGAGTCCTAATCCAGTGCCTTTGCCAATCTCTTTAGTAGTAAAGAATGGTTCAAAGATCTTATCAAGTACCTGAGTAGGAATTCCCCGTCCTGTGTCTGCGACTGTGGTAAGTACATAAGGGCCAGGCTGTACATCTATATGCATACGTGTAAAATTCTCGTCTAAGACCATGTTCTCTGCTTTGATGGCAAGCTTGCCACCCTCAGGCATAGCGTCACGGGCATTCACACATAGATTCATTAATACTTGATAGAACTGTGTGGTATCGCCAGCTACTGGCCATAGATCGGCTGGTAAGAAGGTCTCTATATCGATCGATTTGGGAAATGTCTGACGTAGAATCTTACGAATTTCAACGATCAGATGTCGTAGGTTGAGCACTACTCGCTCGCCTTCCATACCACGGGCAAACGAGAGTACCTGCTTAACCATATCAGCGCCGCGCTCTACCCCAATAGCAATTGTCTTCAGGAGAAACTGGCTTTCTTCATCTTTAAACTTGTCGCTGAGGATGCGTAGCGCCATCAATATTGGGGTGAGTGCATTGTTAAGATCGTGGGCAATACCACTGGCCAGTGTGCCTATGCTCTCCATACGCTGTGCACGCAAAAACTGTGAGGCTAGCTTCTTCTTCTCAGTAATGTCAGTATTTACAACCAGTTTTGCTTTAGGATTACCGGCATCATCACGTACCAAAGTCCAGCGACTCTCGACAATAATCTCTTTGCCGTATTTGGTTATTTGTTGTAGTTCCCCTGACCACTCACCTTTCTCTAACACGCTCTTCTGAGCCTCCACCAATTCAGATGAGAATCCCTTAAACAACAGTTCGTTGGCATTTTTACCAACTGCCTCGGCAACCATCCAACCATATAGACGCTCTGAACTCTTATTCCAAAAGAGTATGGTGTCATCCAAGCCACGTACATTGATGGCATCCTGTGTTTTGTCGAGCAGTGCAGCCTGCTCATGTATCTGTTCTTCCGCGCGTTTGCGCTCAGCAACCTGCTCTTTAAGGTGTTCATTAGTACGGGAAAGTTGAGCCGTGCGCTCTTCAACGCGTCTCTCCAACTCATCACGCGCTCTACGTAAGGCCTCTTCGGCAATCTTGCGTTCAGTAACATCACGTATAATACTGGTCACCAGTATATCGCCATCGCTCTGCATAGGACTAAGACTGATCTCAACAGGAAACTCACTGCCATCCTTACGCCGAGCATAGAGTGCTAGGCCAGCACCCATAGGGCGTGTGCGTGCCGCAGCAAAGTAGTCTTCACGATGCTTTACATGCGACACTTGGAAACGCTCTGGCACGAGAATCTCCAGTAGATTGCCGAGTAACTCGCTACGATGATAGCCAAAGAGCTTTTCTGCCTGCGAATTGACCAGTACAATTTGGCCGGTTCGATCGACAATGACAATGGCATCAGGCGCCGATTCGAGCAATCCCAAAAACTTTGCCTCGGCCTGTTTGCTATTACTCTCTAGCAGCTTTAACTCTTCTATCTGATTACGAGCTTGCGCTAGTTCAGCTATTAGCTCTTTCTTGGTCTTGTTTTCCGTCTTCATCTCCACTAACGAAAAACCCCCACTTGAGTGAAAATACTCAATTACTTTAGGCCGACTGAGGAATTTTCCCCAACAGCCAAATCATAGCTCACTTAATGAGGAAATTTGCGCCCTTCATAAGGGGCTCTTAACAAATAATAAACTCAATTATGCTAATCTCTTAAATGTAATATGGCGCCCTTTTAAGAAG
>JBFLVQ010001001.1:0-2883 GCA_040758525.1 Acidobacteriota bacterium
GCCAGGTAACTATGTAATAAATGTTCGTTCTAACGACGCACGCTATGCTAATACTGAGCCAACCCGTTTTGAAGTAAAGGATAAAAATATTGCCGGGCTAGAGCTAAAATTGAGTGTCGGCGCAAGTATTAGTGGAACTATCTCTGTTGAAGGTACAAATGATCCTGAAATACTCTCAAAACTAAGGATAGAAACATATAAGGAGCCAATTGATTATGGTGGTGGGCTTCTTTCTGAAAGACCCACTAGTAATACAGGCGGCAGGTTTAGCATTACAAGAATTACTCCTGGCAAAGTAAAATTTTTTATCTATAAAAGTGAAACGGTAACGAGTGACTTTCTCCGGTTTGCTATGCATATTGAGCATAATGGTGTGGAACTGAGCAATGGCATAGATGTTAAGCCAGGAGAGAAATTGACCGATGTGCGAATTTCGCTTATTTATGGAGATTGTACTCTAAGCGGTCAGGTCAAAATACCAGACGATGTAAAGCTAATTACCAAGAACATAGTTATATCCGCACGGCGATTGGATGAAAAAATCATAACTTCTCACCTGAATCAGCCGATACCTCAGGCTTCGACATTGGTTGATTCTCAAGGACAGTTTACGATTAGAGGGTTAATATCTGGTGATTATGAACTGACTTTGTGGGCTTACACTCTGCCTGCTAGTTTAGAAGAGGATCCCACTATAATCTACAACAAACAGAATGTAACTCTTAAATCTGGAATAACAGAGACCATTATTGTGCTCGATCCCACTAAAAAGGAGCAACAATAAAAATGCAGCAACCATTGTTTGTCTTAATGTTGATATTAATTTCAGTGACCAGTATCTCTGCGGCAGGTGAGAAATCAATTAAGGGACGTGTTATTACTGATAAGGGACAACCAATTGCCTATGCGCAAATTTCACTTTCTAAATTCGATTGGGATAGCAGTAATAAGTACGAGGAACGCTATTTTACCACCGACGATAATGGGAACTTTGAAGCTACAGATCTAGCCGTTGCCGATTACAAAATATCTGTTTCTGCCAAAGGTTACGTTGAACCTCTGAATCCTAAAGACAGTGTGTCACGTCGCTATCGACCAGGCGATAAGCCAACATTCACCTTGATTAAGGGAGGAGTGATCACAGGAAAGGTAATTGATTTAGAAGGAAATCCAATATTAAATTTACTAGTGCGTGCCATTAAAGTTAAGCAGAATGATGATCAAGATTATCGATCTCCTCATCAAAGCTACTATAAAGATTTGGGTCATCATTGGTCATCCATTCTGAAAACTGCTACTGATGATCGCGGAATATACCGAATTTATGGTCTGGCGCCGGGTACTTATTTAATAGTTGCTGGTGGCAACGAGCAGAATTTTGATTTGAAGACTACTTCTATTTACCAGGAAAATGTTCCTATCTACTATCCATCATCATTAGGGCGAAAGAATCCCAAGCAAATAAATGTCATCTCTGGTCAGGAGGTAACAGGCATTGATATCCATTATCGTGTTCAACAGAGTCGTTCGATCAACGGCACAGTTACCGCTTCTGATCTAAGCTTGCCCCACTCAGTCTCTCTTAAATTATTGCATGCATCGACAGGAAATATTGAAGCAACCCTCTCACCTTATATCAAAAAGCAAGATGAAAATGCTATTCCTTTCTCTTTCCAAGACCTTCCTGATGGTGAATATGACTTAGCCGCAGAAGGGTCTATAAATGAGAAAAGAGTGATTCTGCCACTACAGCGCATCCTCATTAATGGAGTGGATGTCAATGGAATAAACCTTGTTTTACCAGCGCCTCCGCCACCAGCTTTAATAACAGGAAAGTTGATTGTTGAATCAGAACCGAAACATAAATGTCAAAACCAACAATCTCTAAATTTTGCAGAGAGCATCGTTACATCATATCGTTATGAAACAAATAATAACAATGAAGCTCTGTTTGAGATTGCTTCAGATGCTAACCCTGACGAAGAAGGGGAGTTCATTCTTCCTAAACCTGAAGAAGGACAGTATCAATTTGATGTAGAGTTTCCTAATGAAGATTGGTATACACGCTCTATCACATTTCCCAGATCGACTGCCACCAATGGCTTTATGGTTAAAAATGGAGAACAGATCTCAGGTTTAACCATTAGTGTGGCACAAGGGGCAGCAGCGTTTAAGGGAAGAATAGTTTCAGCCATTAAGGGAAAGTCTTTACCTAAGCATGTTCATGTCTACCTTATTCCTAGCGAGCAAGATCAAGCCGAAAACATAACACGTTATAATGAAGTGCATATGGAAAAGGATCATACTTTCTCTTTCACAAATATTGCCCCCGGGCACTATCTAGCATTTGCTAAACAGATAGCAGATCATAAGGCTGGTGAAGATATCTTAACCCGCCTAATCTGGAGCAAAGCAACCCGAGTAAAACTGCGGGAAGCAGCAGAAGCTGCCAATACAACCATTGAACTTTCTCCTTGCCAGCGCATTAACAGTTATAAATTGTTCTTTGTTCAGGAAAAACTCTCTAACAAGTAATTTCTGAATCACTCGTATGGTCTATAATAAAGAAAGCTATCAATCTGAGCTAATGACCATTAAAAGACTAGAAGGCCCTTTTGCCTCTACGCTATCGGCTCTAGTGCGAATTGGCCAGATAGATCGTGAGTTATTATCCTATTCAGCTAAAGCTCTGGAGCTGGCCTTCTCACTATTTCCCAATGATAGTATTGCGTTTCAAATTGCCCTTGATGCTGCATTAAATGTAAAGCGTACAGCCAATGAGAGAGAACATCGTAGAAAGTATTACAAAGCTGGTAAGAAGACTAAAGTATTATTGAATAGAATACAGATATTTCAACAGATGATCCTCTGTGAATCACAGAA
>JBFLVQ010001002.1:0-2881 GCA_040758525.1 Acidobacteriota bacterium
TTTTGGAAACCGAAGCCATTGCTCATAATACCACTGCTTATCAGATTCGCCGTTCTTTATTTCGAGAGGCTGTCCCTACTTATTCCCCATTGTTTCAACCTTTTATAGACGCCGCGTAAGATCAGCATAGTTGTCAGAGGCCGACATTAATTCCTCCTTAGTAAAGTGTGCATATTGAGAGGATATAAGAGGTTTAATTTTAGTTCAAGCTATGGAACAACTTAATATTTGGTAGGGCAACCTACCTTCTGTACCGTATGTTGCATGAGTTCGAGTTAAAAAATTGAAGAAAAGGTACGAACCGGTTTAGCCTAGGAATCACGGCATTTCATACTGCTATCACCTTGTTATTGCCTAACAAATTACAACGATCTCTGTACTACTTTGCTGCCTTCTATTGTCAGCACACCGTTGTCACCAATCTCTTCACCCTGGTATTTGACCGTTCCAGAAAGATTGACCTCATGTGGAGTTAAGATCTTATCAATAATGTACTGAAGCCATTATTTATATGCATAGAACTTCTCTACACCACTCCATTCCAATCCCATACAATCCTTGGTAAGCACCCACTGGCAATAATAACTATGGTAGCTACGGGCATCTGGTAGATCTCGTGTGTCCTTGGCTTCGAGTGCTCGTAACTTGGCAATAGCCTCTGCTGACGGTAATACCTCAAACTTGAATTGTCCTTGAAATACTGTAGTGTAACCCATGCTTCTTCCCTTCCTTACGTAGTTACGATGGCGAGATTGAACCCTTCAAACTACCATCGCCTACATACCACCATCACCTTGCTACTGCCTAACAATTGGCTAATGCCTTTACTTCATTTTACCCAATGCTGAGCAATCTTAGGATCTACTACAATAGGAACATTAGGAATCAGTTCATTACCAGCAGCTACCATCAGGCTATCCACTTGCCATGCTATCTGCTCTGCCTCATCATCATCCACTTCAACAATCAGCTCATCGTGTATGCTGTTAATCAATCTCGCTGATGTCCCTGATAGACGCTCGCTCAGCAATACCATAGCTCGCTTGGTTATCTCATTGAAAATAGATTTTAATTTTTGCCAAGTAATTCGGAATTTGTGCCACACTTCTCAAACCATTGGTGAATTATTAGCTTTTGGTTGTAAAGTTTGTAAGCGGGATAACCAGTTGCCTGGGCAAACTGCCAAAGCTGACAAAACCGTGATGTCGGTAGAAGGTTTCGGCTTGATCATCCTTGGCATCGACTATAAGCGCGAAAACAGCGACCTCGGAACGCAAGGCACGCAGGGCGGCATCCCATAAGAGTGCTGCGCCGAGTTTGTGTCCGCAATAAGCTTGATCCACTGCTAGACGGCCAAGCCGTGCGACTGGCATAGTTGGATAGCGGGGCAGACGCTTGGAAATTTCTTCTGGCAGATCGACTAAAGAGACTCCAGCAGCAGCAAGCGTATAATAACCGGCGATCTTGGCGGTGGAAGCTTCAACCGCGACATAACAGGCTGTTATATGGCGGCGCATGTCTTGTGTTACCTGTTCCCGAAAATAACGGTCAAGGGCTTCGCTACCACTCACAAAGCCTTTTCTGTCGTGATGAGAGCCAAGAACTTCAATAATAAACGGCGCTGTCATTTTGATTCTGAGATCAGTTGAGTATGAGCTTGTCTTGCACGTTCCATTGCAGGTACTAATGGAGGTGGATTAAGCAATAATTCGACAAAGCGTTGCTGATCTTCAAGAGAAAGACGAATTATATTGGTTGCCTCAATGGTTCTATAGGCAGCCTCTTGTGCAGCAGCAATAATGAAGTCACTAAGGCTGCAGCCCTGAATTTCGGCAGCTCGCTTAACAATAGCAAGCATATCAGGAGCAATCCTTGCCTCGATACGTGCAGTACGATTAGGTTTTTTCGGTTTCATATAACCTCTCTTTCTTATTGTATTGTACGGTATTATACCGTACATAGTCAATTAAAGAGGATCTACTGAGCTTAAAGCTAGTGCCTTACCTGCTGTTGAATAAATTCTATAGATTCAAGGGATTCAAATATTAGTTATGGTATATTCGATTATCTAGGATCACCCAATTTATTACGTATTTCATCTCTACGAATGCTAGACTCTCTCAAATTGCGTAACAAACTACGGGCAAGCTCTGACATAGTTTGTGCAGTTTGTTCACAATATTTTTCAAGCCAATCTTTTTCTTCTTTTGTCAACATTACTCTTAATTCATAGTCCCGTTTTGGTTTAGTTGATTTAGGTCTCGCCATAAATACCTCCTTAAAAAGGTATCAAACAATAGTTTCTATAGCAATATTTTTCAGATAATTTAGGAGAAATAATTTGACATAGGAATAATTATACATTAATATTCCATTAGAAATAAAGAGCAGGCTGACCTAGTAGGAACTTAAGAGGCAGACCAAAGGCTAACCAAGGGGCTGTAAAAGGTGAGTAGGTTAGCGGGCACAAAAAAGGGTTCAGCTTAGTACTCAGCAGCGTATTGCCTAGCTACAAGTTGCAGTTATATTTTAGAAGGGAGCAACTAATATGCTATCCAAACAATTAAACAACAACTCTCAACAACCAATGGTCAGCATTGAAAATGATTCTCTTGGTCGCCTGTTCATCTGTGTTGAATATAATGGCTTCAATATCTTGTTAGGTATTACTAACAGTTTGAGTCTTGCTACAATTATTGCTTTCAACCTTGCCCATTGCTTGCACAATGCACAACAACTAGCTTTTTCTTGAAATTTGCTTATATTTTGCAACCTTTTATACGTTATGACGTATATCGTTATAACAATCACATAATTAATCAAGCCATACGAAAGGACACTAAAATGAATCAGCATCAAGCGCTTTCTCTCATCCCATCCA
>JBFLVQ010001003.1:0-2878 GCA_040758525.1 Acidobacteriota bacterium
AGCAGGTAAGGCGTCACTGGTAGGAGTAAGGATGAAAGAACAAGTAACCGTTGCGCCACTCTGATTAACGGTAAATGTCTGGCCAGCAATTGTGATTGTGCCAGTGCGAGAACTGGTAGATGAATTAGCAGCAACAGTGTAATTAACTGTGCCATTACCTGAACCAGAGCCACCTGTGGTCACAGTAATAAATGCTGCATTGCTTGTTGCTGTCCAATTACAGCCAGCGCCAGCAGTAACATTAACTGTGCCATTGCCGCCACTAGCCGAAAAATTCTGACTAGTGGGGTTTATTGAGAATGTACATCCACTAGCGGCAGCCTGATTTACAGTAAAGGTTTGACCAGCAATTTTGATCGTTCCAGTACGGGGAGTAGTATTGGGGTTTGCCGCCACCGTGAAATTAACACTGCCATTGCTACTGCCTACCTCACCAGATGTAACGCTAATAAAGCTAGCATTACTGACTACTGCCCAATCACAGTTGTTGGGCGCCGTTATACTTACACTGCCATTGCCACCTGCAGCAGTAAAATCCTGGCTTGTCTGAGCTAAGGCAAAGCTGCAGACAGTTGGACTGGTCATGGCTTTAGCAACATTAAGCCGACCGCCTGAGCGCACAATTCCCGACCATTGTGGCAGTAGATCAACATTGTTTAGCAAAGTGGCTTTAAGTGACACATTTGATAGCGTAGGGTTCTGAGCAGCAACTAGCGCAGCAGATCCCGATACATGTGGACAGGCCATAGATGTACCACTGAGAAACCCATAGGATGATGTGCCGATAATTGTGCTCAATATACTAGAGCCAGGTGCTGCTAGATCAACAGTAACTAAACCATAATTGGAAAATCCTGGCTTGGTGTCAGAGCTATTAGAAGAGGCTACGGCAAGCACATTGGGAGAGTTATAACTGGCAGGATAGAACGGGTTAACATCATTATTGTTATTATCATTGCCAGCCGCAAAAACATTCAAAATACCGGCATTGCCTGCAGCATCAATAGCATCTTTAAGGGCCTGATCATAACCTGGGGCTTCATTAGGCCCACCCCAGCTATTACTAGAAACCCGTATATTGATGCCATTATTCTTCATCATGGTAATGTACTGGAAACACTCAATAGCGCCTGCGGCAGTAGCAAAACCAGTGGCGTCATGAAGTTTGAGCGCCATAATGGAAACAGACCAGTTAACACCGGTAACACCAACACTATTATTACCTTTGCCGCCTATTGTGCCAGACACGTGTGTGCCATGACCATGATCATCCAAAGGGTTAGCATCACTATTGGCTACGTCTATGCCAAATACATCATCAACATACCCATTGCCATCATCATCTATATTGTTGCCAGTTATCTCGCCAGGGTTATGCCACATATTGGGGGCGAGATCTTCGTGTGTGTAGAAGACACCCGTATCAATTACTGCAACAACAATACTGGAACTCCCTGTGGTAGTATTCCAGGCGGTTGGTGCTTGAATTTTAGTCATTCCATATAGCTCACTAAAGCGGGCATCATTAGGAGTGAGCAATAATTTATAGCTGTAATTAGGCTGTACACTCTCAACTGCAGCTAGCGCACTGTAGTCTGTTATTGCCTCTTGCACGCTCATTCCTGCTGGTAACCGCACCTGTTGCCATTCAATAAGAGGAAACTCTTTAACTACTATAGCGCCAACCTGATTATGAGCCTGGTGCATTTCACCAGGCGAAGAGTCTTTCTTGAACTTAACCAACAACTCACCCTCAACATAGGAGTTTTGGGCTTTGCTGCTCTTCCACAAAGCGCTTGGTACCAGAAGACTGAACCCAATAAGAACTATCAGCAAAAATAATCTTACTTTATTCACAAGCAAAGACCTCCTGTGGGGCTATCGAGAGGATCTATAGAGAATAGATTAGACTTAATATACCCTATCGATCCTAGCTTTTTTATCATTTCCGTTGTTGCCTACGAGCAACCTGACCGACATAGATTAGTTGAGAGGAGAGCCATTATTTACTGACTTGATATTTATTAATCTACCAGTTTACCATCATAAAACCTTATCGTAAATATAATGACTGAGATAAAGGCGCGGATGGGCTGCCCTCTTTATAGCTTGCTGCCTAGCTGAGTAGTAGAAAGACTATCTACGAGTGCAAACTTTTTCGTTGAGTACGCCATTCACTAAGCTGAGCGCGTACTATTTCAGCATAAGAGTCTTCGATCTGCTGGAAAAGATTAAGGGCAACTTCGGCATAGCTAATGGCTTGCTCACATTGACCAATGTCGTTTAGTGCCAGACTCATATTAAAAAGTGCGTTTCCTGCTCCTTGGCGATCATTAAGTTCACGAGCAATAATCCAATTTTGCTCAAATAGATCAATTGCTTTTTTGATATTACCGCCATAATAATAGGCATTGCCAAGATTACTGAGATGATTACACTCTCCCGCATAATCTTTCAATTGTCTAGCAGCAGTTAATGCTGCCTCCAGCCACTGTATCCAATCTTGTTGGTGTAAGCGTAAATTAAGGATATATGCACCAGCATTAGGGTATTTGCTACATAATTGCGCCGCGATATCATCACTAGCAGCATTTGTCATGGCCCAGGCTTGTCCAACTCTGATATTCACCCATTCAATATCGAAGCGGCTCAACCCAAGACTGACCAATGTACTGTCTTGCTGATATAGTAGATCGATCTGCTGCAATATATTCAAGTAGTATTGAGCATGACGTTGTTGTCCGACCAGACGCTCATCTTCATTCGATTGAGCATAAGCAAATAGTCGCACAATATCATGTAGATGATATCTACTACTAACCTCATCCCATTCGACTAAATTGTACGCGACAAGTTCATTCAGGTTATCTTGAGTAGT
>JBFLVQ010001004.1:0-2875 GCA_040758525.1 Acidobacteriota bacterium
AACAGGGCAAAATGTGGATATTTATTTTGTCCTCCCTTTTGACTCTGCCCCTCAGGTATTTCATAATGAATCCGGCGTACCTGAGGGGACGCCAGGTCAATTTTACTGGTTGCGACTGGCAGACCTCTATCGCCCAGCGACGCGCATAATAGCTGAGAATTTGCGTAGTAGTAGCATCGGGGATATTGGTCACGATCAGCTTGGCTTTTTTCGGCCCATCGTTACGCCGTTGTTTGGATAGCAGGAGCGTGACATCTCCCAAATCTTTCAACGCTGCCCTGCGCTCATAGACCCAGTAATCTCGTCTGCGTCCAGTTGGTTTATAGGAAGCTACGCGGTGATAGTAGTGCTTGGGTAAGTGTTGAACCAGGTCTTTAACATGTTTACCATCCTCAAACTTTCTGGTGCGCGAAATGGCAAAGACATAATAATAATTAAGCCGGGTGATTAATTTGAAAGTCTGTTTGGCAGCAAATCCTGCATCTGCTTCCACAATAATGGTAGTAGCCCAAGCTGGTGGTTTGAACTTACGCAGCATTTTGCGAAATAGAATGTTCTGATGACCTTTACGGTTAGGATCGATTAATGCACAGCCAATGGGAATACGATAAGAGTCCCAGGCAGCAATGAGCAATACCATTTCAAAACCAAACAAATAATGCTGATAATTGTTCATTTTCGTTTTATGCGCGAGTGGATGCTTTGCCCCACGTTTAGTCTTAATGGTGGTGTCGCCAATCAGATGTAATACCCCATCTCTCGGTGGTGGTAATGTTGCCAGTACTACTTCAACCATATCGGTGATGAGCATATCAGCATCCCATAGGCCAGAGCGGATCATTCGCATCATCGCCCAGTAGGTTAGCTTGGATGGCAACAATCGGTGCATTGCTTTTATTGTTCCTTTACCCTGATCAACAGTGATGCCGACCATCAGCCAGCAAAAGATGAGAAAATGACGGTCTTGACCACAGCGAAAGTGATGCTTGAATTGGTAGAGAAATTCGTATACTTTCTGCGGTACACATGTGAGTCCAAGCATGTGCGCTCGCTCCTGAGTTTTTATTTGGTTGTGTCGCACTTTCCAAATACCTCAGGAGCAGCCTATTTTCAATGCTTTCTCGCTTATTTGTTGCCATTCAATTTTCTCTACCCGTCACTTTTGAGTATTTACTAATAACGGACTGGGATCGATTTTGTATTCTGGTAAGTTGATATTTTGGAGGAAAAGTACCGGATTTATTGCTACCATTGACCAGAATAGCATGACACGCTTTAACATCTGAGCAATCCCATCATCAATGACAGCTTGGAGAATAACCCTATGAGATTCTATGTCGGCAATATCCCTTATAGAACCACCACTGAGGAACTACAAAAACTCTTCGACCCTTTTGGCACAGTAGCATCTGTCAATATCGTCACAGATAAGGATACTGGCCAATCAAAAGGGTTCGCCTTTGTTGATGTTGATGGAGATCTTGATACCATCATCAGTCAGCTTAATGGCACTCTCATGCACGGTCGCTCTGTTAAAGTGAGTCAGGCTATCGAGCGACACCCTAACAATGACCATGGCAGATCTGATAGTGGTCGTGGAAGATTGACAAGGCGAGATTTCGAGTAGCGCTAAATCCCATTACATTGATACCTATTGGCGGATTATTGCTGTAGAAATCAGGAATTCTCGGTTTGAACGTATCTAAAGGACTTAATGGCTTGCTTGTACCCATAACCCCTTTGTTTTCGTCTAAACCGAGAATTCCTGTGTAGAAATAATTATAATGACATTGTTGGGATGGCTCTGGTGATTCGCTGCCAACACTGCGAAGCATCTTCCTAATACTTCGCCGCTTTATTCACACTTTGACTTTGCCTGTCTGCTGGTGGCCTTACCTCAACTAACCATTCCAACCATCTTGACACTATCTTGCCTAATACTTGTGGCTGAGTGCCACTACTATCTGTAATTGTGTACCAAGCGTGGTTTCCTTCTCTACCATCTCTACCAATCCTGCCTCTATCATCAATACCAGTGCTACTTATTCTATTGTGTGCATATCCAGTGGTACTTCTTGATAGCCAGCCTGTTGTCCTGCCCTCGTCAGTATTATCACTACCGCCTGCAAGAGATTCTTAGGTAGCTGGTCTTCTGGCCATCCTTGCGATATCTGACGATTCACACTATCAGGGAAATCTTTCACTGTGTATTGAGCGAAAGCAGTATTCAAACAATAGTTGTCCAGCCAAGTAAGCCACTCTGTCTGTCCCTGACATGCTCTTGATGGCAGCTTGATCGCCATCCAAGCGTTTGTTTCTTCCTTTACTCACCCATTTACCCTTTCTCTATTTACTCACACTCCACAATGCCATCATCATCTTGTAATAGTAACACAGTGAGGTTTTTATTCAGCGAGCCTATCAATAGAATACTATCCTTCTCATTTCATTTAGTTCTAGCGTGGATCGCCAGCCTCGTCTTTCACCATAACTAAGAGTGGCGATGCACCTGGCTGTCGTGCTGCTTGATAGCCTTTAGCAGTCCATCTTACTTGATAGATATCCTTTCTTTGATCCTCTGTAATAAGCCATTTGCTTGCAACCTCCATATACCATTGCCGACAATAGCTCATCAGTTCACACATAGTTCGTAACGCCAATAACCGCTCCATCAGTTGATCTGTTGTCACCTCTAACTGATGTTGCTTTCTTTCCAGCATAGCCAAATGTACCAACAATTGTACAATATCATCATAGTCGCACTCTGCTGCTGACTCACAGATAGCTTGCAACTGCAAGGTTAGGTCAGCCAGTTCTTGATCACTCAAGGAATCCAGCCAATTGTATGTACTATTGTTGCTATAATCTAGCTGTC
>JBFLVQ010001005.1:0-2864 GCA_040758525.1 Acidobacteriota bacterium
CCTTCAGTGCGTTAGGTAAACTAACGCAGAACCATTTTAGCAAAAGGGAGGATTTGCAGCTATGAGAGAGTCTAGCACAAACATCAGTTTGATAGTAAAGGCACTAGAAAAAGAGGGACTACAAGAGGTATTTGATAAAGACCCGTATGAGAGCAGACGAGATGAATTAAAAGGCTCAAGATTAGTCAATCTGATGGTGATCTATCAGTTAATAAAGAGTCGCTTTATGAGAGGATTGGTGAGAGCAATAAAAGACAATGAGAGTTTGCAAAAAGCATCAGGAGGAGAAATAGCACTCAATACCGTGTCGAATGCTTTGGGGCAACGTTCGCTAGCACAGATGATGGAGGCATGGCAGTTAGTAATAAGTAGTTATGGAGCAAGAATAGAGCGAGTGGGCAAGAGATTCGTGCGCATTGCTTTGATAGATTCTTCACTGATCAAACTATCCTTGGCTGCTTATGATTGGGCCGAGTATCATAAAGCGAAAAGGGCCGCCAAAATACATATGGTGCTCGATTGGGGTAGGCGCATCCCTGAGCAATTAACCATTACCACGGGCAGATTGAACGACCTCAATAAAGCGGTGAAGGTGGTATGGCAAAGAGGTTGGACCTATGTACAAGATCGTGGCTATCTCTGTTTTACCCGCTTAAAATCAATCCTGGCAGCAGGCGCACACTTTGTTGTTAGAGTTAAGCATAATACCGACTTTCAAGTCGTTGAGCGCCGAGCGGTAGACACGCATCTAAAAGAGAATGGTATCAGGTTGCGCAGTGATTGGACCATCAGGCTTGTGCGTTGGTCAGATACTCTACTGCGTTTGGTCTCTTATCAGTTGCCGGACGGCACTTTGATTCGTGTTTTTACCGATCGATTTGATCTCACGGCAGCTAATGTAGCTCAGTTATACAAACAGAGGTGGCAGATTGAAAATTGGTGGAAATGGATCAAAGCAGTTTTCAAGATTAAAGAGCCGATTGCTCGCAATGAGAATGGCCTACAGGTTCAGATTATCACAGCTTTGATCGCTGATTTATTGTTTAGAGTCTTTAAGAAAGTGGGAAACTTTCCCAGCACTCTTTATGAATTTGTCGTTCGCTGTCAGGAAATGAGTTTGGTTCCTTGGTCAAATTTAGCTAATGGTTCATTGCGCCGTGCTTTAGAACTTATTTACTTTCATCTATCAACCTTTAACTCTATCGACCAAGCTACTCGCGCCGCTTAATTTTCATATGGGACAGGACTGTGTTAGTGGTTAGCACAGCTTACTCTTCCCAGATAATTTTCTAGTGTCATCTGGACATAGGTGCTTGTGGATAAAATTAATTTTGAGGAAAGCCCTAAGTTTTATGGCAGGCTTTTTAGAAAATTATTAACAGCAGTATAAAATTCTTGACATTGGTCAATCCATGGGAAATGTCCGGACTTTTCAATAAAAACAAGCTGAGAGCTTGACATATTGCGGGAGATTTCATCTGCTGTTGATTCATCAATTGGGTCATTCTTGCCTTGGATTACCAAAACAGGTTCTTTGAAGTCTTTAAGTAAGTCACGAAGGTCATACTTTTTCTCTGTCAGATCATCCTGGATTAAGTAATGAGTAGTTCGCGATAGCGATTTCATTGTTAAATTCTCAGTTAACATTAATGTATCTTGGCGCTGGTAAAAATAGGTTGGTAAGATAGCTCTTACCAATTCAAATTCAGTTCGATCCGGATCAATAACAGCATGGGTTCCCCAAAAATCTAGGAGATTCTTATCACAGGGGCGTAATCGCGACAATGTATTTGCATTGAATTGTTTCTGAAAATTTAAATTTATCCCTCCAGAACCAATCAGAATTAACGCTCGAATTGAGCTCGGGTGAGTGCCGGCATATGCCATCGCTAACTGTCCACCCCAAGAATGTCCTAGTATTATCAATTTATCTAATCCAAGATGCTTTCTCAATTCTTCAATATCATTTACATTGGTTTCCAAGTTTATCGTATTTTTATCTGCACCCTGAACGGGAGACTTACCAGTGCCTCGTTGGTCAAGCAAGATGCATTGGTAGTTCTTGCTAAGCACCATAGCTACATTTGTAAGGTAGTCGCTTTCAAAACCAGGCCCACCACTGAGCAATAGAATAGGTGTACCATTGCCATAAATTTTGAAATGCAAAATGGCTCTGTCCATCTTTAATCTGCCCTCAGCAGGAGAAGTGGCTTGGGAAGTTAGGCAAACAAAAGCACGATTACGAAGGTTTAGGATCTGATAACCTAAAGTGCCAAAAATAGAACAGAGCAGGAGTGCGGTAGCAAGCGCTAGATACTTATTTTGTGAGAAATATAGAATGGGTTTTTTCTCTACATTATTCAGGCCTATCGGTATAGTTTTGATTGAAGAGATAAATAACCCAACAATCGCACCGACTAAAATTAACTGCCAGGCAAAACTTATAGACCAGACAGGCATTAGTGCTTGATACAATGAGTCACCATCAGACAACCTAACGATAAACTCAATCGTTAAGCGACAAATTATCCCAACACTCACTCCCCAAAGCATCCTTATATAAACAGTATTAAATGTTCTGACCAAAGGCCCCATTATCAGTCCGGTAATGGCACCATTTAATGCACCAATCCATAGAATCCGAGCCAGATAAGGTATTTCGCTGAAAAATGGATAATAATAGGTTAAAAGGAGATCAAATCGACCATATCCATAACTATGTCCATATTCAATTAGTTCAACTACTGACCAAGCAATAATACCTGCGAGAGCTCCAATTATCAGATTAATAATTATCCTAACGATTATATTAATCATTCATTGTACCTTTCTATTAGGCATTTGTTAGTGAATCATTGGTACAT
>JBFLVQ010001006.1:0-2861 GCA_040758525.1 Acidobacteriota bacterium
TTCAGCTTGAGTGAGCTGTTAGGAAAGTTTGGCATCTCTATTGGTGTAGCAAACGGCTCTGATCAACTCTTTGGTATTAATGAGAGCGAAAATCAACTAGCCTCTGCTGCTCGTAGAGCGATGTCGCTGGTAGAGGTTTATGAGAAACAGCGACTGAAACTGCAAGAGCTAGCATTGATTAAGATTGCCAAACTAGAGTTTGACTGTATTAGTGCAATAGCAGAGATGGAATTGGCAGGAATACTACTAGATCGCGAGCGCTGGAAAGCATTAATTGGGATCACAGCAAAACAGCATAGAGAGCTTGCTGATGAAATAAAACGTCAGTTACAGCCAGCCACGATGCAACTGAATCTATTCCAAGAAGTACAACTAAACTTAGATAGTCCACAACAAGTATTGGAAGCATTTAGACAGCTAGGTGTACCGCTTAAAAACACCCGTAGCATCCATATGGATCAATTTGCTGATGAGTATCCATTGATCGAGAAGTTTCTAGAATACCGTGGACTACAGAAATTACTTACCAGTCATGGTGAGAATATCTTCAAGTTTATCCATACAGTGACTGGACGTATTCATGCTAGCTTCCTACAGATTGGCACTCCATCGGGAAGGTTAGCTTGCTCCGATCCAAACTTACAACAGGTACCCAAGTCAGTAGATTATCGTAGTTGTTTTATTGCACCAGCAGGACGAAAGTTTATTGTTGCTGACTACTCTCAGATAGAACTACGGATATTGGCAGGACTGGCTAATGATACAACTCTAATCTCAGCATTTGAAAGTGGGGTAGATCTGCATAGAACGATAGCTAGTCAGATGTTTGGTATTCCTCTGCAAAATGTAACAACAGAGTATCGAGAAGCGGCCAAACGCCTCAACTATGGGATAGTCTATGGAATGGGGGCTAAGGGATTAGCTCGTATTACAGGCCGCACATTAACTGAATCAGAGGATCTGATAGATCGATATTTTGCCACCTATAGAGAAGTAGCCAGATGGCTACGTCAAGCTGGTGATCAGGCTGTCAGAGCAAGAAGTAGTCGTACCAAGTTAGGACGATTAATAGCTTATAGTTTTGATAAAGATGATCAGACAGAAGTAGCAGCTATTAACAGGTATGGTAGGAATACTCCTATACAAGGGACTTCTTCAGAGATAACCAAGCGAGCAATGGTATTACTCAATGAGCGTCTATCGGCAACATCGGCAAGATTGATTAACAGCATTCATGACGAGCTGATCGTTGAGGTTGATGAGGATGAAGCTGAACAGCTAGCCTGGCAAGTGGAAAACCTGATGATAGCTGCTGGTAATGAACTGATTCCTAATGTTCCTATTGTGGTAGATCCTAAAGTTGCTCAGAGTTGGGTGAAATAAGGATATATGTGACTAGCAACCAAACAACAAATTCCTAAGGAACAGACTGAGCATAGTAATCATACTCGACTATGACCTACAACTATGGCACAAACATTGCAACCAATTATTTAATGTGGTAGGCGTGCTCTGTAGAGAATAGACCAGAAAAGAGCCTGTTACCTAGCTACTCAATAAAGATACATCAATAGAAGAGGGGTTTGATAGGAGATATCAATTATGATGCTTAACATTACAGATCAGGAAAGAGACTATTTATTGGAGTTATTCGAAGTCAACCACAAGGACTTACTCCATGAGCTACATCACACAGATACATCAAAGTATCAAGAGTTGTTAATGCAAAAAGTAGCATTATTAGAAAAGTTGAAGGCCAAGGTTGAAAATTTAGCTGAATCGCTCCATCAAACTAAAGCTGTGTCACAATAGAGCAAAAGATTAGCTCTGATAGCAAGATTCCCTGAATGCCTTCCAACAGATTATTATCAAAAGAAAGGGAGGCGAAAAAGCCATGTTATTTAACGATCGTAGCGATGCAGGCAAGAGATTGGCAACAAGACTTATGTCATATGCCAATGATCCTGATGTGATAATACTTGCCCTACCACGTGGTGGAGTTCCTGTTGCCTATGAAATTGCAGAAGCACTCAATGCACCTTTAGACGTCTTCTTAGTGAGAAAGCTTGGTGTACCTGGCCACAGAGAGCTAGCAATGGGTGCTATTGCCTCTGGTGGAGTTTGTGTGATTAATGATGATGTGGTGAACTATCTCAATATACCTGATGAAGTAATTGATAGAGTCTCACAAGAAGAGACGCAAGAACTCTATCGTCGGGAATTCTTATATCGTCACGGTAGAGCTATGCCAGAACTGCCTGGTCGCACCATTATTCTTGTTGATGATGGCCTTGCTACTGGCTCTTCTATGCGAGTTGCTGTCAAAGCGCTAAAACTGGCAAAACCTTCCCGAATTGTTGTTGCTGTTCCCGTTGCTGCTCCAACTACCTGTAATGATTTCAAAGATGAGGTTGATGAGATTATCTGTTTAGAAACACCGGAATCTTTACAAGCAATCGGTCTATGGTATAAAGACTTTTCTCAAACCACCGATACGCAGGTACAGGAATTACTAGAACGATCTGCGCAAAGAACAGCGCGTCGAACTACCTCTAAAGGAGCATAATAAATGGAAGAATAGTAGCAATAGCTGACAAAGATTCTATTAAGATAATCAAGCTAGCACTTGGATCCCACCTTTGGCCGCTAACAAAATTTTTCTTAGACAATGTCCCTTTAACGAAATTGTCTCCGCATATCTCCATGAAGTCAGATTAATGACAACAAGACAAAACTTGGTAATAGGCGAGCCAATCGCTTATACCTGTAATTTTGATATAGGAGAGAGTAATGGGAAATCTAAGTTATATTAAGCTAGTGGCTAATTTTACTAACAAGCAGATGTTATTAGTAAATGTCGA
>JBFLVQ010001007.1:0-2856 GCA_040758525.1 Acidobacteriota bacterium
TTCCGCTTTCCGATGGCGCCGGTGAGATTGTTGAGGTTGGCGAAGGGGTAACACGTGTACAGATAGGTGAGCGGGTGGCTACTCTGCTTACTCCCAACTGGCTTGCTGGCGCACCTGATAAAGCCAAGCTGCTTGCTTCGCTAGGCGCCACAATGGATGGTGTGCTGGCCGAATATATTCTACTTTCTGAACAGAGTCTTGTGCGGGTACCGTCACATCTCTCTGATGAAGAGGCTGCGACATTGCCATGTGCGGCACTGACGGCTTGGAGCGCGCTTATTACTCAAGGACGATTGAAGCCTGGTAACACCGTACTGGTACAGGGTACCGGTGGTGTCTCGCTTTTTGCACTGCAATTTGCCAAGATGGCTGGAGCGCGTGTGATTATAACCTCCAGCAGTGATGAGAAACTTGCTCGCGCCCGTAGCTTAGGTGCTGATGAAACCATCAATTACAACACTACCCCAGATTGGGATAAATGCGTTAAGGAACTTACCAATGGTATAGGAGTTGATCACGTTGTTGATGTTGGCGGTGCTGGTACATTAACGCCCTCATTACGAGCGGTTCGCTTTGGAGGTCAGATCAGTCTGATAGGTGTGCTGGCAGGTAATAGTACCAAAGTCAACTTGGTGCCCATTCTTATGCAGAACATTCGTATACAGGGTGTGACAATTGGTAATCGTGAGATGTTCGAGGAGATGAACAATGCCATTGCCTTACACCGTCTCAAGCCGGTAGTAGATCGTGTGTTTGCTTTTGACGATGCGCGTGAGGCTTTTCTCTATATGGCCAGTGGCGCTCACTTTGGAAAAGTTTGTATACACTTCTGAAGATCTAATAATTAAGGACAATCATGAAAAAGTCACGTTGGCTGAAAAGGCTATTAGTCTTTATTGTGCTCTTTCTCATTGGTGGATTGGTAATCTTCTTCTTTGTTGTACCTGGACAAGTCGATAATCAATTTAATGTCACCCTCAATGCTCCACCTTACCTTGCTTCCGAGAAGGCGCAGCAATTACATGCTCGTCTGCTAATTGCAGATATGCATGCCGATTCATTGCTTTGGAGCCGCGATCTATGGGAACGTAGCACACGTGGTCATGTCGATATTCCTAGGTTAATAGCAGGAAATGTTGCCTTGCAGAGTTTTACTGTAGTGACTAAGACTCCACGTGGGCTTAATATTGAGCGTAATGACGATCGCAGCGATAATATCACCCTACTTGCGATCGGCCAACGCTGGCCTATTGCTACTTGGAGTAGTCTTACGCAACGCGCACTCTATCAGGCAAGAAAACTACACGATACGGCTGCCCGTACACAAGGCAAGTTTACATTAATAAAATCTTCTCAAGATCTTTCTAATTACCTAGCACGTCGTGCCAGTGAGCGGGAGATTACCGCAGGATTTCTTGGTATTGAGGGAGCACATGCACTTGATGGCAATCTTGCCAATATAGACGTACTCTTTGATGCCGGTTTTCGTATGATGTCGCTAACACACTTCTTTGATAATGAGTGGGGTGGTTCGGCTAGTGGCGTAAACAAGGGCGGCTTGACAGATCCGGGTAGAGAGATGATCAGACGTATGGAGGCCAAATCTATGATTGTTGATCTTGCCCACGTTTCTCCAAAAGCGATTGATGACATTTTAGCGCTAGCTACTAGACCTGTAGTAGTGTCGCATACAGGGGTGAAAGGAACTTGTGATAATAACCGTAATCTTAGTGATGATCAGTTAAGAAGGATTGCAAAAGCCGGTGGTTTGATTGGTATAGGGTATTGGGAGACAGCCGTGTGTGGCCTAGATGTCCAGGCCATTGCGCGTGCAATCAGATATACGGCTAATTTAGTTGGTATTGAGCATGTTGCGCTAGGCTCGGATTTTGATGGTGCAATTGTGGCACCATTTGATACCACCGGTCTGGTGCAGATTACCGATGCACTTATCAAGGAAGGGTTCAGCGAAGAGGAGATAAGTATGATTATGGGCGGCAATTTATTACGTTTTTTGAAGGAGAACCTGCCTGTTTAATAGCGATAGCTAAAAAACCACAAAAAGTTTTTCTCACCGTGACAGTATTATCAGGGTCATTTACGCGTCTTATTAAGAGGGAATAGTTTACGCGAACGCCGGAAATAACTCCTGGAAAAATTGGAACAGCAATTCGGCGACACGCGTTAAATGGCTATGGTGGTGGATCGGAAAAGCTAAACAACGCCTTGCCGGGTCACCGCATCCGATTCTGATGCAAAAATCTCAATTTACTATCCTAAAAATGGTTATGAACCCAATGGAGTAGGCTATGAGTAGGCGAGAAAGCAATCAACAGCCTTGGCTACTGGAGCGCAGGGCTTTTTTGAAGTTGGGGGCAGGATTTGGCTTGACCTCGATGTTACTAGGCTGGACCGATCCAACCCAACTACCACTGTTAGGTCTAGCTAAGGCGGCAGGGACGACTGTCACTACGCGCAACACAGCACGCAACTGTTTAATGATTATGTTACGAGGAGGTCCAAGCCATGTAGATACCTTTGACCTCAAAGTGGGAAAGTGGACACCAAAGAAGTTCACTCCAGAGAATGTATCTGCGGGTTATCTATGGCCAAAGGGGCTGATGCCAGGATTGGCAGCCCGATCTGATAAGTTTGCCATCATCCGTTCTCTACAACATCAAGAGTTACTGCATGAGCGCGCGGAATACTACGCAGAGACAGGGCGAAGGTTAAATCCTGGACTACGCGCAGAGATTCCCCATATAGGGAGTGTGATTGCGTTAGAGCAGGAGGCAAAGCGTAGTGCCAGCGATATCTTCCCAGCCTTTGCAATGTTCAACTTGGGCTCGTATACCA
>JBFLVQ010001008.1:0-2850 GCA_040758525.1 Acidobacteriota bacterium
AAAACATGGGCATGATCCAATAACTGGTAAAGTGACTCTAATGTTACATACTTTTTTAGGTGAAGATAAAAACACTGTAAGAGAAAAAGTTCGTGTGCCTTTTACCAACTACCTTAGATCCTCCATAGGGCTAATTGCTAATCTCATTAAAAGTCTAAAACTGCCGTTCGATTTGACAAAGATGGATGCAAAAGATATGGGAGATCTATTGGCGTTTGCCTTTGATCGGTATTTTGAAACCAGCGCCTTATTTGGTACTCCTACTACTTGTTACACAATGATAAGTAGATTAAAAGAGTTAGGTGTAAATGAGGTAGCCTGTCTGATCGATTTTGGTGTAGATGTAGAATCGACACTAGCCGGACTACAATACTTAAATTTATTACGGAAAAACTCTAGTGAGTCAGCTATCACAAACAGCTATTCATTATCTGCTCAAGCAGAAAAATATCCTGTGTCGTTAATGCAGTGTACACCTTCATTAATGAAGATGCTCAGTTTTAACCAAGATAATATTGAGTCATTGAAATCGCTACACACACTTATGCTAGGTGGCGAAGCTTTGCCATTATCGCTGACAAAGCAGCTTAGTGAAATGCTACCAGCAAGAATAATAAATATGTATGGGCCAACAGAAACAACTATCTGGTCTGCTACACAAGAGATTGATAAAGCAGCTAGTGTAGTTTCAATAGGCCATCCTATTACTAACACTCAGATCTATATTCTTGATGAGTATCTGCAATCTGTACCATTGGGAGTAGTAGGAGAACTCTATATTGGTGGCGATGGTTTGGCACGAGGCTATTTTAACCATCCAGATATAACTGCCGATCGGTTCCTTCCCAATCCATTTAGTAACACACCAGGTACCAGGCTCTACCGCACAGGAGATCTAGCCCGTTATTTAGCCAATGGTGGTATAGAGTTTCTTGGGCGCACAGACTACCAGGTTAAAATACGTGGTCATCGTATAGAACTAGGAGAGATAGTTGCTGTACTTGAACAACATGCAAATGTGAGAGAAGCCGTAGTATTAGCAAAAGATGGTTTATTAGATGACAAACAATTGGTGGCCTATTTGATACCAAAACAACAACCAGCCCCTACCAACACAGAGTTACAAAATTATCTTAAACAGAGATTGCCAGAATATATGGTGCCGACAGTATTCCTTACACTTACCAGCTTTCCTCTTACGGCTAATGGCAAAATTGATCGTAATGCGCTACTTAGAATGGAAAGCCGTAAGTTGCCATCTAACACACAGTATGTAGCACCGCGCAGTAGACTAGAGCAGATTATTGCTAGTGTATGGCAGCAGGTACTCAACTTAGAGAAGGTTGGCATACACGATAATTTCTTTGATCTAGGCGGCCATTCATTACTTATCGCACAGGCTCAGAGTCAATTGAAACAGTTGCTACATAGAGACCTACCTCTGATCAAAATACTAGAACATCCTACTATCAACTCTTTGGCTAAATACCTAGAACAGGATCAAAGCGAGCAACTCTCCTTGAAAGAGACTCAAGATAGAGCAAAGAAGCAGCGTGAAAGTATTAAAAGGCATCGCCAGAGTATGATGAGAATAAGATAACAGTTATGAGCGATTGGAATAGCAACGATAGCAAAGATAGTCTTGATATAGCCATTATCAGCATAGCAGGACGATTTCCCGGCGCTGAGAATATAGATCAATTCTGGTGTAATCTGCGTGATGGAGTTGAGTCTATTACGATCTTTTCTGAAGAGCAGATGAAGGCCTTCGGAGTTGAGCCTGAGCTACTCTGCCAGCCTAATTTTATTAAAGCAGGAGCAGTTCTTGCAGATATAGATCTGTTTGATGCGGCTTTCTTCGGCTACTCACCAAAAGAGGCTGAGATGTTAGATCCGCAGCACCGTATCTTTCTAGAATGCGCTTGGGAAGCAATCGAGAGAGCTGGTTACAGTCCAGATAATTATTCTGGTTTGATAGGTGTTTATGCAGGCACAAGCCTGAGTACCTATCTGCTCTTCAACCTGCTTTCAAGTGATATTAGCGCAGAAGACAATATGCAGGTGATGATAGGGAATGATAAGGATTTTCTTAGTACACGAGTCTCTTATGAATTGAATTTAAGAGGACCTAGCTTCGATATTCAAACTGCTTGTTCAACATCACTAGTCGCCGTGCATCTAGCTTGTCAGGGTCTATTAAACTACCAGTGTGATATGGCGCTAGTAGGTGGAATATCTGCTCAGGTTCCCCAAAGAGTTGGTTACTTTTATCAACCAGGCGGCATCTGTTCACCAGATGGCCACTGCCGTGCATTTGATGCTAACGCAGCAGGCACGATATTTGGTAATGGTGTAGGTATTGTTGTATTAAAACGATTACAAGATGCTATTGCTGATGGCGATCATATACACGCAATCATCAAAGGCTCAGCGGTTAACAATGATGGTTCTGCCAAAATTGGATTTACTGCACCTAGTATAGATGGTCAGGCTCAAGTGATTGCAATGGCTCAATCGGTTGCTGGTATAGAAGCAGAGAGCATAAGTTATGTGGAGACACATGGAACAGCAACTGCGCTAGGTGACCCGGTGGAAGTCGCTGCTCTCACTAAAGCCTTTCGTGCTCATACCGATAAAAAACAGTTCTGTGCATTAGGATCAGTCAAAACTAATATTGGACACCTTGATGCTGCTGCTGGAGTAGCAGGTTTAATCAAGACTGTGTTAGCACTGGAACATAAGATGCTGCCAGCTAGCCTGCACTATCAACAAGCAAATACACAGATAGATTTTGCTAACAGTCCCTTCTATGTTAACAGCCAGTTACGAGTCTGGCCAGATAATGGTAAG
>JBFLVQ010001009.1:0-2849 GCA_040758525.1 Acidobacteriota bacterium
TATGAACGGGTACACCCACCAACAAACATGATAATCTCTTTTATGTTCGTGTATCCTATTCAATTTACAGGTAATTAATCGAAGACGACCAAGCCTTGAATGTCTGTTTGATAGGGCTGTGAAACGTAATTTCTAAGAGGAAATCGTGATTATGGGAAGCGCTGTGAAACAGCGGTTAGGTTATAAAGGTAAATGGCAGTTAATTGGTAATTGAACTAGTCGTTTTCTTTTTGTGTTGAACATGCAGGGATATAGAAATTATAGATTATCGATCCATTCTCTTGAAATCTAACTTCCTATTTACCCAATTATAGTTCTCAAAGCACAGGGAATGACACGAAATCTTACTAAACCAGGTTTAGAGTTGCTAGTTGCACAGAACGATAGTAGGCTGAAGTCACATTTGATATGCTGTGCTTAGAGGATTATTTGCATGAAGACTACGGTAGATCCTAAAGAGTTACCACCAATTTCAAAGCGCACTGAGCCTTGGACTTTAGAGGAGCGGCGTGCCTTCGCTAAACTACCCATAGAGCAAAGGCGCCGAATGCTTGAGGAAATGGCAGCGGAAGCGGCAACCCACTATAACGATGATGCAGCTCGTAAAGAACGTGAAGAATGGCAAGTTGGAGATATAGTTGAGTACTAGACCAAAACCTAAGCGTGGAGAAATTTGGCTTGTTGATCTTGAACCTACTATCGGTACTGAGATCAAGAAAAGACGACCGGCAATTGTTGTAAGCTCGGATAGCGTTGGGCGTTTACCAATCAAATTGGTTGCGCCTATAACTGACTGGAAGCCACATTTTATTCCTGATATCTGGCAAGTTCGTATCGACCCAAACAGCTCAAACGGTCTCAACAAAATTTCTTCCATTGATACTTTACAGCTTAGAGGAGTAGACACACAGCGCTTTATTCATAAGCTTGGGCAAGTGGATGACTCTAAGCTAGAAGAAATAGTCTTAGCTATTGGATTTGCCGTAGAGCATCCATAAAGTTCTCAACTGCGTTGACGCATCTCCATATAGAAAGCCATCAAATTTGCTCTTCTTCCTGTTTGCGCTTGTCTATTATTTGCTGTTTCTTCCTTTGGAGACGGTTCAGAGCTACTACTATTTCATCTGCTTCTTCTTTATTTCCCAATACGTGAATGGTAGATGTATTTCTTGGGGAGATGCCACCTGTTATGGTGAGGCCCCTTCCAAGTTCAGGGTTATAAACGTGTGCTGCGACGCATCGACCAAGTTTCTTATATATTTCAAACTCTTTTCTGGTCGTTATAAAAAACACTTCTCTTTCACAGCTTGTACAAAATCTCTTCTCTGGGTCAGCCAGGACCGTTAAATTTTCCCATTTCTTTGGGCATTTGAATTCAAACTCACATTCCAGAATCACATTGTTTTCATCCATCTTTATCCATCCCTCAAGTCGCCGTGTATGTGGTTTCTGTAACCACTTCGGGGTTGCTTGTCCTTTCGCTGGCTATGCCGAACTATTGATTATTATGTTTGTTACTATCAAAGGCTTCAACCTATCTATCTGATTTGCGTTGGAATATTATATTGTTTCTTTATAACAACATCCTTGTTTTCCTACTGGCTTTAGCTGGTGACATCGCGGCAAGAATTGGGCAATATATAGAGTAGAGAAGCGGAAAAGAGAGGATAGGATAAACTCTTATGTCAACTAAGTTAAAACACTACTACACGATAGAAGATTATTTCAGTATTGAGGCTGAATCTGATATTAGGTTTGAGTACTTCCAGGGCGATATCTATGCAATGGTGGGGGGAACTTTGGAGCATGCTCAAATCAAAGATAATATAAGCGAGAATTTAAGAGGTCAGTTAAAGGGCCGTGGTTGTCGTGTACTTACCAGTGACATGAGAGTAAAAACAGGTTCAGATTTATACACCTACCCTGATGTAGTGGCTTTGTGTAGCAAGCCAGAGATAGAAATTCTTGATGGTAAACATAGCTTGCTTAATCCTTCCTTGCTTGTCGAGGTACTATCTAGCTCCACAATGAAGTATGACAAAGGTGACAAGTTCGATCATTACAAAACTATTGCTACTTTACGAGAATATGTGCTTGTTGACCAGTACAAGCCACACGTGATCGTGCACGTTAAGCAGCAAGATGGTAACTGGCAGGTGTCTGAGTGTAGGGATATTTCAGGCAGTATTCAGTTACCGATAATTAATTGCCAGTTAGCCATGGCAGACGTGTATGATATGGTCGAGTTTCAGCAAGGACGATCCTTATGAGTTGTTCGCTTTGGGATGAGGTTACTTTCATCAAGAATTGTCATGCTGAGCTATCCTCAGAAGAAGAGGCACGCTTTCAAAGTCACGTGCAAAGTTGTGAAGAATGCGGAAGGAATATTGCTACTTTTTGGCAAACCTTCTTCAGTATGCTAAGCGAAGAAGAGATCGCAGAGATAAAGGCTGAACGGGATAGTTGGCTCAATAGTGAAGAGTGGAAGCAGAAGAAGGAAGAATTGATACAGAGACACCCAGATCGTACTTTCCGTAGCGATAGCGAGTCAAGATTAAGTTCTGACGAACCCGATCATCAAGAAAGCTTTTTTCAGCGAATCTGGAAAAAAGCAAAAAATCTGAGTCTTTAGCATCATTAGTGAAAAACGGCCATGACAAAACAGGGCAAAAGCTGTAAATTGCAGGGCAGAAATAGCAGGACAAGGAGAACTTTGCCATGCCTGGCCCCGGAGAATATTTGCCTGACCCCACGGAAGGTATTACCCGCCCAGAGGATTTGCCTAAGCCTAAGATTGTTTTGCGTAGCCGAAACTACAAACATTACGCCTGTCCAGGTTGTCAAAATCG
>JBFLVQ010001010.1:0-2846 GCA_040758525.1 Acidobacteriota bacterium
GCAATTAACATACTACAGATGCGTGGAATGGCTAGTTTGTATTGAGGCATAACCTTATTCTCTTCAATGACCTAGTACACACTCAATAAATCAGCTATATTGCTAACTAACATGTGGAGAATTACTGTGGCAGATTGACCTACTAACATACCCATATTGCCCCATCCAGATTGAGATTATTTTGTAGATCGATGCCAGGCTCAAGACGCTCTTTTATTCACAACAATGGTAACAATAGTTATAGTCCGGCTAGTTTGATCCAGTGTCAGCCCTGCCAATCTCGCTCAATTAGAAAACATTGTTGCTATCATATGGTGCTTGGCTGGTAAGTTTTTCCTATATCATCCAATAGAGTGCGTCAACTTTCCTCATTAGATAGTATACAACTAGCGCTGACCCATCTCCCTACATCTGTATCATTTATTGTAGTTTCAGGGCTTACAAGCCTGCAACAACCTCTTTTGCTACATGGCATTAATATTGCGTATAAATACCAGCAGAATAAATTTGGCGATTTTAGGGTGATGATATGGTAGCAAATAGAAGATCCTTTTATAGTGTCGATACGCAGCCACAGAGAAATAATCCTAATGAAGACTTGCGGGGCACAATTGACTATTTGGCTGATGTATTAGATCGTCTTAGCGAAAAAGAGTACCATCCTGTAATCTATGCTGTCTTACGCGATCTAGCTCATGAAATCAACCACATTAGCTCTGCACTAAAGAACTACGACCGCCTCAAGGAAGTAGAAACAGCCCTACACATGCTACATATCGACACTACCCAAACACGTCACGAACTTGCTTGCCTCACTGATAAAGTTGTCCAGATAGAAAAGATTCTACTTAGACTCACTAGAGATACATCTCTCAACAAGTTCTAAAAAGTAAATGGTCTCTTAAATAGACTGGGAATCAGAGTGCCTTGTTGACCTTTCCATTCCTTACGATCAGCTTAAACGCTATTTGTTGAAATTATCAATATGAGGCGACAGCTAATGAGACATTCTTTATATTTTCCACTACCCTTTACTACCATAGCAACCTATAATGTCCACGTTCGCTATGACAAGGTGTAGATGGGAAATGGCATATTTCGAATCCTTAACAGCCGCAGTCGATAACCACAAGATAAGTCCATTACAATTTGTACAAACACTATCCAATCGCAGCAATGCTATAGAATGGCCCAATGTTGTAGCTGCCTATCGTCACTATTATCAGGCCGGTGGACAATTCACACCCGCACAATGGGTTGAGCAATGCGCTATTGCTTTTCCTGCAGGAGTAGATCCAATTGAAGCGATTGATTGGTTCTTAAAGGATATACCTATTGTTTAAGCTCTCCAAAGGTTTGCGTCTTCTTCCCAGGCCACATTATCATTTCTATAAATGAAGGCTACTGTGTGATTTCATCTAGAGTTTGGAGACCTAGCTTCCAGAGTTATGGTGAGATTACACTAAATGGATCTTACATTTCTATCAGGCTTAATACCTTATGATCAGCGACCAACTGGCTTAGTCACGATCACTAATCGATTCTGGTTCATACACGTAGCAAGCAACTCACCACGGTGATCCCCATTTAGATCAGCAATTGCTAGCCCAATGGGCCGTTCACAGGTGCGAACCTTTCTCATAATCAACTCTCGCCCTGTGAGCACTGTCACCTCGTCACCATCCCATGGGCCTACTACTAGGTCGGCTAAGTTATCCCCATCAATATCGCCTGTTGCAACTTCAGTAGCGCCTTGGATTGGAAAGGTTGAACCCTGGACCGGGAAAAAGCCATCCGGTCTGGCTAGCCAGACACCAACAGCATTTGATTGAATAACAATAATATCTGTTCGTTGGTCGCCGTTCACATCATCACCAACTACCATCCACGGTTTATCAGTGAGCTGTATCTTCCAAGCGGCTGGTGCTAGGCTTGTGCCTTTGTGATGTACAACACGCACCGTAGAGTCACCGTGACCTGGAACGAGCACATCCTTATTCTCATCACCCGTTACGTTTGCCGCTCCAAGACGAGAGTATGGCATAGTGTCTAATCCCACAGCAACTATCTTGCCGAACCCAAGTCGATCACCCTGAAGTATGCGTATCTCTTTAGTATCAGCACTGTCAACTGCTATATCTATCCAACCATCACCATCGAAGTCAGCAGTGGCAAGACCATGAATGTGAGGACGTGCACCTGTTCTGAAAGGAGATCCTGGAGCCATTGTGAAGTGTGCATGCCCATTATTGAGAAGAACTGTAATAGATTCGGTTTCATGGTTGGCAAAGACCAGATCTATATCACCATCCCTATCGAGGTCTGCCGCATCTACATCTACTGGTTCCTGGCCAGCAGGAAATGGTGAGCCAACAGCCGGACAAAGTCGCCCATCACCAACTCCAACAAGAATGGATACAGTGCCATCGCCAGAGTTTGCCACTGCTACGTCAATAATTTTATCGCTGTTTAGGTCAGCAGTCACAATTGCCCGTGGTCTAGCGCCTAGATCATAGCTCACCAAAGTCTGTGAAGTCTGTGAAGTCAAAGGAGGATCAAGTGGTTGACAAGTCCACAGACTGAATACGGCTGAACCAATGATTATACTTCTCATCAGTCTAGTCATAATCTGTCCTTATAGAAAATTTGTGGAGATTCTATCATTAAACGCTAATGAATAGCTATCTATTCAATTTCTGCTTGGCTACTCCTATCTGACTCAACTACCTCTTCCACCTACTTTCGCACGCTTCCTGCTAACTTTCTGGAATTAATCTTCTGTTCATCTTTGATCTCCTACAATTATTCTAGATGGCAAATTCCTGACTAGCTGCCAGGGCTAATCT
>JBFLVQ010001011.1:0-2843 GCA_040758525.1 Acidobacteriota bacterium
AGGCATATTTGATCTGGCCTTTGCTGATCCGCCTTACAACTTGAAGAAGAGTTATGATAAATATCAAGACGCTTTAGCAGAACGCAATTATATTGAATGGTGCAACCATTGGTTATATGGAATGGTTAAGACGCTAAAGCCGGGAGGAAGCTTAATAGTATTAAATCTCCCTAAATGGGCTATTCATCATGCTGCTTTCTTAAATAATCAACTAGAGTTTCGTCATTGGATTGTTTGGGATGCTTTATCTGATCCTAGAGGTAAAATAATGCCAGCACATTATGCTCTCTTATACTATACTAAACCTGGCGCCACTCCCGTCTTTAACTACTCTGCTTGTGAAAATGCAGTAGATAGTGTTTTACCACCAGACTCTCCTCAATATTGTTTACGAGCCTCTTGTATTAAAAGACGAAAACGATCGGGTGATGATAAAAAGGTTGAACTCTCTGATATTTGGTCTGATATTCATAGAATCAAACATAAGCGGTATAGAGATGCACATCCTTGCCAGTTGCCTGAAAAACTAATGGAAAGAATTATAATGTTGACAACTTACCGGGGGGGACTAGTATTTGATCCATTTTGTGGCACAGGTACAACGGCCATTGTTGCACATAAGCTTGGTCGTAGCTATATTACCATTGATATCGATCCCAACTATGGGCGTATCACTGCAGAGAAGCTACTGGCTATGCGAGAGAATCTGGATCTATCTGGAAATTTAATTGTACCGAGACAACCCACTAAGAAGCCTAAAACAGCAGCTTCTAAAAAGGAGGTGGAGATCTATCTACAGAAACTTGCTAAAAGATTGGGAAGAGAGCCTTCAGAAGCAGATATACAATCTGATAATGCAGATATGTTAAGAAAGATCGATCTAATCTATCCAAGCAGACTCGCGGCAATTAAGCGTTGCCGGATCGCTTTGAAGGATTTTTTCTACTGATAACCCCCCTTGAACAATTAATTGGTTAAAGATCTCGCTTAGGTAGGCTAAAATAGAGAGAATATTCTCTAGATAAATTGGTAAGAACATGCGCTTTTTAGATGAATCATTCTATTGTTTGAGTGTTAGACCAGATCAGATGGATTTTCTCTTGGCACAGGGTTGGAGACACTTTGGTGTATACTTCTTCCGTTACCAGCAAGCCTGGCACAGAGGTAGATATTGCACAGTGATGCCATTACGGATCGAGTTATCCCGTTTCTTGCTTTCTCGTAGCCAAAAACGGGTATTGGCAAAAAATAGTAATATCAAAACTTTGATACGCGCCACTACCATAGACAAAGAAAAAGAGGAACTCTTCTATCGCCATCGTCAGCGTTTCAAGCAGAATATTCCTGATTCGATCTATACTTTTCTTTCAGAAAAACCGGCTACGGTTCCTTGTCCCAATCAGGAGATCTGTGTCTATATTGATAACAAGCTTGTTGCTGCAAGCTTTTTGGATGTGGGTGAACAGTCTACTTCTGCAGTTTATGCGATGTTTGAACCAATGGAATCAAAACGTAGTCTGGGAATATTTACCATGCTTTTAGCAATTCAATATTCACAAGCACAAGGCTGTCACTATTACTATCCTGGTTATGCCTATCATGAACCCTCTTTTTATGATTACAAGAAGAACTTTAGTGGATTAGAGTATCTTAACTGGCAGCAAGGATGGCAACCATTCCCTAGTGAGGTCGATTCTCAATCTCAGGAAGAGACTGCTACTTAGAAATTAAGATCTCTGCTAGAACCCTTTTGATTGTTGCTAATCCACACCCAGTAGGGCTTTCTGCCCAGGTTAATAATTGATAAGTGCGTTCTGCTTGTGGAGCTGGCGAAGAGGAGATAAGTCCATCGGGCGGTTTAATAACGTAGAGTAGTTGATTGAATTGTTGTGGTACTAAGGCATTAAGCTTTTTCATCAGATCAATGCTTTCAGTTTCACCAGTGTTAGTATAGGTTCGCGATAGATTGCTAACCTTGGTTGTGGTTGAACTATTAATCAGGCTAACAGGATCAACAAACTTAATCTCTCCTGATTGCGCTGTTAAGGTTAACAGTTTAGGAATAGCCGGTTCTGGCAGATCTTCCAAGTCAATCTGTCCACAACCAAGTTGAAAGGCTGTATTAATGGTTCTGCCATAAGCGAGAGCTTGATAGAATGCACTGGCAAAGCTGAGCGCAGCCTCAGCGGTAATATCATTCGACATTCCAATAACACATTCAATATGTTGAGCAATAGCTCTAGCTTGTAATTGAGAGTAGCAACAACTAAGTACTACACAACGAATATTATCTTTCAAAGCAGCGAATAGATTACTGAGAGCACGCACAGAAACAGGCTTACTATTGCCCTGTTTGTCGTTAAGAATAATCTCGCTGGCTTCACTACCATGGCCAGTGAAATGTACTATGTCAGGATTATGGCGTAACAATAATTCTTGCAGCTCATCGATACTAACAGCGCCGTGTTGTTTGATATCAAATAGATCACGAAATTGTGCAGCACGTATCTTCTTATCAATGGCACGTATCTCTTCATCAAGCGGAAGCGGCTCTGTGTCAGCAGGATTGGCAGCCAAGAAGAGTATCTTTATCACAGCTAAGCCTATCTACTGTATTATGATCTATTATATCTTGCCATAACAGTTCGCTTGACAATAACCATTGGTGATTTACAACGCGGGCATATTTGTATATGTGCCTCTGCTTTTACCTTATGTCCACACTTTGGGCAAACTAGTTTCATAACTCTTTTCTCCTTTTATGCTACTAAGCACCTAATATCAATTTTAACCTTTTTGTATCCCCAGTCCACTATCTCCACGCTGGTTGATAACAAAAATAA
>JBFLVQ010001012.1:0-2838 GCA_040758525.1 Acidobacteriota bacterium
TTTATTTGCGCTGTCTGCGATGCAAAAATAAATGAGAGCTTGAAATGATGTTAAACCTGTTTGCCATAATACGCTCCTTGCTACTAGCATTAGCAGATCGATACAGATAAAAGGAGTCTTATGGCAAAACTATCTCAACACAATCAACAGCTTCATTTCTATATCGTTGATGTATTCACTTGCGAGCCACTCACTGGTAATCCTCTTGCTGTTGTAGCAGACGCACAATCGCTAGAGGAGACAACAATGCAACGTATTGCGCGTGAGTTCAACCAGTCTGAAACCACCTTTCTACTGCCTACAACTCAACCCTACGCTGATTGGCGGTTACGTTCTTTTACACCTACGGGCACAGAGGTCTTTGGTGCAGGCCATAATGCATTAGGCGCTTGGTGGTGGTTGGCTGAAACTGGCCGACTGACCCTTGATCCAATACATACTAAATTTATGCAAGAGATCGGAGCGCGTATACTTCCTGTCGAGATTAGATATGATGCTGGACAACTCAGTGCAATTGGTATGTTACAAACAGCGCCATCCTTTGGCGCAGTAGTTAATGATCTGTCAGAACTAGCTACTGCACTACATCTCACACAGGCAGATCTAATTGTAGATCAGTTGCCTGCACAGGTTGTCTCTACAGGAGCTGCACATCTGCTTGTTCCTATTCGCAATCGAGCCACCATCGAGCGTGCGCGTCCTGATGCTGAGCGGCTTGCCTCGCTACTTCGCACAGTCAATGGCCAAGGTTGCTACCTATTCTGTCTAGACACTCTTGACCCTTCTGCAAGAGCCCATACTCGCTTCTTTAATCCCACCGTTGGTATTTGGGAAGATGCCGCCACAGGGAGCGCAGCGGGTCCGCTTGCCTGTTATCTTGTCGCGCGTGGTATTGTCGAGGATAATACCACCATTGTTGTTGAACAAGGTTATACAATGGAAAGGCCCAGCCGTATAGAGGTATTAGTGCGTGGTAGTGAGGTCTCAGTCTTTGGTAGCGCCGTGGTAGTCGCTGAAGGTACACTACACATATAGATATAAACTGATCGGAAAGGAAAAATATGGGTTGGCCTAATCTGTTAGTTTTAGTAAGACATGCAGAATCTGAAGGAAATATTAGATCGACTAATGATCGCGCAGCATTCTCAGTACCAGCTTATGGTTATCAACTAACTGAACGTGGACGTCAACAAGCAATTATTACTGGAGAATATCTTAAAGAGAGATTTGGTTATTTTGATGTCTACTATGCATCCTATTATCAGCGCTCAAAAGAGACAATCCATTTGATGTATCCAGAAGCAAAAGTATATGAAGATCCCAGGCTGGCAGAAGGTCAGCGTGGGATCTGGCATGTTATGACTGAAGACCAGATCAAAGAGCGATTTCCCGAAGAACTAGCGAGAAAACAGCGAGAAGGCTATTACCATTATCGTCCTTGGGGTGGAGAAAACTGGCCAGATATTGAATTAAGAATCCATAGCTTCTTAGGAACTTTAACAAGAGATTATGATGGACAAAGAGTATTGGTAATTGTACATGGCCATTGGTTAATCCTCTTTCAACGTCTAGTACATCACTTTTCCATAGACGAAGCGATACGCCGTTACAAAGAAGGGATCTTTGAAAATGCATCTGTGACAATCTATCAAAATGAGATTGTAAATAACAAACCCAGGCTAGTTTTAAAAGAAGAAAATACTCTTCCTTGGCGAGAGAAGATATTGTAGATAGTATGGATCCGTTTTCTCAAAATCCTTATCGATGTAAGCTGGATTGGGGGTGGTATGGCTCTCGTAAAGCTGCAGAACGTGGAGATATTATCGTAATTGTCGATACCCTCAGCTTCTCTACTGCTGTTATTACCGCTGTCCATAATGGTGCGATTATCTATCCCTGCCCTCTTACTGATGATCCTATCAAATTTGCCTTACAAGTAGACGCAGAAGCAGCAGTAGCCCGCAAGGATGTGCCAAGCAAAGGACGTTTTTCATTATCTCCTCTTACCTATCTAAACTTAGCGCCCAATATCCGCATTGTACTGCAATCTCCTAATGGTGCAATGTGCGCTTGCTCTGGTAAGGATGTACCCTATCTTTTTATTGGCACATTAATTAATGCAAAAGCAGTAGCTGGTGCAGTATCAAAGATACTTAATGGAAGCGATCTAGCTGTAACAATAATTGCTTGTGGCGAGCGATGGACACATTCCAATGAAGATGCAGGAATGCGAGTAGCAATTGAAGACTATTTAGCAGCAGGAGCGATTCTCTCATATCTAGTAGAGGAGAAATCTCCTGAGGCACTGATCTGTGAAGGAGCATTTTTGCAATTTCAAAGTAGAGTATCAGAAATGTTATGGGATTGTAGCAGTGGACAAGAACTACGAGAAAAAGGTTTTGCTGAAGATGTACGATACTCTGCACAAATAGATCTATATAATTCAGTTCCTATAATGCGCCGTGAGTATATTGAAAGGTTGGTATAAACAGAATATTTATGGGGAATAAACTCTGTCCAAAGATAATTCTTGAAGGAACACGGCTAACATTTAAAACCGAGATCGCATTTGGTCTTAATGAGCATCCTAGAATTGTAGGCGTACGCAAATATAGATATCATTCACCTATCATATCGGCTGAATGGTGCGCATTTACAAATTTTCCTTGGGGAAGAGGAGCTATCAATTTTGAACCTCAGGAAGAGGAGTTGGCAATAGAGACATATCAGACCTGGGTACGACTATTTGAGCTTCAAAAGTATTACTCTTGGATAGTTGATCGATTTCATATATCTACACAACTATATCAACTAAGAACCTATGGAAAATATTATGAT
>JBFLVQ010001013.1:0-2826 GCA_040758525.1 Acidobacteriota bacterium
CATCCAAGTCTAGCGACTATGGATGAAGATTCTCGGTTCATTTGGAGAAGCAACCTTCTTCATCCCCGAAGGCTCTGACCCTGCCCTGGTAAGAATATTGATGGATGCTTAAGCGCTCTCGTCAATTATCCCAGCAGCCTGAGACAATCAAGAACCTTACCTTCTTTCATTGATGGCCTGATTATTAATCGCTACTATCTGAAAGGATTTGGTAATATAATCTCTGGAATATCCTTTTCGGAGGATATGCAAAAATGCCCATAATCAACTAGCAGCACACGACGATTTGAATGGGCAAGGCCAGCCGCAAGATTGACAGCCGTCGTCGTTTTACCCACGCCACCCTTCTGGTTAGCAATGGTAATAACTTTCATTGTTTTAATAACCTTTCTGCCCAAGCGGGTACTTGAACATCTAACTTCTCACATCTACTACAAAGCACTCTTCCTGCTGGAATCTCCTCTACGATTGTGTAGCATTCCCGCACATCCTTAAATTCACCGCGTTTGCCTTGAAAGTTCCTGCGGAGAAACTTCACATCCATACCGCATTTGCTAAATGCCTCATTCTTCATTAGATGATAGACTGTTCTGCCAGAGACTATCAAGTACATAGGGTTATATTGTGTTACATCCGCTAGAAATGGCATCTATTGGGTCAGAGTGTACCAGATTTAGGGTAGAGGAGGGAATTGGAAATGGTGGGATACCCTGTAGACAAGCATCGTGATCGCGCTTTTATCAATGGATACTTCCAACAAGATCGCCAACAAACATAGAATAAATTACTTGTGTATGAAATGATTAGGACAGGTGTGTTAAGGCGCAATGCTTCTGGCGAAGAATTCGTACGAGATCCTTAAATGCTGCTTGACATCCAAGATGACATTTTGCGGCTGAGTTCGGAATTAGGCGTTATAACTCATAAAGGAGAAGCCAACAATGCGTACATATGCACAGAATCAGAAGCAAAATCAGCAAAGCGACATTACTAGCAATATAAAGTTTAGTAAAGCACCAACTCTTGCTGTACGTCCTCTCTTGAGTTCCCATCCCACCATAGGTAATCAAGTAGTGTTGACAACGTTTCCGTTGCCGAACCAGGATTCCGACATTAAGCCTCCGACGTTAACAGTCTCCCAACCTGGACACAGTTTTAGCCAGATTCCTATACATCCTCCTGCAGCAGAAGCGATTCAGACGAAACTAACGATCAGTGAGCCGAAAGACAAATATGAGCAGGAAGCTGACCGCGTTGCTGAGCAAGTGATGCGAATGACGGATCCAGTCACTGCTATGTATGGGAGGGTATCGAGCCGCTTTCAAGCTCCCTCTATTCAGAGAATGGAATCCAAATCAGAAAATATCGTTCCCAATCCAGAATCCGGGTCTTTATTCCAACAGATCAACCATTTGAAAATTGGTGGTCAGCCACTGAATACAGAAATGAGAGCGTTCTTTGAACCACGCTTTGGGAAGGATTTCAGCCAGGTTCGCTTACACGCTTCAAGTGAAGACGCGCAGGTAGCATCGGATCTTCGGGCACGTGCATTTACTGTCGGAAATCACATCGTGTTTGGGGCTGGGCAATATGCGCCCTTCTCCACCGAGGGACAACGCTTGTTGGCTCATGAATTGACCCACGTTATCCAGCAGACTGGTAGTCGTTCGGAAGGGGGTATGCCTTCTGGCGTTCAGCGTGCTCCATTAGGTACAAACGGACCAAGCGCGTTTACATCCCATCCACCTATCATCACCCCACTATCTTTTCCAGCGGCAAACCAGTTGTTTCTGCAGCGAGCAGAGGACAACTTGCGGACAGATAAAACTTGTAGCGGTGCTGTCGCGTTGCCCGTAAGTGAAACCTTTCCAGAGTTCGCGCGAGGTACTGTGTATTCCCTGCCGTTTCACGCAGCGAAAGGCTATACCATTAAGGTTAAGGTGACAGCGGAATACGAACCCCGTGCTGGCGACACAGTTCCTTCCTACGAAGAGTACTTCGGTGTGAGAGTGCATCAGTGTTGTTGCTTGTCTGACGAGATAATAAGAGCTCAAGAAATTCAAGCAATCGGAAATGGTGGACCGAGCACCATAAGCTTCTCTTTTGAACTTCCAGATAAATGCACCTGCTCAACTGAGGTTGGAGATGATTTTGTATATTACTTGCGCATTCGCAACTCGGGTAATCAGGGGATACCAGTAAAAATCTTCTATAGTGTGAATTGACATATGTGAGAAAACAGGGGTCGGAGTCGGTTTTTCAGAAATGAGTGGAGTATGCTCCGATAGAACCACAAGTGTGGATGGCCTACCCATTGATCAATTCCCATTCACCTATTCACCACGTATATCGTACATTTACGATCATAAACTATTGCTCCTATAAACACTTTAAGTAGATAAAAATAAAAGGGTGGTTGTTGACCTTGTTATTAAGCTTATTATTGACTAGGGGTGTGGGTAAGCCTTTTTTAATTGATTTTGGGGCTGCTATTCAACAGCAGATAGAAGGCAGTCTACGTGCTGATGCTTATTGCCAATCCCCAGAAGTTTATGCTTGCCGTATAACAGAAGCTCTTAGAAGGTCTAACCCCATTAAAAACCGGCTTGATGAATTATGGAAAGTTCTCGCTAGAGCTAGCACTGTTGCTCTTGAACTTGAACTGAGCATCAAATTTCTTCATATCTCTCTCCCTAGTCTGTGCGTGGGCCAACGAACCATCCGCTATATCTTTTCCAAGTCTCGGCGGTGCCCAGAAAATGGGGAGTATTATAGTTTTCATCTAAACCGAGAATTCCTGTAAGAATGCAGGTTTAGTGTGGCCTG
>JBFLVQ010001014.1:0-2816 GCA_040758525.1 Acidobacteriota bacterium
GATCACATGTGCCTCATTGAGTGTGCCAAAGAGATTATGGAAATTTCCCATTACCTCTTGATAAGCGCCAATCATAAAGATAGCTAGATAATAAGGCTCGCCAGGCTGGAAAGGATGTAGTTCTAGTGTCTCTTTAATATCTTTAAGATCGACAAACTTATCAATAATCCCATCCGAATCACAGGTGAGATCAACCAGTGTGGCATGTTCTGAAGGCGCAGTGTCAAGCTTATGGATTGGCATAATAGGGAAGAGTTGCTCAATTGCCCAAGCATCTGGCACACAACGAAAGACGCTAAAATTACATAGATACTTGGCTGAGAGCAGTTTCTTCAATTCATCAAACTCTTCACTAATAATTTTAGACTGTTGAGCAAAACGGTTGGCGCGCTCACATACTTCCCAAAAGAGTGATTCACCTTTGGCGCGATCATCTAGACTAATCAAGCCTAGATCAAAGAGTGTAAAGAGTTCTTCCTTATGTTCTAGGGCATCGTGATAGTACTCACGATAATTCTTTGAATTGATATTATCGACGAGATCTTTTAATTCAATAACCACTTGAGGATCATCAGTGGCAGTAGTGACTTTAGAGATATCATCAAGTACGGTTTCGATCTCGTCCTGTATGTTGGTGATAATCATCGCATGAAAGGCTGCGACAATACGACCCGATTCTGTGACAATGGTTGGCTCTGGCACATCCTCTTCTTCACAGACATTCTTGATCGTATAGATAACATCATTGGCAAACTCTTGAATTGAGTAGTTAGCGGAAGAGTCAAAACTGGTTTTACTACCATCATAATCCACGCCCATACCGCCACCTACATTAAGGTACTCGACATCAATACGCATATCTCGGATCTTACAATAGACACGCGCGGCCTCTTTCATTGCATTCTTGACGCGTTTGATATCGGTGATCTGTGAACCTATATGGAAATGGAGCATTTTGAGCGAGTCGAGCATATTATTTTCACGCAGTAAGCGGACTACCTCAAGCATTTCGCTGGTAGTAAGGCCAAACTTAGCCGTATCACCACCAGATTTTTCCCAGCGACCCGAGCCACGTGAATATAGACGTGCACGTATACCAATCAATGGCTTAACACCAGTCTCTTTAGCCTGGCGCAAGACAATGTTTAACTCCTCTACTTTCTCGATCACAAGAATAAGCCGCTTGCCTAGTTTTATTCCTAGAAAAGCAAGTTTAATGTAGGCTTCGTCCTTAAAACCATTACAAACAACTAGTGAATCTGGAGACTGATCGAGTGCCAATGCACCATAGAGTTCTGGCTTCGAGCCGACCTCGATACCAAAATTGTAGCGACGGCCTTCGCGTAACACCTCTTCTAGGACATCGCGACGGGGATTGACTTTCATAGGAAAGACCGCCAGATGCGCGCCTTTATAATCAAATTCTTTGATCGATGCCTGAAACGAGGTATAGAGCTTACGCACTTGATAGGAGAGCAACTGAGGAAAACGTAGGATGACGGGCAGTTTTATTCCACGCCGAACTAGATCATCAATGATCTCTTTGACATCGGCTTCTGCCACTTCGCCTTCACCAGGCCGGACCAATAGATGGCCTTTTTTGCTGACATCGAAGAAGCCAGCTCCCCAATTTTCGATGCCATAGGTCTGTATGGTCTCCTCAAGCGTACTTTTCATCTAGATGCCCTCACTGCGCTCAGTAAAATCGATTTGTACAAGCGACGAAATGTAACAGATTGAGGGGAGGGTGTCAAAACTTTTTTCCCTCTCTATAACCCCATTTATTTGCTGCAGAAACAGGTACTTATCGCCACCCTCGCTTGACACCGGCGGCATCCTTGCCTCTATAATCACCTTTTTCAATGACAAAGGGACAGACCGACAATCGTGCGCAATAAATGAGAGTGCAGGAGGACTATTTATGGACCCGAAAACGGTGCTCCGTTTTGCTGTCGATCAACAAGTAAAGTTTGTCGATTTCCGTTTTACTGACCTACTTGGACAGTGGCATCACATGACATTTCCTGTTAGCCAGTTTACTGAGGACTCCTTCAATGAAGGGTTTGGCTTTGACGCTTCAAGCTTACGTGGCTGGGCGGCAATCAATGAGTCCGATATGCTACTGATGCCTGATCCAAGCCGCTTCTGGGTCGATCCATTCTTTGAAGAACCGACCCTCTGTATGTTCGCTGATATTGCTGATCCAATTACTAAGGAAGGTTATTACCTTGATCCACGTGGTGTAGCACGGCGAGCTGAGAGTTATTTACAGTACACTGGTATCGCTGATGTTGTCTATTTTGGCCCCGAGGCCGAATTCTTTGTCTTCGACAGTGTGCGCTACCAAAATGATCCTAATCTATGCCTTTATGCTATCGATAGTGAAGAGGGTAACTGGAACAGTGGGCGCGATACCAATAATTTAGGTTATCGTATACGCTCTAAAGAAGGCTATGTGCCAGTGCCACCCGTCGATTCATTACAGGATCTACGCTCTGAGATTGCTCTTAACCTGATGGATCTGGGTATAGAGGCTGAATGTCATCACCATGAAGTCGCTTCTGGAGGGCAATGTGAAATAGACTTTCGCTATTCGAACCTGCTTACTACTGCGGACAATGTGATGCTTTTCAAATATGTAGTGCGCAACACTACCTACCTATACGGCAAGGCAGCGACCTTTATGCCAAAACCATTGTATGGAGATAATGGTAGTGGCATGCATTGCCATCAGAGCCTCTGGAAAGGCGAAAAACCTCTCTTTGCCGGTGATGAGTATGCTGGTCTATCTAAACCTGCACTCTACTACATTGGTG
>JBFLVQ010001015.1:0-2815 GCA_040758525.1 Acidobacteriota bacterium
TTTGCTGCTACTTTATCTGTTTTTGTTAAGATGAATCAAGCAGATAAAGATCTCTTGATCTTCTCAAAAGAGGCTATTGATCTTGCGCTTTTTCTCTTTCCCAATGAAGAGATCGCATTTCAAATTGTGCTAGATGCTGCTGCTAGTGTAAAAAAGGCAGTCAATGAGAAGATACGCTCACGAATCAATTCCATCGCAACTAAGAAGAGAACCAAAGTATTACCCCCTCAAGCACAAATATTTCAACAGATAATCTGGCAAGAAGCGCAGAAATGGGAGAAATATCAGGAGACCAGTTATCTACTTCGCCACCTACACTCACTTGAATCAACATCAGCATCATCAATCAAGAGCCTGACAGAGAAGTTGGCAGACAATGAGCTTCAATATAATCCCCGTTTTGCAGAATTGAGTGCAATGTTGGAAAAAGAGCGCTTTACCAAGCAGGATATGGTGGTGCGATATCTTAAATTTCTTATCCACTATTCAATAGATTCTAGATTACCCTACCTAGAACTAGCCATCAGCCATTTGGTATATAGCTACAAAATCCCACAGGTTATTGATATCTGCGCATTCCTTACTCCAGAACCAGTCGATGTATCATATCTATACCGGCTAAAACAGAAATTGATCCGTAGAATAAAAGAGCGTTTTAACCTGATAATTAATTTCACCGGCAGTGGAGTTCATGAGCATTTTGATAGTGAGGAAGATAGTGATGGAGAGCTAGCTACTATTGTAGAAGAGGTTAGACGCAAACTAACTCCTTGGGGGATTAAATGTCCTGGAGAAACTTTTCAGGCTAGCAAAGAGTCTTTTGCTGAATATCTGTTTCAGTGGTTTAACAGGGTTAAAAAGGAGGATGAGAAAGAACTAGGCCGCGCACATGTAATCATTTGTCCAACTTGTTACACCCATCTGATCGAGACCTGTCTAGTCAATGGTTCACTAATCAACAAAGCCGAAAAATTCCCGCCACCAAAACAGGCACTTCCACGGTTTTTGATTCCTGTTGATACAATTAATCAGCCCACTAAAAAAATAGATCTGGATAGACGTAAACAGGAGGAGTTTAGTGTGGAGGGAGAGAGCAAAGAATCTATTGATGATAGGTCATCGGCAACAACTCAGTCCTGCTATACCAAAAAGATCATTATCTTTGTAGATGGTGAAAAGATGGGGATATTGGAACTGCCAGAAAAGAACCATACACGGTTAAATATTGAAGGAATGAACCGTTTAGTAAAAGTGGCCACCTATAGCGATAAAGGACTGTCATTACTCGCCACACTGCTATTGGATCGAACTGAGATTGAAAATTCATTATCATATAAGATATTTGGATGGAAATGGTATTCTACAGTTGTAGATACAGGTGAGCGAATTATCTTTGCGATCTCTCTTGGTAAATCTAATCTAGATGATGAAGCTGCGATAGTTGATATCGGCATTCAAGAGGGTCTCTTGCCATATCTGTTATCACTGACAAGGTATATTACACCATCACTAACAGGGCAACTAAATAGTATCCAACCACTGCCAGCGAAGCGAGTGAAAGCATATATCGTTATTGGTCTGGTAATCTGCTTATTAACACTAACCTATTATGGATTGATAGTAAAAAGACGACAAGCAGAGATCCAACATGCCCAAGATCTCCCTACCCAGGTTATTACACCGCAATCCAACTATACTAGTAATAACAACCCATCTATACCGACAGATCCAGAGCATAAAGATAATGCCACTCAGTCGAATGATATTGCTCGACAAGAGGTGGCAATATTTACAACTAATGGTGAACAGATAAAAGATAACGAAGCGACATCGCCCAAAACTATGTCTGACGTACCGTACGCTAACAGTAAGCTTGCCCAATTGCAAAAGATCTATCTAGAACTACTCAAAGCTGACCCATATGCGCGACAGCTACGCAGACTTTTAAGTAAAAATCTGACTAGAGATGGATTTACTGTTACCGAGGAGAAGGATTTGGCAGAAGCGGTGTTAAGTGGAACAATTAAGAGTAAAGATGATGGCTATCAAGTTGCCTTAGAACTTATCAATGAGCGAGGCGAAATCCTCTTAAAGGGAAATATTGTTAGCTATAAAGGTATGACCCATATTGCCAATACAATTTCTACTACACTGAGTAAAGCAAGAGACTCAAATAAAGATAAACACCGCTAAAGAAATAGTTGCCATTTTATTAATACTGTTGTGAAAAAGTATTCTAGAGAGATTTAACTGCCAAGTAAGAGATTATTTGCCGGTTGATTATGGTTTGCCTTCTCAAATAGAATCAGCCGTTATCAATAGCAGCGATATGAGAGAAAACAAAATAGGTACGCCGGTCATTTTTGCTGGAGTGTGTATTGAGTGGAAGAGAGCAGAAATACCAACCTTCTAAGGGTTCGCCTTTATGTAAAAAACAGATAAAATCTTCATGTAGGCGACTCACTTCCTGGCTCTCCATTTCATAAGTAAGTTGGGAAAGCTGCCAGTCATTTTTCTTAAGATAGATAGTAACCACCATACATGGATACCTCGAAATTGAGGGAGATACACCCAGCACCAGTATCAATTACTAAAAACGTAAAAGTACTGGTACAGGATAGCTCTAGTTTAGCGTAAAAATACGGATTTTAGCAAGAGCTTAGATATTTATTTTATTGGTGTGGTATCGTACTTAAAAGTCTAAGCGTACAGCAAACTGAAAAGCACGTGGACCACCAGTACCAAAGACTCCGCCAGCAGTGTTCAATTTGCTGCCAAAGCTGGATGAACGCAAGTAACCAGCATCATTGGGATC
>JBFLVQ010001016.1:0-2812 GCA_040758525.1 Acidobacteriota bacterium
TGCTCGGACTAGGTCTAATATGGGTTCAACCAAATTATGATTAGATAGTCGGAGCAGATTGTGAAGAGCAGCAGTTCAATATTTTTCTCCAAGCAGATTCACAATATATATTATCCTGACTGCAAGAAAGAGGTAGTTATGAAGCGAATAATATCTTTTGCTGTGATTGCAATATTCACAGCCCTATCATTTGAGTCCAAGGTTCATCAGCGAACGAGTTATCTACAACAAGGGGATGCAATGGCAACACAGATAAATCAGTCTCAAGTTGCTGCCAGCAAACAATTAGAAAAGCTCTTCAATGAAGATCAGAGTGACAACAGACCCTATAATACTCCAGAACAAAGAAAGGAATCAGATGAACGCGCCAGACAAAGGATCAATCAAGTCTCTGAAATAGTCAGCAAAGGACTACTTCAGTCAGCCGATGATTACTATCATGCAGCCATGGTTTTTCAGCATGGCAATAAGCCCAATGATTACTTGACAGCACACGTATTAGCAACAGTAGCGGGGTTCAAAGGACATACTTGGGGAAATTGGTTGAGTGCAGCCTCTTTAGACGCATTTCTATTATCTATGGGACGTTCCCAAATCATGGGGACGATCTATGGAAAAGATAATTTTCAGCGATATGACAAGTTTCTCAATGACACTATTCGAAAGCAATATTGTGTTCCACCGCTGGAAGTACAGATGAAAAATGAAGAGTTTATAGAGAAAAGAGTCGGAAACTTCCAGCGACGAGCAAAAGAGTGTGAAAATTGATAACCAGTCGTCTTAATAGTCATTTGTAGAAGGAGGTGTAAGATTCTTTGTGTTAATGGCAAATAGCCAGATGAGGATTAAATCATCATCAGTCATCATCAAGAGAATTGGTGAGGAGAAAAGTAGAAGGAGAAGAAGATGGCCATAACACAAGAGATGCTAGATCAGCTATTAAAGGAATACCAAAAACCAGAGGACTTGTTAGGAGAGGGTGGATTGATAAAGCAACTCACCAAGGCATTGCTAAATAGAGTAATGGAAGGAGAGCTAAGGCACCAGCTAGGATATGAGAAGAACGGAAAAAGGCCGAATGGAAATGCACGTAACGGTAAGTATAAAAAGACTATAGTTAGCAAAGAGGAGGAAATAGAGATAGATGTGCCACGCGACCGTCTTGGACAATACGAGCCGAAGATAGTAAAGAAAGGGCAACGCCGTTTTGATGGATTTGATGGAAAGATAATCTCAATGTATGCAAGAGGGATGACAACAAGAGATATACAGGCACACCTGGAAGAAATATATGGAGTAGAAGTAAGCCCAGAGCTTATATCAACTGTCACAGATGCGGTAATGGATGCAATCTATCCAATAGTTTATATGGATGCCTTGCAAATAACAGTGCGACAGGATGGAAGAGTTATTAATAAAGCAGTATACCTGGCAATAGCAGTTAACTTATCAGGCATTAAAGAAGTGTTGGGAATGTGGATGGCTGAGACAGAAGGTGCTAAGTTTTGGCTATCAATAGTAACAGAGCTAAAAAATCGGGGGGTGAAAGATATTTTTATAGCCTGCGTTGATGGACTAAAAGGATTGCCAGAAGCAATAGAAGCGATATTTCCTAAGACTGAAGTGCAAACCTGCATAGTTCATTTGATTAGGCATTGCTTGAACTATGTTCCTGAGAAAGATCGTAAACAAGTGGCAGCAGACTTAAAAACTATTTATACCGCAGCTACCCTTGAAGAAGCCGAGTTGAACCTGGAAATATTTGAATCTACTTACAATAGTAAGTATCCTAGGATTGCTAAGAGTTGGCGTGCTAACTGGGCTAGAGTCATTCCTTTCTTGGCTTTCCCTCAGGAAATTCGCAAACTCATTTATACAACTAACGCCATTGAGTCACTAAGTGTGAGCTTGAGAAAGATTATTAAGAATCGTTCTCTGTTTCCTAACGATGAGGCTGTTATGAAGCTGCTTTACCTGGCCCTGCGCAACGCTAGCAAACGTTGGACTATGCCCATTAGGGATTGGCGCTTTGCTATGAATCAGTTCGCTATTATCTATGGTGATAGGGTCCCTTTGTTATGAATGGAGAATTAATTTACACAAAGATCTTGACACGCTCCGCATATAAAAGACGGGGTTGATTTTACCTCATCCATTGAAATACCTCCCTAAGAAATCTCTTTTTTAGGATAAATTACTTCAGCAATTCCAAAACTACTTTGCAAATACACATATTGTTGACTATTGGAAATTAATAGCCAACTGGTTACTTTTCCTATTTTTTACTTCTCTTATATTTTTCTAGCCTTGAAGCTAATTTGCTTAATCGGGCAATGAGCTTAGTGATTACAACTTTTTAACTCATCAAATTTAGCAAAGACTAATTCAATGATATGTTGCACCTGTTTATCAGGATCTTTGACAACAGTACCATCTATCAAGCGCGTTAACCCAGCCGGCAGAGAGTGGCGGTACATTCCACTTTGCACCTTGCTCATCCTACCAGCTTGCAACCGCATTTTTAATAAATGGATCTCCGCTTCACTCATAGTACCTTTTAACCCCAAAACAAACAGCACCCTATATTGCATTTTGTGGTACTGATGCCACCGTAATATCTGAAGAAAGTCCCTATTGTGGCCATTCTGGCCGAGTACGGCGAGTTTTCTGGCGGCAAGGAGTGGTATGCATTCTGATGCGCTGCCGCAATGGCATATTACTGCCATTACCTTGGAGTTGGACCAATCTGCCGATGCCTGTCATTGATAGTATCGCAGATGATTCACACGCGCTTTTACTCTCTGCATCGGTT
>JBFLVQ010001017.1:0-2799 GCA_040758525.1 Acidobacteriota bacterium
TTCAAGCAATCAATGGAATGGCGGCAGAAGTATTCTCCTAAGCCATCAGCATTACTGGCACGTTCTTGTGACAGTACATGCAAGCACCCGCCACAGGTTAGGGCAGAGAAAATCATTGTGTTACCTAAATCCGCAGCAAAGGTAGAAACAGTAGCGAAACTAGCTGTGTGGGGAAGAGCTAACCTAGAGCAAATACTGCTTACATAATTGCATAATTGTTTATGCTCAATCTGTACACCCTTGGGTCTGCCCATTGAGCCTGATGTATAGATGATGTAGGCAAGGTTATCAGATGTGGCAGTGTTAGTTAAGTTCTGCTCCTGCATTGCTGCTAGCTGAGGCCAATTACTATCGAGGCAGAACAGTTCTGCTTTATGCTCAGGCAAGTAAGCCACCAAATGCTGCTGTGTGAGCAACACTCTAGTCTGGCTATCCTCAAGCATAAATGCGAGTCGTTCTTTAGGATAGGTAGGATCAAGAGGAACATAAGCAGCACCTGCCTTAAGAATACCCAGCAACCCTACAATCATCTCCATACAACGCTCTACACAGATTGCTACTAAATGTTCGGCTGAAACGGCTCTGCTTCTTAAATAATGAGCTAGTTGGTTGGCACGCTGATTCAACTGTTGATAGGTTAACTGCTCCTGTTCATAGATTAGCGCAATGGCATCAGGAGTACGCTCTACCTGCTCTTCAAATAGTTGATGGATACATTTATCGTGTGGATAATCTACTGCTGTGTCATTCCATTCCACTAATAGCTGATGTCGTTCTGTCTCGCTCAGTATTGGCAGATCTGAAATCCGTTGTCGTGGATTAATGGATATTCCTTCCAGCAATATCTGTAGATGGCCGATCATCCTGTTGATGGTTGCTGCCTCAAACAGATCTGTGTTGTACTCCAATAAACCGACTAATCCTGTTGCGGTTTCTTCCAGCATTAGCGTGATGTCAAATTTCGCAGCGCTATTCTCTATAGCCAATGGATATAGCTCAAGCTCTCCCAACTTCAGTGCTGATATAGGCGCATTTTGCATTACGAACATCACTTGAAACAGTGGACTGCGACTCATATCACGTTGCGGTTGTAATTCTTCTACCAACTTCTCAAAAGGTATGTCCTGATGTTCATATGCTCCTAATGCTGTTTCTCTTACTCTTTCCAACAACACTTCGAAGCTGGGATTACCTGACAAGTCCGTACGCATCACTAGAGTGTTAACAAAGAATCCGATTAGTTCTTCTATCTCGGCTCTATTTCTATTAGCTATTGGTGAGCCTACCGCAATATCTTCCTGACCACTGTATCGATATAGCAGAACTTGAAATGCTGCTAATGTAGTCATGAATAGAGTTGCCCCTTGGTGAAAACTTACTGTTTTCAACCCATCGCTCAATTCTCTCGATAACAATAATGATTGATGTGCTCCTCTATTGCTCTGCAATAGGGGTCTGGGGTAATCTGTCGGCAATTGCAATACTGTTAGGTTAGTAAGCTTGTGCTTCCAATATATCAACTGCTTTTCCAATACCTCTTGCTGTAACCATTGATGTTGCCAAGCTGCATAATCGGCGTATTGAATGGATAGCGGTGATAGTGGTGATGGTCTGTCCATAGAGTAAGCCTCATACAGAGATGTCAACTCTCTAATGAACACTCCTATGGACCAGCCATCGCTGATAATGTGATGCATCGTTATAGATAAGATGCGCTCTTGCTCTGCTAATTTCAACAGCTTGACTCTCAGCAACGGGGTTTCCTGCAGATTAAACGGGCGTTGTCCATCCGCTGTTGTTATTTGCTGCGTCTCTTTCTCTTGCTCCTCTTCACTTAACACACTCAGGTCGATTAGTGATATCCGTAAGCTCAGGGCAGGAACAATGCTCTGGATTGGATTACCTGCCTCCATTGTAAAACAGGTGCGTAATGACTCATGCCTACTAATAATCTCATTGAAACTTCTCTCTAACGCTTCGTGATCAAGCCTGCCTTTCAAGCGCACTGCCGTCGGTATATTGTAGACATGGCTATTTGGCTCCAACTGATCCAGAAACCATAACCGTCTCTGTGCAAATGAAGGGACAAGTATTCCTTCTCTTGAGACGGGCAATATCGGTGACACTACTGTCCCCTGGGTCTCTCGTAGCATTGAATCAATGCTCTTAGCCAGATCCCTCACAGTAGGCGCTTCAAACAGGTGACTTAATGGCAACTCTACTTTGAAATCGTTGCGTATTCTGGAAACTAGTTGGGTTGCTAGTAAGGAATGTCCACCCAGTTCAAAGAAGTTATCTTCTATCCCTATCTGCTCAATTCCAAGCACCTGTGACCATACTGCGACTAACCTTTGCTCTATACTATTTCTAGGAGCAACAAATCTCTCGGCCAGGGTTATTCTACTCTGTTCTGGAGCAGGTAGCGCCTTACGGTCTACTTTGCCATTGGGTGAGAGGGGCAGATTCTCCAGCTTTACGAATGCAACAGGAATCATATACTCAGGCAAACGTTGCTGTAGATAATTGCGTAACTCGCTGACATTGAGCGGCTGCTCTGCTATCAGATAAGCTACCAATCGCTTATTGCCTGGCTCATCCTCTCTCGCTATCACTACACACTCTTGTATCGTGGGATATTGTGTTAATGCTGTTTCTATCTCACCCAGTTCAATACGGAAGCCTCTGACCTTTACTTGATGATCAATCCTACCCAAGAATTCGATATTGCCATCTGGTAGGTAACGAGCCAGGTCTCCTGTCTTGTATAACCTTGCTCCTGCTTCTTCACTAAATGGATTG
>JBFLVQ010001018.1:0-2799 GCA_040758525.1 Acidobacteriota bacterium
ATTGCTGAATAAAAGACCTGTTCCTCTCAAACGACCATAGTATTTTGTTTTTATATCTTCAACATTTTTGCCATCAAAGTCAGTTACAACTGTTTTGTTTTGATTAGTACTATTTAAGAAAATTTTCTTTCCTATAACATCAACAGCCAAACCTTCAGGATAAAGCTCTTTTTCTGTATTTAGTTCAATTACATCAGATACCTGGTTTGCAGTATTAACTCTTTTGGTAATCTGTAATTGTTTTTGTTCTCCAAAGTCATAGTATGCTTCAAACAGGTTGTGGTTAATCTTGTGCAATGTAAGTCCGGTAAAGTAGAAATAACTACCATCCTTGTTCAGCAGCGTGAAATCCCTCGTGCCACGAAGATTTAGTTTTGCCCCAAAGTTCTTGTGGTGCATCTTTACGGTATCACCTTCCTGCCAGATAACAATGTAATTCATATAGACAACTTCATTGTTTGCAATGGCCCGGTTTACTGCTGTCATCTGTTTTCCTTCCAATGGCATATAGGTATCTTCTCTGAAACTGTTTTCGTCTCTTTCAGTTCGCCAGTTTCCTGTAAGCCATTCCAGATCTTTTATGTTCCCTTTAAAATTTGCTGGGGCATTTGCTGAATCAAGAAAAAATAGTTTAGGGTCTGTTGGCACAGAATTGTCTTGGCCAAACGCTAATGAACTAAACAACAAACAAAGTATGCTTAAAATATTAAGCCGCATTATTCCCGCCAATGTTGATAATCTTACTGCACTAATGAGTTGCAATATCTCTCGGCGGTTAAGTAGATACCCAAAAATCTTTTCTCTCATCATTATATTCTCCAGTTGCTTTAGCTTATAATTCTTTCACCGTCTCATCAGTAATCTGGCTATTAAACCATTATAGATTGGTAAAAATTTACAACTAGGAATAGACCTAAGCCATAGACTTCCCAGCCTTATACCAATAATCTGATTATCTTACAGATCTTTGAACAGAAAGGCAGGCGCATTCTCCGAGTCTTTAGACCGTAGTTAAGCCTGCCATCGCCTGAGAAGGCGATAAAAATATTGCTGATTCGCTTATGTTTTGCTAGCATAGCAACCATTGTTAGGTAACTAATAATCATACCCGCGGGAACGCGGGGGAGTGCGCGTCCAGGAGCAGGTAAGACCTTTAGCCTAATGGCTGAAAGGCAAGCTCGCAAAACCATCAATGATGGAAGTCAACGCGAACCTGGTAGTAATTGTGTAGGATACTGTCGTGAGATAGCATCTCGAACTCAGGAAGCTTTGGCATTTATGCCAGAGAAGTTCACAAGTAAATATGTACTGCCATTTAGTAGCGCAAGTCGGCAGCTGAGAGAATCTAGCCAATATCTCAGCCTTAGAAGGCCGTCCCTGTCTACGCAATGCTCCAGTACTAACAGCTAGTTGTAATACCTTCTCAACATCAGCACGATAGAACATTTTGAGCTTATGATCATCTTGAGAGGATAACATTCTAGTTAAGCCATGATCCTTGAGAAAGCTGTTGTCTTAATATTATCGTGTTAGGGTCAAAAATGATCTGCTTGGTGTCTGGGGTCTGATGGCGCATTATTAAGTAAGCCAGAAAGCCAGTGCATAATATTGAGGGCAAACTGCTTATTATCATTGCCTGAACGCTGCATACCAAATTTTATATGACCATCACCAGTAACCTGTGCGGTAATCATTGCCGCCTCCCCTAACACGACTACTCGCCCCTTGCCATAGTATAAGGCTACAGCTTGAGCCCGATTCGTGGCCGGTATTTCTTTGCCAGTCTGTGGATCATAGTCACCTGCCGATTCTGTTAGTTTAAGAATTGCAGCACAATTCTCTTTGCATTTGAGTGACTGTCCAGTAAATGAGGTAACTCGGTTAATCTTCTCGTTATCATTGCGTCCTTTAGTAATCTCGTGCTCAGCCAGCAATCCATTCTCTCGTGAGTAAACAACCCAGCTATCCTGTGCATCTGGAGCACGCTCGGCATGGGTAGTGTCAAACAGATAGCCTTTGCTCATTTCAATACCGAAACGAGATGCCAGTCTCTCAGCCGCTGCTCCGGCTGGAGCGTGATCAGCAACCAGCAACAATGCTCCACCCGACATTGCCCAATCACGCACCGCATCACACTCTGCTTCACTAAATGCAGGACGATCAGCTCCTGGTATAAATGGATACCAGGCACCCAGGGCATTAGCAATAACCAGTAGATCACATCTAGCCAGGGCCTCTCGATTGAAAGCTTGCTGATTGGAGACTACTCGGTAGCCATCATTACTGATCAGTGTAGCAAAAGGCTGGTAAAGCCCTTCGGCGGTATGGAAATTGTTATGTGCAGCGTCAATGCAAACTGTAGGATGATTATCTTGATAGGCTGGGTTGGCAACAACACTATCAAAATTGGGATCTGGAAATTGTTCAGCTTCCCATAGCTTGATCAATGAAAACACTGCGATTAGTAAGACAATTATTGCTAATGCAGTCAACAGCCGTAAGATTCTTTTGTCCATCTCGATACCATCTAATCAAATGGCTTGAATAAAACTTATCAGTTGGACACTTATCAATGTGATTTTGTTCCGACCACAATTGATTCATACACACTTAATTGTCGTGTTTCATGACATCGTTTACAAAGTACTAATTGAGGCATGTTTCACGACATCGTTTACAATTTCAACCTGAACAGTATCAGGTGAAGCATTGAGAGTGTAAGAAACCCTGAATTAAAGGGCTTCAAACACTCCTCTAAAATTTAAAGCTATGACTGGAAAAAGACATAAAAATCTCAAT
>JBFLVQ010001019.1:0-2798 GCA_040758525.1 Acidobacteriota bacterium
TAGCTAAACATCTACTATATCTAACCGGTTAATAGACAGAAAATAAATAAAAACTATTCTAGAGAAATAAGAGAGGGGACCTTTATATGCCCATCAAAATTCCACGTTCACTAGATAATGATTATACTCGCGAAATGGCTGAGGCTAGGAGGGAGTTTCTCAAGCAGCAGACGGGCGTAGCGCTTGAGCATGTTCAACATTTCTCTTTAGACCCGGCAAAGCTGCCAGGCAACATAGAGCATTTCATCGGTGTCGCGCAAGTTCCTATAGGATTAGCAGGACCATTGTTGGTCAATGGCGAATTTGCCCAGGGTGAGTTCTTCATCCCCTTAGCAACTACCGAAGGCACACTTGTCGCCAGCTACAATCGTGGGATGAAGCTGATTAAAGCAGCAGGTGGTGTGACGACAACAGTCACTGACGATGCTATGCAGCGTGCACCCGTTTTTGTCTTTCCTAGCGCGCGTCAAGCACGTGAATTCGGCAAGTGGGTCGAAGAGAACTTTATTGAGATCAAGAAACAGGCTGAAACCACCACACGTGTGGGCAAATTGCGCGATATTGAACAATACTCAGCCAGCCGCTTCAAGTTCCTTCGCTTCAACTTTACCACAGGAGATGCGGCAGGTCAGAACATGGTCGGCAAAGCAACAAAAGCTGCCTGTGACTGGATTCGTAGTGTCTATCCAGGCATTGAACACTACTACCTGGAATCGAATTTTGCTACCGATAAGAAGACTTCACAGATCAATGTGTTACGCACACGGGGTAAGCGAGTTACGGCTGAAGTGACAATTCCGGCGCATTTGATCGAAGAGATTATGCACACCAAGGTAGAATTGGTCTATCGTGGACGACAGATCAGCAACCTTGGTAGCTTCCTCTCGGGGGTAAACAACAATGGTGCACACTCGCCCAATGGTATCACTGCGCTTTTTATTGCCACTGGACAGGACGTGGCAAATGTAGCGGAATCTTCAGCAGCAGTAGTCTATGCCGAAATCAATCCACAGGGCGATTACTACTACTCAATCACTATTCCATCATTGATTGTCGCGACTTATGGGGGTGGCACCGGGTTGGCGACACAACGTGAATGTCTGGAACTGCTTGGCTGTTATGGTGAGAATCGAGTAAAGAAATTTGCTGAGATTGTTGCAGCGACTGTGCTCTGTGGTGAATTATCATTAGGTACAGCGATTGCCGCGGAGCAATGGGTGTCGAGCCACGAACAATATGGCCGTAATCGACCCTGAACAGTGATTCGGTTAACTCTAACAAAGTAGCCTTTTACTAGCTTTTAAGTAGCCAGCAGGTTGCGCTAATATATGTATATGCAGAGGGTCTTGTTTATTGCTTTATTAATTTTATTGATTACTCCCGTTACTTTCACTAAGCATAAGAACTATCGACTTCCTCAAGGAGCTAAAGTTATTGAAATACAGCCAATCAGAATCACAAAGCTTTTGGATAGAGTTTTAATTCTTTGGATGCACAACCCAGAAAAGCAAGCCATAGATCCTACAGACCCTTATACCTGCCCAGATGAGACGAGAGGAGACCACTATGAAGGTCCAACCAGAGTATCCTTATTCAATACTAAAGATGAGAAGATTGTAAATACGATCGAAGTAAAGTGTGACATCTTAAAAGAGGAAGAAGATACTTTCCATATACCTTATAAGATTCACAGTGATCTATATTATCAGGTAAAAGGTGTTACTAAAGGAAAAGCGGGAAAACCCACGATAATGTCGCTAAAGGATTATAATGGAGACGGGAAAGCAGTAGAATTTGTACTATTTGATAAGATAAATTGTATGACTCTGCTAACCTCTTTAATAGGCTATAGTGAAACTCAAGATAAGGTAATACAGTATCCAATCGTATTGGATGTTGAAGATAATGGTAAGATCGAGCATCAGGTTTCATTTTGGGAAGATGGTCTATTTAATGAGAAACCTGTTAAACCAGGCTATTGGAAATATGATCTGGATTATCGAGGAAGAGGCGGTGTGCTAGTAAAATATGAGATAAGGTACAATAAAGATAAAGAGATATTTGAAGGTAGATCAATCTTACAATCAGATAGTGTTATGGTATTAAGTGACAAAGAGTAAGTAGACTAGTTTATCGTGCCAGATAAAATATACAATTGCTGCCAAGACTCACCATTAGCGCCAATACTCCATACCTAATTGGCAAACATTCTATCAGCCGGTGTTAGCAATAAAGAGGCAGACCAGTATTTATTATGTTGGTATTATGGCAACAAATGAGTAGAATAGACCACTATGAAAACTCCTAGACCTACTAATCCACGCACCCAGTACATTATCAATACCGATCCACCACCCGCGCCAACTGGACGATTACAGATGCCAAAGATAGGGCAGGAAACGAGAATAGATCAAAAGAGCGGCGAGGATACTGTTGATGTTGAAGCCGTCAACGTTGCCATACAGCCTGCCGAGCAGAGTAGAGATATAGGTATAGGTAAAACAATAGTGGCATTATTGCGATGGTTTTGGCGCCGGCTCGGTTAAACGTAAACCCCTCCTCGAGCATCTTAGACAAACACGACTAATCCACTATTTTCGCTAAAAAGCGAACAGGAAGACTTTGCTGGTAAAAATACTAGACAATTTTAACGGATGTGAAGAGAAAGGAAATGGAAAAATATATGCTTCGCGGCTTTGCAATACAGATATTGCTATTCTATGCAGTTGTTGGCGCGCTAGCTCAGGATTTGACACTCACCATCCAAGTTTAACGACTATGGAAGGAGATTCTCGGTT
>JBFLVQ010001020.1:0-2796 GCA_040758525.1 Acidobacteriota bacterium
TTGAGTCGTAATGATTGCCACTGCTCACCATCATTGAATGAGACATAAACAGCCCGTTCAGTTCCAGCAAAGAGCAGTCCTTTACGGAAAGGATCTTCTCGCACTGCATTAACAACTTCATTATTAGGAATACCTTTAGTGATCTCTTGCCAGGTTTTACCACCATTGTGAGTGCGGTAGATATGCGGGCGTAGATCGTCAAGGCGAAAGCGATTTATTGCCGCATAGGCCGTCTCATTATCAAAGTGTGAAGCTGCTATTAATGAGACTTTGCTCCAAGCGGTTAAATCGGGTGGTGTAATATCCCGCCAGGTCTTGCCACCATCTTGTGTGATGTGAATCAATCCATCATCAGTACCAGCCCAGATGATATTCACATCCTTAAAGGATGGTGCAAGGGTATAAATAACTCCACGGCGAGCCATCTTCTCAAGCTCATTAGTTCGATAGACACCGATGGTTGCAGGTATCTCAGGTTTTTCGCGGCTAAGATCTGGGCTGATGATCTCCCAACTGTGTCCACCATTGGTGGTTTTGAAAAGCACATTACCAGCATAGTAGAGAAGCTTAGGATCTACTGGTGAGAAGATAACCGGAGCCGTGCGTAGAAAGCGATATTTTCCACTGCGAATAGTCTCTGGGGCAATGTATTGCACTTGACCAGTCTTACGATCAAAACGTGTTAGTTTACCGCCATAAATAATATTGGGATTTAATGGATCAGGAGCAATATAAGCATACTCTTCAGCGCCGACAGTTTGCCAATCCCGCCAAGTAATGGCGCCATAATCACCACGGCTGCGAACACCAGCAGAACCGCTCTCTTGTTGTCCTCCATATACCCAATAAGGAAATTGATTGTCGGTAATAACGTGATAAAACTGTGCCGTCGGTTGATTGTACCAACTGCTCCAACTCTGCCCACCATTAGTGGTAACTATTACACCTTGATCAGTGGCAAACAGGATAATATCGGGATTATTGGGATTGATCCAGATGCGATGATAGTCATCTCCGCCAGGCGCGCCTTTAATAGCATTAAAGGTTTGACCACCATCAGTAGAGCGATAGGCTGCAGTATTACCAACTAAGAGAATATTAGGATTTTTGGGATCTACTTTTACTTCTGCAAAGTCTCCGCCACGACCCCATAAACGAATTTCGTTATTGGTACGTCGCCAGCTTTCTCCTGCATCATCTGAACGATAAATACCGCCTAATTCTGGCGCGTCAACAGTTGCATAGATGCGATTAGCATCACTAGGCGCAATAGCAAAACCGATTCGCCCTAGACCCTGCTCAAAGGTAGGCAATCCTTTTGTTAGTTGCCGCCAACTATTACCACCATCAGTAGATTTGTAAAGGCCGCTGCCAGGTCCTTGCCAAGCACCATTTTCCCAAGGGCCTTGTCTAGCTGCCCATAGATCAGCATAGATAATTTGTGCGTTTGTTGGATCAAAAGCTACTTGAATAGCTCCAGTATTTTCATCCTTATATAAGACTTTATGCCAAGTTTCTCCACTATCTAGCGAGCGGTAGACACCACGCTCTGCATTCGCGCCATAGGGATGGCCTAACACTGCAACAAAGACACGATCGACATTGCCTGGATCGACTATTATCGAGCCAATCTGCTGACCATCGCGCAGCCCCAAGTGTCGCCAGCTTTTTCCTGCGTCGGTTGATTTATAAATACCATCACCTACGGAAAGATCAGGTCGTTGTAGCCCTTCACCACTACCAACATAGACAATGTTTGGGTTTGAAGGAGCGACAGCAATATCGCCAATGGAGCCAGTCGGCTGATTATCAAAGATCGGTTTCCAGGTACGTCCATAATCATCAGTCTTCCATACACCGCCATTATTAACACCGGCATAGAAAACATTTGGTTGACTTGGCACTCCGGCAGCGCCTACGGTACGACCACCACGAAATGGTCCTATACAGCGCCAGTTTAGATTCTGATAGAGATTGGGATTGATCTGTTGTGCAGGAGTTGCAAATTGAAAACCGATAATAAATAACACGCACCAAGCTAACAACAAACGGTAGATGGACATCATAATTTACCTCAGAGATGTGAGTGTTTGGCGATTGGACAGATTGCTACTATATCTTATTTTTCCGTTAATTTAACAGTAATCTTTGAATAGAACAACTCTGTCCTACTTTCATAACCAGAGTCCGTCCCTATGATAACCCATAGACTACCAGTTGCATCAGCAGTTACTTCAAATGGAATTGATTGACTGTCGAAATCTTTGAATTCGTAAATGAGATTTTGACAATCATTAGATTGGTTAGCAATATTTCCAAGCAGAAACATATCTCGTCCACCCTGACGCTGATCTCCTTTATCGATATTTAATAGGCGCGTTTTCGGATCTGTTATTGGTTCGATCGCTGTACTACCAGCTTTCAAAAAGACCGCCTCTCCGGGCGCGCCACCAATGCCAGCACATCCAGTGGGAGCATTTGTTGCTATCTGAATATTGAACTGCCGCCGATAAGTTCTATTTGGCTGCAGTCCTGTCAATGGGCGTTTGATATACATAAAGAGATCATCAGTACGATTCGTGCCGGCAATAAATAGCGCTTTACCAGTTGCACCCAAATTTGATGGTAACTTCTTACGTCGAAACCGAAATTATAGGCAAATTTCAAGAGAATAATACCTTTAGGCTGGAAATAATATCGCCGCCTAGTAAGCATAAAGTAGTTAGTAGAAATACCAGAGTTGTGACTCTATCGTAGCAATGCGGAATGCAAAGTTTAGAAAGATCCTTTATTATT
>JBFLVQ010001021.1:0-2791 GCA_040758525.1 Acidobacteriota bacterium
TGTAAAATATATTTTTGATTACTAATAAATATCTAATAGATATTAATCGTTGATTAATATGGAGCTGCGATTATTAAAATATTTTGTTACGGTTGCTCAAGAGCTGCATTTTGGCCGTGCTGCTGAGCGCCTGCATATTTCCCAACCACCCCTTAGTCAACAGATTCAACAACTAGAAAATGAGTTAGGGGTTGAGCTTTTTATGCGTACCAAGCGCCGAGTCGAACTTACTGAACCAGGGCGTTACTTTCTTGCTCAAGCCAAAGCAATTCTAGCTCAAACCGAACAGGCGATGTCACAAGTGCGCCGCGTAGCTCGTGGCGAAATCGGCCAACTAAAGATGGGATTGGTTGGCTCAGCTACTTATCAAGATATTATTCCTGCTGCCTTACGGATCTTTCGTCAACGTTATCCTGAAGTGGCTGTGACACTATTTGAAATGACTAGCGTACAGCAGTTGCAGGCTCTCTATGCACGACAGCTCGATATCGGCTTCCTACGACCATCTAGTCAAGAAAAGCGTCTGGTATTTGATAGTGTGATAAAAGAGCCGCTCTTAGTTGCCTTATCATCTAATCATCCTTTAGCAAGTAAGAGAGAGATTAAATTAAAAGAGTTGGCAACCTACCCATTTATCATGGTAATGCGGGAGCGTGGACAGGGCTATTACGATCAGATTATCAAACTTTGTCGGCAAGCAGGTTTTACTCCTAATGTGATTCAGGAGGCAATGGAGTTGCAAACAGAGATAACATTAATCTCTGCTGGATTTGGTCTCTCCATTGTGCCAGCATCAGCCAGTAATATGCGTCGTAAAGATGTTGTTTATAAACCGCTAAAACCGCGCTTCAGAGTAGAGCTAGCAGCCGCCTATTTAAGAGAGAATAGTTCTCCATCATTACAGGCTTTTCTCAAAATCTTAAAAGAGGCAGTTACTCCACTAACTCAATAACACGACAGTAATTTTACAGCTTACATAGAATCGTTTTTTGTAGATAATAGAGTAATAGATCTTCTTGATAGGAATGAAACATAAATAGAGTTTTGAGAGGGTATATTGTATATGAAGGGATGGCGACGTTTTTTGTTGGGTGAATTTTCTGTCGCCAGGGTTGTACGATCAATGGTAACAGTTCCGCTACTTATCTACTGCTCGCTCTTCTTGTACGCATATTTCTTTTCAGATCGAGTTATCTTTCAACCGCAGCCAGCCACTTATCGAGATAATGCCGAAATCATCAAGTTGACTTCGCAGGATGGTATCTTGATCTCAGCGATCTATCTACCTAATCCTAATGCCGACTATACGATTCTCTATAGTCATGGCAATGCCGAGGATCTAGGAGATATTCTGCCAAACTTGCGCGCATTGCATAAGCTAGGCTTCTCAGTCTTTGCCTATGATTATCATGGCTATGGTACAAGCCAAGGCCAGCCTTCAGAAAGCAATATCTATCACGATATAGATGCCGCTTATGATTATCTCACGGGCAAGTTGGCGATTCCGACAGACCGTATTATCTCGTTTGGACATTCGGTAGGTGGGGGACCGGCAATCGACCTGGCAGCGCGTAGACCAATAGCTGCTCTTGTTGTTGAGAGTTCTTTTGTTACAGCATTCCGTGTACTTACTCGTGTATCATTACTACCATTCGACAAATTCTGTAACATAGACAAGATCAATAAAGTAAGATGTCCTGTCTTGATCATACATGGAAAAACAGATGAAGTGATCTCGCACACACATGCAGAAGTGCTGTTTCAGCATGCTCCTGAACCTAAACGCCTATTTCTTGTTGAAGGCGCTGGCCATAATAATGTCCAATGGGTTGCAGGTGCTGCTTATACACAGACACTAAATGATTTCATGCAGTTAACACGCTCGATAAAGCAAAATCCCTGACCCATTTTGAGTCAGGGATCGAATCTTTTGCTCGAAATCATTAACAATTGCTTATCACAATATCATTTTGCTGCTTGGGCAAGAAAATCTCTTATTGCTTTAGTAGCCTCTTTCACGGTCACATTGCCATCACCATCACCCTTCTTGTCTAGATGGCTATTATCCCTGTAAGCAGCACTACCAGCAGAAAAGACTATGTGATTAGGGTCATTACCATATCCAACCGCGACAGGATAGAGTACGGCAAGATAGGCGTCTTCTGGAGTGTTAAGTTTACCTTTATAAGGGGCAAAATACTGTTTAACATAATCGAGTTGATCGACTGCAGTCATATTAGCAAATATCTTCTTGGCATTGCTTGAAGTAATGAGCGCCTCGACCTGTTTAGGAATACTTTTAGCTTCGGCAGCTATTTTCTTAAGCTCAGCACCCATTCTAACTACTTCAGCAGACACTTCCTTGAGATCTGACAGTACTTTTGCTTTCTCTTGTTGAATGTTTGGCAGGTCTTGTGGGGATCCTTTCTTTGCTTTGATCTCTTTGGCATTTAGCTCTTTAAGTTTAGCAGTCAGCCCTTTCTTGGCATCGCTGAAGAGATCTAATCTACTTTTTACTCTAGCCTTCTCGGCAGCACTATTGGCAGGTGCACTGATCAACTTATTAAGAGAGTCTTTGGTGGCTTGATCTAATGGGAATTTATCAATCATCTGTCTCTTTGCCTGAATACTAATCTTGGGATCTAGCAGGGTTTTAACTAACATAGAGCGAGCCGTGCTCGGTAAAAATTGAATTAATCCTGTTGCTCCAGTTTTTTTGTTCTCTTTGCTAGGACTAAAACTCTGAATAGTCTCAAAACTCATTATTGCTAAAATTATCTCTGGTTTTGTG
>JBFLVQ010001022.1:0-2790 GCA_040758525.1 Acidobacteriota bacterium
ATGTAATTGTCCATTCCATTGATATCCATTTTTTCTATCCGTAAATCTAAAAATATGGATATCATTCCATACCATTGGTTTATTTTGCTTCCTTATTAATTGTCATCGATTCACTGAGCACAGTTTTCCTAATGGACGGCTCTCGTCTACTTACCATGTAAGTGGTGAAATTAGATACAGTGTTTCAAAATAATAATTGTGTCATTATGATACCAAGCAAGACGCTTGCTTGGCACACAACCTGTCTGCAGACTTATTGTTCAATTAGCTAATATCTCTCTTCACTCCTCAAATATTAGATCATAATTTTACTGTAGTAATATCTTCTATCTTGAAACACCTTCTACTGCTTTGCTCAAATCACCTTTCCTAAACCAAAGCTTATTCTCTCAACTACTAGATGGTTTCTCAATCACTGCCCATGTTGTATACGTATGGTTAACTATTTTGTTGCATGTGTGAGACATGATTTTGCATATACGACTCGATTATTGTATTGGTAGGGAAAAGTAGCTTCATACTGCCAATGCTGATGAGAAGATGTTCTGTAGATTGATTATCCTAACAAATTGCAGTAGTATACTCTTTTACCAGAGTTTATTGTATAGATAAGGTCCATAATAGTGTGGACACCATTGCACGCTAGTAAGTAGCTCGGCCAACTAATCCTATTCCCCTAGCAGCTCACCCCTAGTAGCTGAGTGATTAGGTAGATCCTCAAGCAAACAAATGGATACCTTGGCCATATCAGTCGATAAAATGAATGGTACGCTGCAATCTAGTATGCAGGCCCTCACTAATCAAATCGCTCTGCTGCAAGATAGTCTGTTGAAAGTGTCTCGTCAGCAAGATTCTATGGAATGATCATTGAACGCTTTCATTGTGAGAGCTGAAGCTTTCTTTGCACAATTCCCTGCTATTGCTGCTCAAGCTGATTCTTTTGCTAAAGCTTTAGAGGTGATCTCGCAGTTTGCACAGACCAATCAGTTAAATAATCAAATTCTTGCCACGCTGAAGAAGCTTCATAATAAAATCGCTAGCAGTGCACCTAAAGATAAGTCTATGGTCAAAAGAAAGGTTAGCAGAGCTAAACACAAATAGTTTACTTGTCCAAAAGTACCGCTTCTTGTAGCTCGCATTGATGAAGTGTGCCGTTTACTTCGCAAGCATCAAGACTTCATCCTCAAATTCATCGATACCTATCTCGAATTGCTCTCTAATTCTTCTTCCTGATTCCTTACCTTTCCCTACCTCTTATCAGACTTCCATTTATTAGACTCCCATCCTTGCACTCTCCCTTTTCTACCGCTAGTTTCCTTTCGCGAGTTCTCTTTCTTTTAAACTACAACTGCTGCTCTCTTCCCTCCGTCCGGCTGCCTGATACTCCGTGAACGGTTACCATATTTGTTAGACCTAGCATTCCATTGTAAGCAATACCCCTTTTCTCTAACTCCATCGCAACTTTGGCCATCATCTTTGTCTATCTAAAACCTACTTTCACAGGCACACCAATTAATTGCTTTATACTCTATTGGGAGCTTCTGTACCAATGGTTGAATAAGGATATTGGCCGGCAAGCTGACAAACGTATAATCTTTTGATATAATTACACCTATCATTGCTCAGGTAGCCATGGTATATCCTTTTACATATACAAGCATACCATGTTACTCTGCAACCAGGCTCTTAAACTTACAAACTAAATTAATCATTCTGAATCAAGTGCTTACTTTTATGAAAATTTTTATACTTGAAGATAATCTAAAACGCATTGAGCAATTCTGTAAGTTATTTTCCAATAAGAATATTATCTACACTGCATGTACAAAAGAAGCAATATCTATATTAACAACAGAATGCTTTGATATTATTTTTCTTGATCATGATCTTTCAGAAATCACAACATTGAGAGCTGATGGTACTGGATATGAAGTTGCAAATTTCCTTGGAAATTTTGATACCCCTAATAATCGAGCCTTAATTGTTATTCACACAATGAACCCAGAAGGTGCGGACTCTATGATGGGTGTGCTTAAAAACCGTAATGCATGCCGTATTTTATATACTGATATTCAAGACCATGAGATGATTAATCGTTTTATTGCAATAAACAACAACGAAAATTAATCAGATTATTAAAGTATTTTCATCTCTTTGCGAATTCACGAAACTCTTTTGTTGGATGCCAAGTTAAGCTTGGCCTGAGTGTTACTGGAACTAAATCATAAAACTCTAACATTAACCGAGCTACTTGTGGCACTATTTTCTGGCCTAATGTGTTTATGTACCAAGGAAAAGCTAGGTTAATAAAATTAATATCATTCTCTACAAAATCTGGTTCTAAAATGGATAGATTTATATTATGTAGAAAATTTGCTTCTTCAAACCCTATATGGAGCGTCTCATTTACACTGGCATGTGTTGAATCACTACAACCCTTAAGCGCTGAACGTGCAGCAGAAAAAAGGGTACGAATGCGAATAATTCCAAACTCCAATAATTCACAATATATCTGCTGTTTGCGAGATGACATGTTGAACCTTCATTGTTAGTTTAGATTTTTTCAATTGTTTAATCAGGAAACTCTGGAGCTATTGGATCATCTAATATTTCCACATTTGACCAGTCAAGGTTTCTCTGATCTGGTTTAAGAAAATCAGTTACACTCGATCTTCAAGTTTTTACACCGTTGACAAATTTGCCAATGAGATCATACGCCATTCAAAGCAACCTTAGCCCTGTAGAATAGAGAAGGCGAAGGCTCAAGTCTGCCAAGATCTCTATTGACGA
>JBFLVQ010001023.1:0-2776 GCA_040758525.1 Acidobacteriota bacterium
CAAAATCATTAGAAATGGAAAAGGTTAGAATGTTCCACAACTTTGAATATGGCATTTAAGGTAATTGTAGTTTTCTTAAATATTTCCTTGACTTTTCTCTCCATACAAGCCATTATTCGCCCTATTTAGATAATTCTCTTAACTAAAATCGTCCTTTATTACTATGGATGACATTATTGAGCGTCCCGATAATATTCTAAGCCTGCCGGTAGATCCCCTTTCCTTGGGGCAACTCGACCAAGCCATCGTAACCCAGTTCATTCAACGCTCAGTCTCGGAAGAGACTAGACGGGCTTACCGCAGAGTAACCAGACAATTCTTTCGCTTCTTTCGCGATCGCCATCCTTCAGCAATCACTCCGGCCGATATACAGCGATGGCGGGATCATTTAATCAATGCAGAACAGAAACCTGCTACTGTTACTTTCAAGCTTTCCGTCATACGCTCTCTTTTTGATTATCTTAAAGTTGGCGGCTACATTAGTACCAACCCGGCTTTAACCAAACTCGTGCCTCCACCGGCATTGCCTGATGAATTGCGTGGAAAAGTCCTCACTCCTAAAGAAGTACGGTATCTTCTTGCCGCACCAGCTCGGTCAGTACCTGAAGGTGCCAGAGACTACACTTTAATGCTGCTGATGTTAAGAACTGGACTGAGGGTATCAGAAGCCTGCTCGCTCAAAGTCTCATCAATCAAATGGAGTCATGGCAGGTGGGTCTTGAGAGTTAAGGTTAAGGGGGGTAGAGAACGAACCATTCCGCTGCCAAAAGAAGTAAAGCAAGCCATTGATGAGTATCTCAAGCTTGATAACTCCAGGAGAACTATCCACCACTGTGATGGCCCAGAGGCTTTCATCTTCCAACCGCTGACCAACTATCGCACCTTAACTTTTAATAAGCCGCTTTCAACAACTATGGTATGGCATATAGTTAGAAGATGGAGTGATTATAGCGGCATAGGAAAACTATCCCCACACGATTTGAGAAGAACGGCTATTACCAAAGCACTCGATCAGGGCCTCACTTACCGCCAGGTACAGATGATGAGTGGACATAAAGATCCCAAGACAGTTATGCGCTATGACCATCATCGCGAGAATTTGGATCAGAATGCCGTTAACTTTCTCAATTATGATGATGATGGGAATTCGAGCAACCAAAGATAAGACTGAATGGAAAATTACACTAGCAATACCTTAGCAGAAGTTTTAACAAGATTTCCTGTGTCAGAGCGGACCTGCTGGATAGACGAGATTAACAGATTAGTTAAGATAGTTGAAGCCTATGGAGAGATAAAGCAAAAGCGCCAGCTCATCAGTGAAACAGGAAAGTATGCTTTCGTTCCAGCAGTACTCTTACTGTGCAAGCAAGCAAGGTGCACAGATCCTCATATAATTAAAAGAGAGCCTCACCGAGCACGATCTCCTTCTCCTGACACACTGGATAGCTGGATAGATGGTACAGAAATTACAAACGCAATGGCCCGGTAATCTTCCTTCGCCTCCCATCAATAAGCTCGCCGGATAAGATTGATAATCGGTATACAAAGATCTCTGCGACGGCGCTCGATTATGTTAATTCCAACTGGTCTAGATACCAAAGCCCTCACCGCTTCTACTTGGCTTGGCAAACTGAAGCGAAACAGAATAGTTGGTCTATTCCTAGCGAATCGTGGCTCTATCGACATTGGCAAAGAATGCCTGAAATTGTCAAAACTGTGCATACTCAAGGATATAGTGCTTATGAATCCCGCTATGCTCCATACGTGCCACGTGATTATCGCGATCTGGCTGCGCTTCAGGTTTTATGCGGAGACCACAGTGAACGCGATGTCACAGTATTTACCAAAAATAAGACACTTGCCCGTCCCTGGCTAACTATCTGGCAGGATCTGCGTACTGGTCTGATCTGGGGCTGGTATTTAAGCCTTATCCCTTCATCCGAAACCGCCAGTCTAGCTTATGCTGATGGCATCCTTACTTTTGGCGCACAACCGCTCTCAAGACCAACAGAAGAGTTCTATAGCTATATCTATACAGATCAGGGTCGTGACTACCGATCTCATGACTGGGATGACAAACTTATTGCAGTTCATAAAGAAGCTATGCGAATCGATGGCGGATTGGAACTCTTGCTGGTTGAGCGACAAGTCGGCATCCTCCAAGACTTAATGGTTAGACATATTTTGGCGCGAGGTTACAACGCCAAAGAAAAGCCGGTTGAAAGAGTCTTCAAAGATATTTCGCTATGGGAAAAGGACACCTTTGTTGAATATTGCGGCGCTAATCCAAGCCAGCGGCCTGATGCTTGGCGGCAGCTTTATCAAAAGCACCGTCAATATGAGCAAGGCAAAATTGCCGACTCTCCATTCATAAAGTTTGATGATTATCAAACTTCGCTCCGCAGATTCATTCAGCAATATAACTCTTGCGAGCATGAACGCCATTCAGTGGGTTGTGTGAAGGTGTCACCAATGGTGGAGTTTTCGCGTCTATATACGACTCGCTATGAACTCTGTGCCCAGACCGTTTCGCTCCTATTGATGAAATCCCAGTGCAGAACCATTCGTAAAAATGGAGTCAACTGTTTTCAGGGATCGCTCATTTCTTGAGTAGAAATTAAAGGAAATGCCTTCACAAAACTCCAATATGGGGTTGTATGCACAAAACCCCGAAAAGTTTCATAGAAGATCTAAGAGTTTGAAAGAGTAAGAAAATTTCTTACTTTAGCTAGCATTGCATCAACATTGAGAGCGCTTCGCTGGGTAGTAAATTCAA
>JBFLVQ010001024.1:0-2776 GCA_040758525.1 Acidobacteriota bacterium
GGGATAGACTGTTTTAATGGCATTTCTCTGTTCGTGTGTGCCTCCAACAATTACCACCTTGTCTGTTCGGTTAGGAAAGAGGGATCTTTGCTCTGTTAGAGAGATACTATTCCATACTGGTGTTAGCATCTTAAGACCAACCTCTGATTCTTTATCAGACCAGTTATCAGTGTTAGCCGTGATGCTATTTTTTATTACTGGTAGACAATAAGGTTCTTTCGCAAAAGGATAGGTTGGTAAACTGATACGGCGAGGATTACCGTGAGAATAGAATAATTTCCAATCTAAATAGTAGCCTTTTACCCATAACTCTGCGATTTTTTTAAACCTTCTTTTCGTTATCCATTGAATAATTAATTCTTTGGAATCTTCATCATTTTCCAATAATTGAACCGTATTGTTGCCTGGTTGAACAACATTCTTGAAACAATCCTTGATGTTCTCTTTTCCTTCAATATATTCTTCTAACCTCTCCATTAGTTCTTCAATATTATTGACAATAAAAAGCAGTCTGTTCTGCATCGCTTCACGGCCAACCTGAAGGGTATACGCTATATCAGCAAGAATGAGTGAGGATAAATGGTTTGTTAAAAATTGATAAATATTTTTAACAACTTCCTTTAACCGATCTTCATTCTTTGCTGAAAAAACGATAAGATAAGGTCCCTCTATTTCTGACTTCTCATTTCTAACTTCTGTTTCTTCCAGATATTCTTCTAAGATTGCGTGAGCATTGGTTCCTCCAATACCAAATGAACTAAGAGCCGCTCTTCGTGGAGTGAGGTCTGTTTTCCATTCTTTCAGCTTATCTACCACATAAAATGGAGAAGTATTAAAATCGATTGCAGGATTAGGTTTTTTATAGTTAATTGAAGGAGGAATTTCTCCTTTATATAGACTGAGCGCAACCTTAATACAACCTGCTAAACCTGCTGTTGTATCAAGGTGGCCTATATTCGATTTAACCGATCCAATACCACAAAACTGTTTTCGCCTAGTATATCGTTGATATACCTCACTAAGTGCCATGACTTCGATTGGATCTCCAAGTTTTGTGGCGGTTCCATGAGCTTCTACATAGCTAATAGATTCAGGATTAATCTTTGTTGTGTCTAGCACTTTTTGAATAACTTCGGCCTGTCCATTAACACTAGGCGCATAAAAACCGGCTTTATTTGATCCATCGTTATTTACACTGATCCCCCTCAGTAATGCATAGATATGATCTCCATCTTCGATAGCATTAAGGGCCTTTTTTACTAAAATAACGGCAACGCCTTCTCCTGCTATCATTCCATTGGCACAAGCATCAAATGTTCTACAATGGCCATCACTAGAAAAATTCATACCCTCTTGGTAAACATAGCCTATATTAGATGTTGGGAATATAGTTGAGCCTCCAATCAAAGCATATTTGGCTTCGTTCGATTGTAAGCTTTGATAGGCTAGATATAATCCCGCTAATGAAGAAGAACAATTGGTATGAACAAAAAGACTCGGCCCCTTTAATCCCAATTGATAAGAGATCATGGTGGGTATTGTTCCACCTTGAGCTAATACAAAAGCTAGATACTCATCAGATGGTTGTATTCGGTTAGTATTATGTAGAAAGTTCTGATAAAAACTATTGCTCGCTGACATAAATACACTGGTTTCAGGAATATCTTTGGGAATATAGCCAGCATCTTCGATAGCTTTCCAGGAATGCATTAATAGTAATCGAAATTGGGGGTCCATAAATTCGGCATTTCTGTAAGAGATATTAAAAAATCCAGGATCAAACAGTTCTTTACCATCTATAGTTACTTGTACAGGAACATAGGCAGGATTTCGAATCAATTCTTCAGAAACATTTGCTTTACGAAGTTCTTCCTGAGAAAGAAATCTTGAGCTCTCTTTACCTTCTCGTAGATTATGCCAAAATTCATGATAGTCTTTTGCCATAGGAAAATGACAAGAGATTCCGATAATGGCTAAACTATTTTGGTAATAGTCTCGATAGGGTTTTTTATCCTTTTTTAACGGATTTAATGATAGATTTTTTTCTTTTTTAGATTGAGAAGCAGTATGATTTCCATTCATACTACTAATATATTGACTGACTGCTTGAACAGTAGAATATTTAAAGAGCGATGTTACTGTAAAATTAAAATCAAATGCTTTGCTGATTTTTTCCGAAAGGATTAACGCTAAAATAGAGTCTCCTCCCGCCTCAAAAAATCCATCTGTAGTACTGATATTTTCAATTTTGAGAACACTCCTCCATATATCCAAAATCTTTCCTTCAATCTCTGTCTGAGGAATTGATATATTTTCTGTTCTGTTAACAAGTACTTGACGACTGATAAGTTCTTTTCGATCGGTCTTACCATTTGTGGTTAAAGGGATCTTATCCAAAGAGATAAAGAACGCTGGAACCATGTATTCCGGTAGTTTCGATTGTAAATAACCTCTTAATACCGAAGCGTCCAATGGCTGTTTTTTCGGAACATAATAAGCAATGATCTGTTTAGTGCCTTCTTGTTCTTTTGCAAGAACAACACTATTTTGAATTTGTGGATGCTTATTAAGCTGATTCTCTATTTCACCTAACTCTATACGAAATCCACGAATCTTAACTTGATCATCGATACGTCCAAGGTATTCAATCTTGCCATCAGGCAACCAGCGCGCTAGATCGCCTGTTTTATAAAGCTTTGTTCCTGAGTGAAAAGGATTATCAATAAAATTCTTTATTGTCAGCTCTGGTTGGTTTAAATAGCCTCTTGCTAAACCG
>JBFLVQ010001025.1:0-2775 GCA_040758525.1 Acidobacteriota bacterium
GAGCAACGGCGGGATGGCTTATCAAGATCTCATCAATCTCATGAGGAGAAATTTTTTCTCCTCCTCGGTTGATAAGCTCCTTAATTCTACCAATAATAAAAAGGTAGCCTTCATCATCCAAAATACCCTGATCGCCAGTTCTGAACCAACCATTGATAAAGGCACTCTGATTAGCAGTGGGATTATTCTCGTAACCTTGAAAAACACTGTCGCCACGAATCACAATCTCCCCAAGTTGACCGGGAGATAATAGTTCTCCTTGCTCATTTATAATCGCGATCTCTTTTCCTGTTGCTAATCCAACCGATTTCAGTTTTCGTTCTTTCGGGGGTAATGGGTTGATAGCAATCTGGTGAGAAGCTTCTGTCATACCATAAGCTTCCACTACTGGAACACTAAAAGTCGCTTCTAAATCAGACCTAACTTGAGAAGGTAGTGCGGCTGAACTTGAGCGTATGAATCGTAGCTGGCAACGAGAGATTATCTTGGTGTTGACTGTAGCTCGTGCTAGTACGGCTTGGTGCATGGTAGGCACAGCGGTATACCAAGTTGGTTGAAACTCTTCCATCCATTCAAAAAAATTTGTCGCATAGAAACCTGGTGTGCAGATGATGCTTGCACCAGCCGACAATGAAGAGAGTAATGCCCCAACAAGACCATGTATATGAAATAGTGGCATTACATTAAGACAACGATCATACGAACTCAATGCTAGTGAAGTTTCGATACTGTGTGCCGAAACAGCGATGTTCTTCTGTGTTAGTGGTACAAGTTTGGGACGTGAAGTAGTACCAGAAGTATGCAGTACCAGTGCGATATCTTCAGACTCAGCAAAGCCTCCACAAGCGTACAATGGACTACTCTCACCAACCAATGTGAATACACCTGCTTGTGCTGCTAATTGTGGCAAGAGTTCTATTACCTTTATACCATGCTCTTTTGCTACAGCGACTGCAGGCGAATCGCTGCCAGCTAGTACAATCAGTGCTTTGGCATTTAGATCGGTAAGATAGAAATCGAACTCATGAGCGCGATAAGTAGGATTCAAAGGTGCACAAGTTGCGCTACTAGCAACCGCGAGAAAGGCCGTCGCCATTTCTGGACCATTTGGTAACATAATGGCTACACGATCGTTGCGGCCAATACCCAATGTATTCAGTTTTCTGATGGTATCTTCAATAAGCTGATATAGACGGTAGTAGGTTAATGGTGTGCGACCTATCGCTAGTACTGCAACAGCATCAGCATTTTGCTGCACCTGAGATTGTATTATTCTTGCTAAAGACAAACACTGAGGATCTACGCCTGCCTGAGCAGCCTTAGTAATCTTATTCATGGATTTCTCCCACGACTATTTATTGCCTAACTTGGATCATAACTAGCGATTAACTAGCCAGTCTGTTAATTACAAGCATTAAGTTATATTACGGTAAGATAAATTATTATTTTGGGGAAAATTATTTTTGTTATTGATCGCAAGTCTATTTTCAAGTTTAAGAATAAGTAATTAATCTACTTCTGTTGCAGTTATCGTTTAGGATATTGGTACAACTCTTCACATTACTGTCCGGCTCCGCTAGGCAACAGACCTTTGTTTTCTTGCAAAAATCGTAATGTATTATCAACGGCTGTTTGTGCAGAAAATAGACTGGGAATGCTATACACAACCAGCGATACACCAGCATTGCTAAGTTCCGATAAACTATAAGCAGGACTCTTTCCGCCTGCTACCTAATTATAGAGAATTGGGCAACTCACTTCCCTCTTGAGTGTTGCTAGCAGAGTAATACTCTTAATGGCCTCAACAAGTATGGCCTCAGCTCCGGCTTTGTTAAAAGCTATTGCTTTTCTGATCATCTCAGCAGGCTCGTCAACATCAGTATGGGCAACGATAAAGAGATCTCGACGAGTTGTCAAGACACTATTTAACTTCACAAGGAACTTATTCCGTTCCATTATCTTCTTATCATCATAATGACCGTACTTTCTGGGTCTTTGCTGGTCTTCTATTATTACACCTGAGGCACCAATGGATTCCAACAACCTAACCACATGGCAAGCTACTTCCGTATCACAATGGCCATCATCTATATCGACTAATAGATAAGCCTCTGGGAGCACAGCGCGTGCTGCACAAATGCGACCATATCTGACCAAACAATAAAGCTAATATCTGGCAGGCCATAATAACTAGCAGCAAAACCGAACCAATTGATAAAAATACCTCCGTAATACTTCGCTACTAACACGGCAAAGCATCCTCTTAATACTTCGCTGCTTTACTCATACTTTGGCTCTGCCGGTCTGCTGGTGGCCTTACCTCAACTAACCATTCCAGCCATCTTGACACTATCTTGCCTAATACTTGTGGCTGAGTGCCACTACTATCTGTGATTGTGTACTCAAGTGTGGTTTCCTTCTCTACCATCTCTACCAATCCTGCCTCTATCATCAATACCAGTGCTACTTCTTCTATCGTGTGCATATCCAGTGGTACTTCTTCATAACCAGCCTGTTGTCCTGCCCTCGTCAGTATTATCACTACTGCCTGTAAGAGATTCTTAGGTAGCTGGTCTGCTGGCCATCCTTGTGATATTTGACGATTCACACTATCAGAGAAATCTTTCACTGTGTATTGAGCGAAAGCAGTATTCAAACAATAGTTGTCCAGCCAAGTAAGCCACTCTGTCTGTCCCTGACAGGCTCTTGATGGCAGCTTGATCGTCATCCAAGCGTTTGTTTCTTCCCTCTCCTTACTCACTGAGTTATCCCTTC
>JBFLVQ010001026.1:0-2756 GCA_040758525.1 Acidobacteriota bacterium
GTTTTTATCAATAGTTGGCGACTCCCATTTCTTTAATTGTTCACGTATATTCTCAAGCATTATTCTGACTTCTTTCTTTTGGGGTCTTCAATTGTCTCTTATTGCGCCCTTCAATCAACTCCAGGTAGCGATGGTAAACATCTTCAGCCGTGACATAACTAACTCCCATCCCCTGTAGCTCTGCCACCTCACGTCTCACTTCTGCAATAAGTGCGGCTTCTTTGTCAGTCGGAATTACTTTGGGCCAACCTTTTTCGTAAAGCAGATGATGTGGTATGCGAGACTCAATTTCTTCTCGCTCAAGCTGAATCTGCTTTGCCCGGATAAGACGATCTTGTTGTTCCGTAGTAAGCAATTGTGGCGCGACATCCGACAGCCATTGATTTGATTGGAAAGCGAAAGTACTGCTAATTTCTAATTCGCACATTTCACGATAGACACCCTGGTTTTCTACACACTGTACAGATGCTTTCAAATCAGCAAGGCTTGACATAATGCAAAATCTGCAAGATACGCGAGTACAACCATACGTTGTATAAGCTTCGTGTAGAGGGAAATTGTAGTAGCAATGGGCGGCGAACACTTCATCTGTGCTTAGATCGATAATCGGTCGCCAGTCATAACCATTTGTACCTGGAGTTTTACTCAAGGCTTTATTAGGCTCGAATACGGGCTTTTTAGCACGCCTAGCACTCTCAGCACGTCTTATTCCCGTTACATTGATAATAGTCTGTCTTCTAAATTGGCGAGCCAGTTCTGCATTGATAATTGCAGTCTTTAATTCGGAGGTACAAAAACGCATCGACGGAGTTGACCAGGGCAATATCAATTTCACACACAGGAGCTGCTGATACCTCTCGACGTTTGCAGCCCAGCGGCTCTGCCATCTCTGCAACATTCCACCTGATTTTCGTCTCACCACAATTAGGGGTATGGCTAGACGAGCAGAAACCAGCTCACAAATTTCTAGGCTTTGACGCCATTCCACACTCCCCAGATCAGAATGGATTAATAGTCGAGGGCCTGTGTGTCCAATACGGTCAAGATATTCATTGGTTGCGAGCGCAGCAATTGAAGAGTCTTTGCCACCGCTAATACCGGTTGCCACAACAGCGCCAGCTTTGAGCATTGTGTCGATTTCAGGTGTGCTTGTGATCTTGGGGGATCTTTTTGCATTGATTGTATAGAACTGATTGTTTGTGTTACTTTGCTCACACTCTTTTTTCTCAGCAAAATTTATCATCATATTCACCCCACCATTAATAGGTTATTGAATACTTATGAAAATTAGTTTTACAAGTAATACGTTTCGTAAAAAGAAATACGTAGAAAATGGAACTATGTTCCAAAACTCATGCTCTATGCGGCTAATTTTGATTGACTGTTAATACTCAGCCATTTCTCTTCAAAGTGTGGCCTGCTTTTATTTTTCGCGCCAACTGGAGCGGCAACAATAACTTCTTCAGAGGTTGGATATATATCTTCTGGTGGTTTCAACGAACAACGAATAAAACGCTCATCAATCTCAAATGATCTATCGTTATTAGGCCATTGGTTAATGGTCGCAGTAATGGCTTTCCGTTTACCCTGAGAAATGATTTCTACTTTTCGCCAAGCACAAGCTTTTGAGAAATAAATTCTTCGTACCCTGTATAGTGCCCAATCACATCTATCAAGATGTTTGTAATAACGCTCAATGGCAGCCTGATTTCCATCTTTTTGCAAACAATCTAATAAACTCTTCTTTCCATAAAGCCGCTGTTTGGGGTTGAATGCTAAGGCCAATCCTTCAAGCATTAATGCTCTGACAGCCGCTTCTGTTTGACGTCTAAACCTTAAAAGTACCAGCGGCTTTCCTTGAGTGAATGGACACTCAGCACAACAACTCTTTGGCCAGTCAATATTGAAGACTCTCTTAATAAATTGCTCGCAATGTTCTCTGTTCCAACCCCATTCCAGCAGTGGATATTCAGTCTCTCTGTTTGAACCTCCATAGCACTGATCCCGTTCAATTCGGTCAATCTCACCAGCATTAAAGCCAATAATATGTCGATAATTGGATGTACCAATTGTTTGTTTAACCCATTCATCTAAAACAAATCCTTTGAATTTAAGAGAGCACAGACGTTTGCCACTTATCTGCGGTATAGTTGCTGCATTGAATAATTCATCGCTTAGTTTATAAGCACCTTTGAGAAAAACTTTCTTTGGGGCGAGACTGTCATCTAATACAACAATACCATCTTCGGTCTTTGCACCAGCTCTCGCTACTTGCACGAATCTAATGGACCGGTTTCTTAAAATTGGCAGGATATATTCATTAACCAGTCTTCCAGTATCACTAAATTCATCGCCAGTCATTGCCGTTAAAACAACAAGTTTATCCAAATCAAAATCACGACTTGTTGGCTCTAGTACCCAGCGCAACAGAATAGCTGTTGACTCCACACCCATTCCGTAGGAAAGCACTATGGTTGGTTTTGATAATGATATTTCTTCTCTATCAAATAGTGGTAGCTGGTAAGTATGATCAGGCTGACAATATTTATTATTCATTGTGGCACCATAGATTATCTGTGTTTCTGTAATTATTACGATATATTTAGAACATAGTTCCATCTTACACATTTTTTCTTCGATGACGCACTTTTTCAACGAACAAATTATTATCTTACTACTACAATAATAAACAATATTCATAATTTTTCAAGTAAATTTAATTTAATATAGAACTTTGTTCCAAATTACACGTATTT
>JBFLVQ010001027.1:0-2756 GCA_040758525.1 Acidobacteriota bacterium
GCAATAAGCGATTGGTAGCTTATCTGGTAGGTGAGCAGCAGTTCAATGTCAGCGAGCTACGCAGCTATCTGCAGCAGCGTTTGCCTGAGTATATGATTCCTGCTGCATTTGTAAAGCTGGAGAAGCTACCTCTCTCACCCAATGGTAAAGTAGATAGACGTTCTCTACCTGTGCCGGAACAGCGTAGAGACACTTTAATGGACACCTCAGCAGTTTTGCAGATCGCCACCGAGGAAGTGTTGGCAGGAATCTGGATAGATCTACTTAGCCTTGAAGAAGTCCGCAGACACGACAATTTCTTGGAATTGGGCGGCCATTCTTTGCTTGCTACCCAGCTTATTTCCCGTATTCATAACGCCTTTAACGTGGACTTGCCAGTGCGCGCCATCTTCGAGTCTGCTACTTTAAGCGATCTTGCTGGAAAAATAGAGGCATTGCTGGGTGGATCATCAACATTGCCGACAATACCTATACAACCTATTTCGAGAGATCAACAACTGCCGCTGTCGTTTGCCCAACAACGGCTATGGTTTCTTGCACAACTGGAGCCTGGCACCACCGCATACAATATGCCTGTCATTCTGCGCCTTAAAGGCAAGGTCGATATTATCGCGTTGGAACAGAGTTTCAACGCGATTATTAATCGACATGAAATCTTGCGCACCAGATTCGACTCCATATTGGGAATAGCACAGCAAATTATCTTGCCGAATTTGAAATTGCTAATTCCTGTAATTGATCTTCAGCAAATCCCTGAACAGTATAGAAAGCAAGAGGTATTGCGGTTCATATCACAAGAGATACAAATACCTTTTGATTTAGCGCAGGCGCCGCTGTTAAGAGTGAAACTGTTATGTTTGGAAGATCAGGAACAAGTGTTATTGGTGATAATGCACCATATTATCAGTGATGGCTGGTCTGTCGGCATTTTCTTCAAAGAGATGGCTGCGCTTTACCAAGCTTTTGCTAATGGCAGATCCTTATCGTTGCCACCATTACCTTTGCAATATGCCGACTACGCAGCCTGGCAGCGGCAGTGGCTGCAAGGTGAAGTATTGGATATTCAGTTGAACTACTGGAAACAGCAGCTTGCCGATGTAGTTCCGCTCCAATTACCCACGGATCATCCTCGTCCGCCTATTCAGACATTCTTGGGGGCGCATTTCAGTCTTAAGCTGTCTAATAGTCTGACTAAAGCTTTAAAGGCACTGAGCCGTGGACAAGAAGTTACTCTGTTTATGACAATGACGGCGGCGTTTAATGCCTTACTCTATCACTATACAGGCCAGGATATAATTTTTATCGGCACTCCTGTGGCAAACCGCACTAGGAGTGAGTTTGAAGAACTAATAGGACTTTTCCTTAACACTTTGGTTATACGAACAGATTTGAGTGGCAACCCAAGTTTTTATCAATTGCTCAATCAAGTTCGTGCCGTAACCATTGCTGCTCATGCACACCAGGATCTACCTTTTGAGAAGTTGGTCGAAGCACTTGAACTACAGCGAGATCTAAGTCGCACACCACTGTTCCAAGTAATGATTAATATGTTTGATCAACGTGGCAGCAACATTACATTACCGGGTTTAGCCTCGGAAACATCATATTTTCCAGAAGCACAATCTAAATTTGATCTTACCCTATATATTATGGCTGATGACGATACCATTAGTCTTGGCTTTACCTATAATACAACCCTCTTTGAGGAAATAACTATCCGCAAAATGGCAGAGCGTTTTCAGACACTGCTGCATAGTGTGGTTGTCAGTCCAGACAAGCCACTTTCGCACTGGCAGATATTTACCAATATCGAAATCGCCCATCCACAAAGCAAATTTATTCAGCCTGGCAGGAGCTTTATAGAATTTCCGCGGGAGGTTATTGAAGAAACTATCGCCAGCCGTTTTTGCCGTCAGGTAGAACTTACCCCTGACCGATTGGCTATAAAGACCGATCAGTATTACTGGACTTATGCCGAACTGCATCGCAGGGCTGTACAAATAAAACAGGTTTTGGCTGCGCGCAAGATTGAGGCAGAAGAGAGAGTAGCGCTGCTCTACGAGTTTGATGCACCAATGGTAGCAGCCTTGCTTGGTGTTTTGATGGCTGGCAAGACCTATCTGCCATTAGATCCCACTTATCCGTCAGAACGTCTTGCTTTTGTATTGGCAGACTCACAGGCGAGTGTACTTCTTACAGATAATAACTGCCTGTCTCTAGCAAAAGTATTAATGAGTAGTTCGCTTAGTCTGATCAATTATGATGAGATTGAGGTTGTATCAACTAAATCGGATAAAGAATCTCCAGTTTCGCCTGATAGTAACGCTTATATCCTTTATACTTCAGGCACCACAGGACAACCCAAGGGTGTTATTCAGAAACATCGCAATGTTCTATTTCATATCAGAAACTACACAAATAACCTTTGTATCGATTCAGACGACAAGTTAACGCTCTTGTCCTCGTATGGCTTTGATGCTGCTGTGATGGATATCTTTGGTGCGCTACTGAATGGGGCTTCCCTCTATCCCTACAGTATAAGGGAGAAAGGCGTTGCACAGTTGCCGGATTGGTTAGTAGAGCAGGGTATTACTATTTATCATTCTACCCCAACAGTATATCGATATCTCATCAATGAACTTTCTGGCAAGCAAGACCTGTCAAAAGTCCGCTTGGTTGTGTTGGGTGGAGAGGAGACTAACATAAACGATATAAATCTTTTCAGAACATTTTTCTCTGATCATTGCACTTTGATC
>JBFLVQ010001028.1:0-2755 GCA_040758525.1 Acidobacteriota bacterium
CTGTCTGTGAATGCTGACTAGTAGACCTACTCCAATCTGTAAACAGGTTTAAGTTTTGCTGCTCGCTAGGAAAATTTTTTTGACAGTAGGTCCACAGGTTATTGTCTACTCTATTTTCTAAGATCTGATTTTGCCAATCGACAAAATCTCTGTATTGCTGAGTAGCAGAGAGCGAGGCAAACGATGCCATCTGATCACCATTGTCTGTGCCATCAGCCTGGTATAATAGACAAAGCTCTACGGCAAGTATTACAAGCGATTGATAATCACAGGCTATGAGCGGTGCTGTCAGCAATAGTACCGATTCAGCCATCGCGCTCTTAAAGAGGGTTATACGTAGCGGCGGACCTTGTTTAATATCAAATGGATGATGCGCCGCTTTAATCATTAGTTGGTTGAGTCTATCTTGTTGCCAACTTGAGACATCTACTTCACAAAGTTGGATACGGGCAGAGCCTAGAACACACTGAATAGGTTTATCTGCTTCAGTAACAAAGATCGTTCGCAAGGCTGTATGGCGTTTTGCCAGAATAACTGCCGCCTGCTGTAAACGTGCAATATCCAATTTCTTATAAATACTAATGGCAAGACTTACATTAATTTCATTATTGTGTTCTAGTTGGTACTGTCGCCAAAGTATTTTTTGGTTAGCAGAGAGGGAATAGCTTGCCAGTGGCGTACTGTCTATAATCTCTTGTTCACAATTAGATACATTTTCCTCTTCGGCGAGTACCTCGATAATAAGCTCGTGAACTCTTTTCATATCGTTACTTTAATTCCGTTATTATATTATCGCGAAAAATAGTACTAGCGTCATGGTAGGTAATTTGATCTCAGGATTTATGGTAAATTGAATTGTAGACCAGCAAAAAAGCTGTCCCCACGATTATAGCAATAATAAGGCTAAGTATATTGACGCCTTGCATATTAAAATCGTTCCATAAACCGATCACTCTAATTAACTTTCCTCCAATAATTGCTCCGGCAATTCCTAAAAGCAAGTCTATAACTATAGCTTGTCCTTTCTTGTTAAAGAACCTGCTAACGCCAAGACCCGCAACCAAGCCCAGAAAGGCCCAACAAGCAACATGTATATTCCTTATATTTAATTGATCTACAGACGGTGCAAAGATCATCAATATACGCACTAGTATCGTCGTAAACATTATCGGCTCTCCTTGCCAAAATATGTTTTTATATCAAAACGCATGAGCCTAACACAATTTGCAATTTAAGACGTCCGTATGAATACTACTGTTAAAATGTGTTTAGAAAAAATATTTTTCCTTGCGCAAGGAAACCCAATTATCAATAATATCGTCATATTTAAATTGACCAAGCTTGGTAAGACACTAGAAATTGCAACAAACGAGACTGAAATTGAAATAATACGCCCCTAAGGAGAGACTACTACCGTATATGGGAAACAGGACAATATCGGAAACTAGTGGGCTTTTATCCCTTGAAAATATGCAGCCAGCCTCTTACGAAAAAAATCTTTCCACCCAAACTTTACGCATCTGTTTATGGTCCGGTCCACGCAATATTTCCACTGCTTTAATGTATTCATTCGCTCAACGCACTGATACTTGTGCTCTCGATGAACCTCTTTATGCCCATTACCTAAATGTTACTGATGCCGAACATCCAGGCAAACAAGAAGTGTTGGCAGCACTAGAAAATGATGGTGAAAAGGTAGTGCGCAATGTCATACTTGGAGAATATGATCGGCCTGTGGTTTTTATGAAACAGATGGCTCATCATCTCACCAAACTTGACTGGAGTTTCCTAAAATATACTGCCAATATACTATTGATTCGTGATCCTGCCCAAGTATTGATTTCCTTGGCAAAAAAACTTGCCAAGATAAGTCTGCGTGATACTGGACTAGCCATACAAGCAGAGCTATTGGAAAAGATAGAGGCGTTGGGACAACCTCCATTGGTGCTTGATGGTAATGAGTTATTGCTTGATCCTAAAGGCGTGCTTACCCAATTGTGTAGTAAATTGGGCCTCGCTTTCCAGGAAACTATGCTCAATTGGCAAGCCGGGCCTAAACCAATAGATGGTGTATGGGCAAAATATTGGTACCATAATGTCCATTCTTCTAGCGGATTTGAGCCATATCGTGAAAATACTGAAATGTGCCCGCCTAACCTCTTACCATTACTGGCAGAGTGCCTGCCTTATTATGAACGTTTAAGAGCTTTTAGTATAAAAGCCGAGGACTGTAAAAATATCCGCTCAGATTAAAAATAGTTCTTCGGTTTAGCATACTACCAATTGAATATTATAGGGTTATTGGTAGCCACACAACAGAGTGGTTGGCAAGCCTGTCAACTCTATTGTAGAAAATTTTTAATGGAGATTTATCGATGAGCCTGTCTGAACAACAACTAAGTTCATACAAGGACAATGGGTTCATATTCCTCCCTAGCTATTTCTCGCAAACTGAGATCGCGCCGTTACGTAAAGAAGCATCCTTATTGCTTGCTAGGGAGGCAAACAGTCGGATCCTTGAGAAGGAAGGACAGACAGTGCGTTCTGTCTATGGCCCACATATGGTCAACCAACTCTTTAAACAGCTAACACGTCACCAACGCATTCTTAAACCTGTTGAACAGATCCTAAATAATAGAGTTTATGTTTATCAGACTAAAATAAATGTTAAGGCCGCTTTTGGAGGAGATGTCTGGAGTTGGCACCAAGATTTTATCTTCTGGCACAAAGAGGATGAATTGCCAGACGCACAAGT
>JBFLVQ010001029.1:0-2741 GCA_040758525.1 Acidobacteriota bacterium
CCATTACATCAAAATTTATAGCCATCAATGGATCTCTATTGGCAAACAGGTGATATTACTGAGCAGGCAGTTAATTTGCTTTAGTGCTGATATTGCTAATATAGATGAGAATCTTAGTTGATAAGCCATAGATTAGGAAACGCCACATAGTAGTATATATGGATGCCGCATTGCGCTTTAATCTCTCAACCCACTTTAGTCGCCGATGAGCTCTTTGATCACGACTAATAACAATTATTTTAGGTAAAGAAATTGCAGCTTTGACTGGGAACAGAATCTCAACTTGCTGCAGCCGAAGCATATCTGGTAAATAGCGCCTTAAATTAGCTGATTTTCAACAATATTATAGTTATTCAAATCGTCTAACAGATCCATACCATTTGATTTTAATCTATTTTGTTCATGTGTTAGTTCAATGGTTGCTAGATCTGTTATTTTTGCTCTTTCAGCAACTTCAGCAGATATTATGGGTAAACAAATACTAAAACTACGACCTCGCTTTACTGTTTTGCCTTTTTCCATGCAATCAGCAGCCAAATTGCATTTTTTACAATCAGCAATACTCGCTTCATAGATAATTCTTTCGTATCGAGGTGTCTTTCTTTTTGAGGCTATGGTCAGTATTTTATTTGCTGGACATCTAATTGTACCATCTTCTTGCAACTTAAAATCATCTCCAGCAAATTTTCCTTTTGATCGACCTTTGGCTTTAGCTTTTATTGATTGTGCTATCTTAGTTGATATAGTTTTAGCTGCTGTATAGGATCTTGAACCAAATCTAGGTGGATTAATATTGTAAAGCTCTTTAACATTAGCATTTGCTAAATTATCAAGAGACTCAATTAGTGGGTTTTCAATCTTTTTCTCTCCATCAGGTTTTGCATCAGACAAAATAGGATCTATTATTTTATCTTCTATTATTATTTCTTTGATATTTGATAAGTTGTTCCAAAGAGTGCGACGCTGTTGAGGCTCAATGGCTTCATAACCTAGTCGTAATCGTGTGTTCCATAACCATTGAGATAAAAGCTGCCAGAATTCTTGTCCATAGCCATTACCACTACACCATCGATCAGGATCTTGTTCAACATCCTCCTCATTTAAAGTTTGTTCAAAGCCACCACGACCACAATAGAGATTTACAATATCAACAGCAGAAAGTTGATCTATTCTATAGCTTGTAACAAATAACTCATAAATTGTATTACCATATCGCTTGCCGATTTTGCCCTTTGTATTAGTGGCATCACTACAGATGACAATTAACCGGGTATTGACACTGATTGATAGGGCTCTACCAGCATGCCAAGTTAAAAAACCAAGATCATAAACTTCACATCGCTTGTTGCTATCTGGATGTAGTAGTATCGCTGCTTTAGCAGCAGCTAATCTCTGCTGAACTTCTGGATAGGCTAAAAGACCATAATCACAGCTACGCATTAAATAACCAAGATGACATTGCTGACAAATATAAGCTCCTTTTGCCCAACCATAAGCAGCATCCAATCTTACCATACCAAAATCTGTACTAATCTTATGGTAACTCAAATATGCAACTATTGTTTCACAAGCCCGATTAAGTTCGCCCCAGATATCTCCATTACCAGCCCCGCCAAATGTTGCAAGCCATTCATGGGTATGAGCTTGCTGCACACTAGTACGCGAGCGTACTGCTTCTCCTCGTTTCCTACCTGCGTAGCCTGCTTTACAGGACAGACGGCGACGACGAGGCGGTGGATAGTCCTCAGAGCTAGGTATTTGCCTTTGACGCGCTACTTCTCTAGTTGCATCTATATCAAAGATGATATTACGATTACCACTATAATCATAAAGCCCACCCATGGCTTCTATACTGATTCCATGTTTAAGTAAATATTCAAATAATAGCTTACGCAGTGCTTCCACTGGTTTTGCTGTTAGAGAAGCCAAGAATCTGCTCAATGCTGATGCAGTTGGCATTTTATCTCTATCCCATAATGCTGTCATGGCTAATTGGAAAGGACCTGTTATTTTATACAAAATTTTTAGTGTCTTTTCATGACTGACTCCATAAGCAAGTAAAATGAGAGTGAAGTCAATTACCTCATAACGGCCCATTCTACCTCTGGCTACCTTCACATCCTTATTGAGTTCTTTTAACAAAGCTGATTGAACCCAGATGTGAGTAATCAGTGTCAATTCTGCAAACCAACTGGGTGTGATTGGTTTCTCTTCTTCATTGGCAATTATAGAAACTGTTTTGCTAGAATTGTTCAGGATTAGTTCAGACATCATCTACTCCTTTTTTTATTTGCAATTTCTCTTAAAAGTGTAGCGATGTTCTGTTCAATCCAAATATCTCTGATTTCTTGGTTATAATCTTTACCACTAACTACTTCAACTAATATACTTTATCTACTCTTATGCAATCTCGTTGCGCAATTCGTGGGCACGAGGCTCTTCGGATTACTCGCTCCGCACAAAGCTAAGTTTGATAAAGAACTTTCTTGCTCTCTGGCTTCTGTGTGATCCTGGGTCTCTCAATCCTGTAGTGTTGCAGCATATCTTTGAAGCCTAGCCAGTTATAGCTTGATTTCTGGCTTCTCCGATTTAACCATTTCTTTAGTAAGAGTGTTACTTGGTAAAAGAAATATTGCAGACTGAGACTGTTTCCTATAATCCGATAGTAGTTATAGTATCCTCTCAGCTTTGCATTAAGTTGCTTGAAGAACTGATTCAACTTCATGCTGCGATTTTCCCTT
>JBFLVQ010001030.1:0-2736 GCA_040758525.1 Acidobacteriota bacterium
TTAATACTGCTGTTAAGGCGGTGCCAGTATACTCTGGATAGATATCTAGTTCACCAGCAGTAAGCGCCTGATGGCAAATTAAGGTGCCACCCAGATTAAACTTGCGTACCACGGTCTGTCCTGTTAAGGCTTCGATCTGCTGTGCCAACAGCTCTGCTAAAATAATCGATTCAGTAAAATTCTTTGAGCCAATAACAATATTGCTACGATCTTTGCTACAACTTGTTATTAACAGGCCGATCAATATTAAAGAAAGAACTAATCTATACATTGCTCTCCTCTAGTGCTAGATCTATATATCTTCTTAATTAGCAAAAGATGTTGGCAGCGTAGTAGGATTGACGATAGCAAAACGTGCCTTGCGCTGCGATTGTATAACTTGGTTAAGCATCTCATTGCGCATCCCTGTATCAGTAATCTGAGCTGCGTTTATCAGTAGTGTACGTGTAGTATTAAGGCGCAGTACTGCAGTAAAGAGTGGGCCACGATCTGAGTTGATAAATTCATTGCGCAATACTCCACCAGTTAACACTTCGATAGCATCCTCGGTCTCGGCAATCGATAGTCGTATGAGATCTTGTGCATCTGCAGACTCACCCATTTGACGTGCTCTTTGTAGTATTGAAATAGAGGATCGTATATTCTCGATCGCATTGATCACACGTAAGAAGGCAGCAATAGCATCATTCTCTTCATTGGTGAGATTGATCATTAAATTGCTGCCATCAGGAAGCAGTTGTTTAGCGCGATTCGAGTTATTGAATTCTGGTGAACTGTAAAATGCTACTGCCTCCTCGATTGTGGCAATAAGATTATGATGAAAGAAAGGTGGGGTATCTGCCGCCTCAATCACGGTAGGCACATTGAAACTAGACTGACACTCATCAGGAGTAGGGCAGAGTCCAAAGCCACCATTATTGGGAATAGGCGTTCTACCGAAACCACCATCTGGCGGTAATCCCGCCATCTGCACCATATCAAGATTTTGGCTGCCTATATCATGAGTCGCATTAATGCCGGTATTACTACAAGTGGCACAGATGCCTAACAGAAAATTGCGGCGTGAGAAGCCACTGCTGGCACCACCACCAAAATGGCAGGCAGCACATTTACCTTGCCGTACCGTATCACCATTATTGCAACAACCAGGTGAACTGAAGAGTAGTTGACCTTGACGAGCTGACTCGATTCTCAATTGTAGTACATTTAGATCTAGATCCTCTTGACGTCCTAACGAGAGTTGAAATGCTTCTAAGGCATCCAACTCTTCATCAGTAGGAAGACGAAAATCGCTGCCAGCCCGACGATTCAAGGTTTTGGTAAAGTGTTGAATCACTGCTCCAGTGGCAAACTCTCGTAAGCTGCCATTGCCAGGTGCGCCATCTCCACCCCATCCTAGTCGTTGACGTGGATCATTAGGGCTTCCTGTAGCATCTACATCCTGAAAAATTGGCGCAGTAATAGAAGTAGGTAGAGCTAGTGTGTGTTGTACACTGCGTAGTGTAAATTTATTGGTTAGATCATCGCTGCCATCTACATTCTCAAGAATCAGACCAAACTTGCGCAACAAGGCTGGTTTCTCAAAATTGTTTGCCAGTGCTGGATTAGTTTCTGCAACAAAGAGTGGATCATTGGCTGGTAGTGTGGCGATGAATTTTGCGTCAATGGTGAAATTGTTCTCTTCCCTATGGCAGGTGGCACAGGTTCTGCCATTGCCATCAAAGGTAGTATTAAGAAATAGGCTGCGTCCATTAGCAATCAGTTGTTCTAGTAGTTGTTCTTGAGCTATTGCTTCGGTAATAGGAGAAGATCTCTTTGAACTAACTGACTGTTTGCGTGCTAATCTTTCAAAGAGATTAAGCTCACCAGTAAGGACAAAGGCATTGATCGGACTTTGGCCGGCTCTAGTAACGATCGCACGATCGATTTCAAAATTGGTAAAGGAAGGTAGCTGTTTGGACAGTTTAGCTAAGCCATTTTTGCTATGGAAACTGCCAATATTTATCATGGCATCACCAGCATCTGGCATGGTGCTATAACCAGGACCAGGCTGATTATCGATTAACCAAAATTCCCATTCTGCATCTGCTAGTCCATGTATTTCAATACTAACTGAGCCATTGTGCAAGTCGATTATGGCATTCCCAGACGCAGTACTATACTCTGTAGAGAGACCTTGGAACCAGCCAAGGGGGATTCTTAGTAGTGGTTGTGCTAAGGTAACTTTCCAATTATTAAATTTGCTTAGCAGGACCTGAGGATCAGCCAGACCAGTATTCTTTTTGTGCCGACGCGCAGTTGTTACTGTTGGGCCAAAGGTGGCTAGACCGATCAAAGAGACAATTATAAAACCTAATGTAACTAGTTTAATGGTTCTTGGCTGCATTTTGTTGAGCCTCAATTTAATATTCTAGAGATTAATAATGGTAGCAAGTACTTGACCAAAGAATAGCATTGTGTTGATATTGATGAAAAGGTGAGTTGTTCTTCTTGTTGGATAACATTGGTTCAGGACTATTTTTTTCGATCTCAATGATAGGATAAAAAATTTGCGCGGCGCTGGAAGAGGCACAGAGTCGCGGAAAGTGCCACTTGTCAGATTACCCACACGAGTAAGCCGGCGCCGCACTGTTAAGTTCTAGAACCGGATTCCAGCAGTATAGTTCATTTCCGAATCAGTAAATAAAATTAGGGAAATCTATCAAGAGATGGTCTGTTTCACCAAATCACCTATGA
>JBFLVQ010001031.1:0-2731 GCA_040758525.1 Acidobacteriota bacterium
TGCCACAGCAACAGCTAGATGAGATAATCTTTATCCTTAAGCCACCTAAAGGAGTAATCCCACCATCCTCGGCATCACAAGGTGATCGAACAGCCGCACTGTTGAGTTGGGCAGAAGGAACGGGTGGGTGTGGATTAGTTGCTGTGCAACAAGTCTTAGAAAAGATAGTTGATAGTAAAGATGAAGGTAAGATTACTGGCATACTACTCGGATCCCGCACTGCACCACCATCATCTTACACTACAAATGTATCTGGTGGTCAGGTTGGCAGTGTGCTCAACGTTAATCAGGCTGGTACCGTGATAGTTCAACAACCAAAAGTTAGCCCCTCTGAAACCCATCCCCAAATAGAACCTGCTATAAGAGAATCGCACAATATTACTAAATATATAGAAATATTGCCAAATGATTGTATTATCGCAAGGCTTTTCAAAGACTGTTTTGGTAGCTTTCCCAAAGCTATTGAATGGGTGAACGCTAACAATCCCCCGAAGGATTTTTTAAGCAAAGCTGGTCAGACATACACTGATCAACTTGAGAAGTTATACAACACGATTCGCATCTGGGGGATGACCGAACCGATACCACTTAAAGGCATCTACACACGGGTCAACATTCTGAAAAAGATTACATCATTACAACGAGTAACAATTAGTGATCTAGAGGAACGCCTCAATAAAGATCGACGTGGCTTTGGAGATAAGGCGGAAACAATTGGGGGAATAGAAACTGTTAATAAACTATCAAAGTTTACCGTGTTAGGTAAACCTGGTGCTGGCAAGACCACTTTCCTTAAATATATTACCTTGCAGGCTGCTAATGGTTTACTTGAAGCTAAGCATATTCCTGTCTTTATCAGTCTGAAAAGCTGGTCTGATAGCACTAAATCGTTAGTAGATTTTATTGTTGAGCAATTTGACATTTGTTGTTTCCCAGAGAGCAAACCATTTGTTGAGCATATGTTGGGGCAAGGAAAATGTCTGGTATTACTTGATGGCTTAGACGAAGTTAGTAAAGAGAAAGAAGAGCGAGTGATTAATGAAGTACGAGAGTTCTCAAGCAGGTATATTGAAAATCAGTTTATTTTAACTTGTCGATTAGCCGCCTATAATTACACCTTTGAGCATTTCACCATTGTTGAAATGGCCGATTTCGATGATGACCAAATTGAGAACTTTATCTATAGTTGGTTTGGTTCTAATCAGAAGAAAGCTGAACAATGCTGGATCGAACTTAAGGCAGATCCACCTATCAAGGAACTTGCTTCCATTCCCTTGTTGTTAACACTTTTATGTTTGGCATTCGATGAAACATTAAGATTTCCAAAAAATAGAGCTGAACTGTACAAAGAGGCTATTGATGCTCTATTGAAAAAATGGGATTCTTCAAGAAATATATTTCGACAAGAGATCTATAAAAACCTTCCAATCTTAAGGAAGGAAACCTTGTTAAGCCATGTAGCTATGCTTACCTTTGAAGCCGGACAGTACTTTATCCCACAGCGCGCACTGGAAAGCCACATTTCAGATTTTATTCAAAACTTGCCAGATGTGAAAAAAGAAAATCTGCTAATGGATAGTGAAGCAGTACTAAAAAGTGTTGAAGCACAGCACGGCATCTTTGTTGAACGGGCACGTGGCATTTATTCTTTTTCGCACTTGACCTTCCAAGAGTATTTCACAGCGAAGTATATTATTGATAATAAGGAGCAAGTGTTGAAAAGACTTGTCGATGGCCACATAACCGATGATAAATGGCGAGAGGTTTTCTTATTAACAGCGGGAATGTTGCCAAAAGCGGATGACCTGTTGTTATTAATGAAAACGCAAATTGACTCAATGGTTGACGAAAAATTAGCTGAGTTTTTAACGATAGTACTAAATAATGCAAAGTTGGATAAGGCGATTAAAGAGGCACTATCTGAAATTGGTTTTATATCAACTTCGGGCAGTACATCTGTGGCAATACGTGCTTATAAAATATACTTTGTCCTCGCCCGCGACCTCGACCGCGCCCAGGCCCGCGCCCTCGCCTTCGACCTCGCCCGCGCTCTCGCCCGCGACCTCGCCCTCATACACGCCCTCGCCCTCGCCCGCAACCACACCCTCGCCCGCGACCGCGCCCTCACCCTCGAATCCTACCTTGCAGCCAACCTCATCCTCGTCCAATGCCTAACCCAAACCGAATGCTACGTCACCAAACCCACTAGAGAGAAAATATTGAATGAATTGTTGACCGTGCCAGAAGGGTGGTAGTAAATGTGGAATGGTGGAAAATGGAATGGTAGAAAGTTGAATGGTAGAATGGTGGGCTGCAACATCCCAACAATATAGCAATGGGTGGGCGGCAAAGATGTCAGTACTAGCATGGCTATTATGGGTATGCTTATCTGGTCAACAAGAGTGGTTATGGTGGGTGCGGTCCTGCTGACGAACTGTAAGCTGGTTTAAGCAGCCCGTATAAGCCGAGTAGGGTTGATAGGGAAGAAGATGGTAATGGATTGCTTTGAGTGATATTATGAAAAGAAATAGAAGAAGGGGCAGGGACTTCTTATGCAAAAAGAAACAGTCTGTGTTTCCTGTTTTATACAGACTGTATAAATATAGCTAGCAGGCATGTCCTACGTGCTCGTAGATCCCACACCCATAGCAGGAGATCCATTCAATGACGCTCCAATGCATCAATCCCGCTGATCTGCCGATTCCAGAAATGTACACCCAGGTCGTTGTCG
>JBFLVQ010001032.1:0-2729 GCA_040758525.1 Acidobacteriota bacterium
ATTAATATCTTGTTGGATTGCCCAGCGTGCTGCAGAGAGTTCTGTTTCACCCTTTCTTAAATAGATATCAAACCTGCTGGGATTGAGCTGTGCTGCCTTCTCTAAAGCTTCACGAGCCTGTGTCAGTATTGTAGTTGGATCAATTCCCTGTTCAAGCAAGTAGCAACCTTGTCTTAGAAAAGCACTCCCTACCGTATAGTAAGCCTTGGCATAATTGGGATTAATAGCAATCGCCCGGCGAGAGCTTTCTACTGCACGAGTAAATGCCCCACCTGGATCTAGCCCTAATGCCATCTCATAATCGCCCTGAGCTTTATATACACCGCCCATATTGTTATAAGGATTAACAAAATTCATATTGATCGCTATTGAACGTTGAAAACTCTCGATCGCACGCTCAAAGGTGGCACGTGGATCAATACCATGATCTTTTTCGTATTCGGCTTGTTTCCAGTAGGTAAAACCCAGGGCATTATAGGTGTTGGCGAAGTTGGGATTGAGTTTGATCGAGCGCTGGAAACTTTCGATAGCATGATAGAACGTGGCACGTGGATCCAGTCCTCGCGTTATCTCATATTCTCCCCTGGTCTCATAACTATAGCCTAAATTATTGTAGGCGTCACTGTTCAAAGGATCATAATGTACTGCCTGTTGCGCCATCTCGATTGCCTTCTCTAACAATGGTCGGGGATCTTCACCATAAGTTATCTGATATTCTCCCCAGCGCCAGTAGATCCAGGATTTGTCATTATAGGCAGGAGCATTCTCTGGATCCGCCAGCAGAGCATTGTCACAGGCGCTTAGCCCTTGTTCAACCATCTCTTTGGGGACGGTACCCTGTTTAACGGCAACTTCGATCATCTCTAAGCAACGACCACATTCACCCTTATATAGGGTAGCATCACTACGAGCCATCTCTATCGCAGCCTGATAGGCTTTGCCTGCCTGTGTATAATCGGCAATGGCGCTTTGATAATCCCCTTTCATCTCCTTGATTCCACCCATTACGATATAGACATCACCAATCAACTTCCTTGCCTCATAGAGCCAGGGAGCCTGTTGCAAGGCTATTGCTGCCTTTTGTAAAGCTTCGTCATAATGCTCCTCATAAAAAGCGATCAGACCTTCCACATAAGCAGTTGCCTCGGTCTTTACACTGCCACTGGCTTTTAAGTAGGTAAGCGCAGGGGTACGGTAGTTACGCTCCAATTCCTGTTTGCGTGCCTCACGTAGCCCTTTGTCAGCAATCCTTTGTGTCTCTACAAGACCTTTCTGATAGAAGACTCCCATCACCTGACCAAGAGCATAACCCACCTCGGGGGCCTGATAACCACTACGCCAAGCCTGTTCCAGATGCTGGCGTGCTAGATCATATTCGTGCAAAGCTAAGTAACCTTGTCCCAGGGCATAGTGACCAGGTCCTGCCCCTACACGGCCTATGCGTTGCATCTGATCTTCAATCTCTTGCATACGCACTTTAATCAAGGCTTTCTCACGTCGTGTATCATGTAACGGCAGCATATAGGCATGACGCATTATTCCTTCAATCTTTTCTAATTGTTGACCAAACTGTTGTGCTACCCGGGCCTGTTCAGCCGCTGCCCAACGCGCCTGTAGAACCATTGCTGCCAGTATCAGCATAACCAAGAATGCCAATCCTAGTACTGCCACCACTGCCTTATGCTTCTTTGTCTTCTTGCTTAACCGATAGCTCCAGCTAGCAGGTCGCGCCTCTATTGGTTCGCCATCTAGATAGCGTGCTAGATCTTCAGCGAGTGCTTTGGCAGTCTCGTAACGAAGTTGCGGCTCGCGCTCTAAGCATTTCATTACGATCGTTTCAAGATCGAGTGGGATACGACGGTCGAGTTTACGTAGTGGGGTAGGCTCAGATTGATTAAGTTTGGCAATAATCTCCATACCGTTAGCGCCCGAAATAGGTGGCTTTCCTACTAACAGATCATAAAGCGTGGCACCTAAGCTATAGATATCAATACGCCGATCTAGATTTTCATCCATTAATACTTGTTCAGGCGCCATATAAGCAGGTGTACCAACCAACATACCGGTTAATGTGATCCCTTCTGCTTCTACCTCCCTTGCTAATCCAAAGTCCATTATATAAGGGTGCCAGTCCCCTTCCTCATTGCGTTCGATCATTATGTTGGCTGGCTTTACATCACGATGAATTACTCCCAGACGATGTGCAGCATGTAGTGCTTCGGCTACCTCCTTTACTGCCTTAACCTTCTGTTCTATGGTAAGCTCGTCACGAGCATCTTTAAGCGATGGACCTTCGATATATTGCATGGCGATGTATGGATGGCCTTTTACTTCGCCAACTTCATAGACCTTGCAGATATAGTCGTGTTGTATACGCCCTTGTGCACGTGCTTCTTGGAAGAAACGTTGAATTAGACGGGGCTGATCGCCACGAATAAATTTCAAGGCAACGGGCCGTTTGAGGCGTGGATCATGGGCTTTGAAGACTCGCCCCATTCCTCCTTCACTAATGAATTCTATCAATTCATAGCGCTCCCAATCAGGAACAGGAAAAGTGTGGCTGCTAATTTCTAGCTCTGGCGAGATGAATTGCAGCGAAGAGTCCCTCGCCTGGCTCAAATAAACGGTATCGCTATGACTATCGAAAGCGGTAGTGGCTGGTGATTCAGCCGCTATCTCTTCAGCAAGTGCGGCAATAGTGGCCTCATCTAGCCGACCTAGTTGTACTA
>JBFLVQ010001033.1:0-2723 GCA_040758525.1 Acidobacteriota bacterium
GTTTTGGATTTATAACTCCGAACAACTTTTATACTCCTTCCATATAGCGGATCTCTTGGTTCTGTTATTGTGACATTTCTGCCACCAACTGAAATTGGTATTGTGGTATTTTGTTGGTCTCGTGGGTGTTGCGCCGGTTTTCCCGTGGAGGCTTGTGCTGGTGGCCGAAAAAGAATTCACTTCCACTCACCAGATTAGCCGCACAACAATTGCAGATCCTCCTATATCAGGGCAATCCCGACACCGCTCAGTTTGCTCAAGACTGGCGACAATTAACTGTCTAAAAAATATTCACGCTGTTTGTTTAACTTTGTGCTGATGATAATTCCAGGGTAGCCACAGGTCAGGCCGAGCGCGCACGGCCCGCGCATTGCGCATGAGCGTGACCAGATAATCAAATGCATTTACCTTGTTGAGCCAACACGTCTCTATCAGGCTGAGTATTGTATCTGCCACCAGAGAGCCGTGCTCAGTTTTGAAAAAGAGGCTATTTTTGCGATGCAGCACCGCGCGTTTGAGAATCTGTTCAGCATGTGAATTATCGAGGGGCGCTCCCGCTATTTTCAAAAATTGCGTTAACTCAGGATAATGTTTGAGAAAATACTTTGTCGCTTGTCCCATTCCATCATTATCTTCAACTTGATTAGTAGCGAGCAAATTTTCCAACCATTTTTTTAACTCTGCCATTATTGGAGCACTATGTTGTTGATGATAAGCGAGTCGATCTTGCTCATTCATTAAGCGAGTCTGTGCATCATTCTTATATACAGCAGCTAAATCTGTCAGCACTTTCTCACATTTATCTTTGAACGCTTCCTTCACATCGACAAAATTCTGCCGTGCATGCTGAAGGCATTTTATCACCATGCATTTGAACTGAGGCGACCAGTTCTTGGCTGCCGCATCTCCCACCACCTTGGGTAAATCCAATTCTTCATTGCGCGTTTTAAGCAGCTTAGCAAGATTTTCTCCTGTGTGTCGCCGCCCGCTATAATAAAGCGCGATTTGCTCAGCTCCAATCTTAGCGCCAATGCCGGTAGTTTGCATTCCAACTCGCGATCCCTTGGGCAATTCTTCATTTTCTTTCACTAAACTTAATATCACGACACCAGTATCATCACCTTGCAGCAACTCTGTCTGCGCCGCTTGTCGTTCTAATTCCGATACCACTGGATAGACTAGATCAGCAACCTGATCGCATCTCTCCCACTGTGTAGTAGCCGGCAATGGCACCCCCTTCATCTGCTGCATCTTTGCCATTCGGTAATGCGGCAAGCCAGCTCCATATCGATATATTGCTATCGCCACATCAGCCGTCTCATCATATTTTTCTGGTACTACACCGGGCGGCAATGGCGCTGAAAATCTTGTCCCGCAATTGTTGCACCTCATTACTTTTTGCTCATAAAGAGTATCATCTACAAAAGGACGGCTTTCAAAACGGATGAATCTATGCGCTTCCGCTGGATCATAGAGGTGTCCTAAACAGCCCTGCCGCAAACACGGCTCTCCTTCTTTTAATGCTGGATCTTCACAATAGACGCGCTGCGCTCCTGGATAATCTGTTGTTGCCAGTCGCCCATGCCCGCGACGCTTTGGTTTTACTTCTCCCTGCGCTTCATTATTTGATACTGTTGATTGCTTTGCTTGCGATGGGTCTGAAGTAGATTTATCTGTCTGTGAGCTTGTTTGCGAAGTTGAATCTTTATCCCTGTCACTTTCAGACTTTGAGCGATTATTTCTACTCTTGCCAAATAGCATCTGCTTGACTTTGTCCAGCGTCGTTTTCGGTTTATCCATCAGACCTAGCACGACCAACCACATCCTTAATAACCTGGCGATCATATTTTTATCGCCTGCGCGCAATTGATCGCCTTCAAAACGCTTGATCAACGCTTCTATTTCATTGCTATTTGTCGCGGGAATTTTTTCTTCGTCTTTCATGGCCTTTTTGTGTGGCCAATTCTATATCTTGTAGATCCGATCGGCAACTACTGAATTTTCTCGCCTGCGCCGCTAATTACCAGCTTTGTCTATCTATGCATAAATTGATTTCAAACTCTACCAGTTTACCAACGGGACACGGTGAACAAAGTAAATAATTACATTAAAGCTGAGATGAAGCAGCAGCATATTCCAGGACTCTCTCTGGCTATCGTTAAGAATGGCAAGATCCTTGTTGTGCAAGGCTACGGGCTAGCGAATGTCGAATTGAATGTTCCTGCCAAGCCTGAAACGGTCTTCAAAATCGGTTCAGTCAGCAAACAGTTTATTGCTAGCGGGATTATGCTATTGGTCCAGGAAGGCAGGGTTGGTCTTGATGACAAGATTAGCAAGTACCTAGAAGAGACTCCGGAGATCTGGAAAGATATTTCCGTGCGCCATTTGCTGACACACACATCGGGAATCGTGCGCGAGGCTCCGGGCTTCGATCCCTTCAAGGTTCAGAGTGACGCAGCCATCATTAAGACTGCCTATCCTTTGCCACTTCGCTTCCAGCCAGGAGAGAAGTGGGGGTATTGCAATGTCAGCTATTTCGTGCTTGCTGAGATCATTGGCAAAATTACTGGCAAGCCATGGGAAGATTACCTTAATGACTCGATCTTCAAGTTTTTACACCGTTGACAAATTTGCCAATGAGATCATACGCCATTCAAAGCAACCTTAGCCCTGTAGAATAGAGAAGGCGAAGGCTCAAGTCTGCCAAGATCTCTATTGACGAG
>JBFLVQ010001034.1:0-2723 GCA_040758525.1 Acidobacteriota bacterium
TGCCCAAGTACTCGATATCTCCATCAGCAAGATATCGAGCCAGGTCTCCTGTTCTGTACAACCTTGTTCCTGCTTCTTCACTGAATGGGTTAGGTACAAACTTCTCTGCTGTTAACTCTGGTCTATTAAGATATCCTCTCGCTACCCCCCTACCACTTATACACAACTCACCTGCTACTCCAATAGGTTGCACCTGCATCCATTCATCCAATATATAGACCTGTACATTACTGATAGCTCGTCCTATTGTTACTCGCTGCTCTCTACTATCACACTCTCCTATACTCGCACATACCGTTGCTTCTGTCGGTCCATAGGCATTAAAGAACCGTCTTCCTTTAGCCCAACGTGCCACTATCTCTGCGCTACAAGCTTCTCCTGCTGACACTAATGTTGCTAACTCTGGTAACTCTGCATTAGCTATTACTGATAATGTTGATAATACTGATGGTGGCAATGTCACCATTGTGATGGCAGACTTTGCCATTAACTCTATCAAGTCTGCTCCTGGCAACAACTCCTCTTGCTTGGCTATCCATAGTGTTGCTCCTGCTATCAACCCTGTGAAGACCTCTGCAACTGAAGCATCAAAACTCAATGGCGCAAACTGTAGTACTCGACTGCCTACCTTAACATCGAAAGCTTCCCTTTGTGTTTGTGCCAGGTTGCTCAGTCCTCTATGCTCAATGGCTACACCTTTGGGCTTACCTGTCGAGCCTGATGTGTAGATGACATATGCCAGATTGCCTGCCACAACATCGTTGTTTGCATTGCTATCACACTGTTGTGTAATCTCTTGCCATTGCATATCAATGCAGATGACCTGTCCCCAATAAACAGGCAACTCATCAGCCAACTCTGCTGTGGTCAGCAGTACTGATGCTTGGCTATCCTCCAGCATAAAGGCAGTACGTTCTACTGGATAGTCAGGGTTAATAGGTAGGTAAGCACCACCAGCCTTCAGTACACCCAGTATTGTCACAACCATCTCAATGGAGCGATCCAGACAGATCCCTATCAGCACTTCAGGTCCAACACCTAGCGCTCTCAAGTAGTGAGCCAATTGATTAGCATGTCGGTTTAACTGTTGATAAGTTAACCGCTCTTGTTCATAAACTAACGCAATGGCATTAGGAGTACGCTCTACCTGCTCTTCAAACAACTGATGGATACACTTGTCTTGTGGATAATCTACTGCAGTATTGTTCCATTCCGCTAATAACTGATGTCGCTCTGCCTCGCTCAACATCTGCAAACTCCATAGTTGTTGCTCTGATCCTGCTACAATGCTTGCTAGCAGTGTATGAAAGTGACCAGCCATTCTTTTGATTGTTACTTCATCAAATAGATCGGTGTTGTATTCAATACAGAAGGCTAAACCTTGTTCTTTTTCCATTGCCACTAGGGTCAAATCAAATCTTGCCGTCCGGGCATTAATCTCAACCGATCTCAAGACCGAATCTGTTAATTGGAGAGTGGTAATAGGAACATTTTGAAAAATGAACTTTATTTGAAACACTGGAGTACGACTTAAATCCCTTGGCGGGTTTATTGCTTCTACCAGTCTATCAAATGGCAAATCTTGAAACGCATAGGCTTCTAAAGCAGCTCTCCTTACTTGAGCCAATAGTTCTACAAATCTTAGGTTGCCAGATAAACTAATCCGTATTGCCAATTGATTAATAAAGAACCCTATTAATCCTTCTATCTCTATCCTGTTGCGGCTGGCAACATCGGTCCCGACAATAATATCCTGTTGATCAGAGTAACGGTAAAGCATCACCTGGAAAGCCGCCATTAGAGTCATAAAGAGGGTAGCCCCTCTTTTTTGACTCAACCATTTAAGCTCTTCTGAGAGATTTGTCGGTAATGTAAAGATCAGATATGCACCATTAAAAGTCTGTACTGGTGGACGAGGTCGATCGGTTGGCAATTGAAATGAAGATATATCGGCAAGCTGCCGTCGCCAATAGGAAAGCTGGCTTTCTAAAACTTCCCCTTTTAACCATTCTCTTTGCCAGTAAGCAAAATCGGCGTATTGGATAGTAAGCTCTGGTAAAGGAGATACCCGTCCTTCAGAAAACGCTTGATAAAGTGCGGTAAGCTCACGTAAAAAGATGCCTATCGACCAACCATCGGAAATAATATGGTGAGTAACCAATAACAAAATATGTTCTTGTTCATCTAACCTCAGCAAGCAACTCCGTAATAACGGTCCTTGAGCAAGTTGAAAAGAATAATGGGATTCCTGATCGATTAAAGAGCCTATTTCAACTGCTCTTTGCGTAAAAGAAAGTTGCTTGAGGTCAATAATTGGGAGCGGTAAATATCTCTGCGCAGCGATAACCTGTATAGCTTGTCCCTCAACGGTAGTAAAATTTGTACGCAAAATTTCATGGCGACGTATTATCTCATTGATACTCCATTCAAGCGCTAAAATATCAAGTTTACCTTTTATATTTACAGCGCCAGCAATATTATAGAAAGGGTTTCCGGGCACAAGTTGATCGAGAAACCATAGCCGTTGCTGAGCGAAAGAGAGCGGTAAGGCTCTATCCCGTGAAACTGAAACGATCCTGGGAGCGGGATATTGCTCCCGATCTTCACCTGTACGTAAAGTGCGTTCAATAATCGCAGCTAAACCGGCAATCGTGGGAAATTCAAATAGGTTGCGTAAAGGCAATTCGATCTCAAATAATCTGTTTAACCGAGAGATTATTTGT
>JBFLVQ010001035.1:0-2721 GCA_040758525.1 Acidobacteriota bacterium
ATCAACTCTATCATTGGTTAAGAAGGCACTATACTTTCAGCGAGCTTATTCGTGTGCATTTTCATCCTTTGTTTCTAGCAAATTACGCCATTAGCCATTCTTAATGGCTGTGAGAAAAGATCAGTAAAGAAGTAAGTATCGATATCATAAAGCGAATTGTAAAAGAGGCTGGAGCTATTTGGAAGAGAGTAAGAAAATCTCTAAAATCAAAACGAGATGAAGAAGAATTTGCACAATGTAAGTGGGAATTAGAGGATTTGCAGGAACAAGCAGATGATGGATTGATAGATTTGAGATATTTTGATATTGCTGGCATTTCTCTTGATCCAGTTATTCCTTATGCTTGGCATTTGGGGAAAGTCACTATAGAGATTGAGGCAGCAAAAAGTAAACGCTTAAATATTTTAGGATTTATGAATACTGATAATGAGTTAGTATCAAACATTTTTGATGGTTCAATAAATAGTCACTTGGTAATAGAATGCTTTAACATTGTTTGTGAGACTATAACAAAGAAAACAGATGTTGTGCTTGATAATGCTCCCATTCATACTAGTGATGAATTTCAAGAGTATATAGAGGAGTGGCAGAAGAAAGGTCTATATGTTAAATTTTTACCTGATTACTCTCCAGAACTAAATCTGATTGAAATCTTATGGCGCAAATTGAAATATGAATGGTTACCATTTTCTGCCTATCAATCTATTAAAGCTCTAGAGAATGCTCTTTGTTATATCCTTGCAAATGTCGGTTCAAAATACCAGATTTCTTTTACTTAGATACTTATTAACTTAGTATGAACGCTAACCCAACCCTCCCGTCTACTTCTTGTGCGTCTTCCACCAGTTGATGGCTGCTTCGGCCTTTTCTATATAGTAGGAGTCGTCGTGAGCACCCTCCTCGGTCCATCTTGTTTTGGTGGCCTCGGAAAAGGCATTGAGAGCATAGTAGAGGGCGTAACTCTTGTTCCCACCAGGTTTGAGGGTCTTCTCTAGGTATTCGGCCAGCACACTCGCTGCATCGTCGCCGCCGATCCTGCCGAGCAATTTAATGCTGGGCCGGACTAGCTCCGAAGGCTCTCCATCGCGGACTATGCTGGAAAGATTTGACAGTGCTACTTGGGGTGCAAAAGCCTCCAAACCCTGCATAGCTGCCAAGCGAATTTCCTGGTTGTTATCCTTCAATGCTGCTACCAACTTGGGAACTGCTACAGCATTTTTGTCACTCAGACCAAGCGTCAACAATGACAGCACCCGACACTCAAGACGAGGGTCAGTATCGAGAATGGACACCACAGCCTCTATATTCATGTCCTCACTAGCGAAATGCAGGGCCAGAATGCACGTCAGTCGCGTAGCATTATTTTGCTTCTGGTCTTCTGCGACCTTATCCAGTATTTGTGCCTGACCCTCCTGACGCAGAACTGCAAGCATAGGGATTGCGGCGTAAGCGATGCGTGTTGACCCTGCCGTTGGATCGTTTGGAGGTTGGCTGGTGTAACCGACTAGGTCAAGTAGGATCGTCGTCATGCGGCCATGTAGTTCTTCTTTCCACCATCCTTGGCGTCCACTTCTTTTCCGAAAAGATGCAGCCAGACGGTCATGCAATGCTTGTGTGGATACAAGACGATCAGAATCCAGAGCGTAATGATATCTCTCAAACTCTCGGTCTGAGTGGCGCAACAACTCACTGACAACGAATTTGACTCGATCCTCGGCCATCTTGCCAAGATCAGTAGTAAGATGTTTCTTGTTTGGCTGCCACCATTCCACATACATCTTGATGACTGCTGCTTCAATAGATTGCTGACGGTTGACTCCCTTTTCAGGTAAATCGGTTAACGTTAACCTTTCTCCTGTGAGAATTCTGAGTGTATCGATATAATTGGAAATGGCAGAATGGGCGGTGCTAAAAGGGGAATGTTCGATCATGTACTTCATCAGTAGGGGAATGGCAGCTTTAGAGCGATGCCTGCGTATCAGAGCAGTCGCATCATAAAAATTCATCCAATGGCTGTTTTGATTAGTCTCAGCCAAAAGCCGAGCAGCTTCGCGCAATGGTTCCTGATTGCGCTCGGTCTTAAGCAGTTCTTCAAAGTCGTCATCTAGTTGTTGATAGAGCGCTACTTTGTCTTTGGGAAGTTGCTTGTTCTTAGAAGCGTCAATACCAGCCGACACCTTAGTCGAGCCGACCACCAGCAATATGCATAGAGTGAGGAATAGAATAGCTGTCTTCATGATGGTTGTCCTCCATTTGCAGATAATGCTGATTTATACAAGAAGAGTAGTAAAACCCAGCTATATTACTATTCACGCATCTTCTAGGAATTAGTTTCCTAAAACCCTTCACACAAGTAATATTGCGGATTTTATTCGCCTAACCTTATAAATACAAGCTTTCCTTTTGTCCCACTTATTCCACGCGCATTTCCCATACTTGACACGATATCCAACGGTTAATGGTTGGCCCTTAACTGATACCAAATGTTACGGTAGTATTATCCGCGATATTTTTTTGATCTTTTTGCCATGGGGCCATATGCTGGCATGGATCCTAGATTGCGTCTCTTCTTTGTAATTGCCTGAAGGGCAATAACTAACAATCAATTCTGGAAAACTAAAGGAGTTCAAGCATGAGAAAGAATATCGCTTTGTCAGTAAGTCTGTTTGTGTGCCTAGTGTTTGCCTTAACAATGGCTGCTTCTACCAATAGCAATACCAA
>JBFLVQ010001036.1:0-2718 GCA_040758525.1 Acidobacteriota bacterium
AAGAGAGTCCTCTTCTTTCAAGTCTTTTATAACTTTGCTCGTCCTCATATGAGTTTGAGACAACCCTTGCCAAAGCAGCAGCGAACTCCTCAGGGGATCATTGCTCACAAATGGCTGCAGCGGTCTCCGGCTATGGCTGCTGGCATCACCGATCACGTTTGCTCTTTTAGAGAGTTGCTCACCATCAAATTTGATCGTTCTGTTACCAAAGATTATCAAAGTATTAGCGGATGAGCACCCCAGTATGCAGGCCCTCACTAATCAGATTGGTGCGTTGCAAGATAGTTTGTTGAAGGTGTCTCGTCAGCAAGATTCTATGGATAGAGCAATGAACGCTTTCATCGTGAGAGCTGAATCTTTCTTTACACAATTCCCTGCTATTACTGCTCAGGCTGATTCTTTTACTAAAGCCTTGGAAGTGATCTCGCAGTTTGTTCAAACTACATTGATGGTCAGTCACCACCATGGAAAGTATGCTTCACCTTTGCACTTAAGCGAGAGGGTTTTCACCTTTACAGAAGTTAAGTTATCTAAAACCTTTGATTTTACCCCATTCCTCATTTTTTTGAGAAATGGAACGGATCGCACCACACTCTTTTGCACATTTCTGTCAATAACGCGGCAACTCGTCACACAGTCATTGGCCAGCATGATGACGTGGATTTGGAACACCTAGTTTCCAGACTCCAACAATATCACGTGTCGCGTTGATATTGACACTGGGATCACCATTGACTAGAACTAGATCAGCACGAACACCCTCAGCAATGTGGCCACGGTCATGGAAGCAGAAAGCCTGGGCTGGGGCGGAAGTAGCGGAGGCGAGTGCCTCAAGCGGTGTGAGACCAGATTGGACAAGTAGTTCCAATTCGCGATGTAGGCTTAGCCCGTGAGCAGTGCCTGGATTTGGTGCGTCCGTGCCCGCCAGGATAAGCACATGTGCATCACGTAACTGGTAACTGGCGGACGGTAGCCTGGGCATAACTGAGTTTTTGATCGGCAGCAAATCCGGCAGGAATCTTAATCTCAAGTGTACGTCGCATAGAAGGTGTAATATATCGAGCTAGATTCGGTAGATCCTGCCACCAAGATTTGGCAGAACCGGCAGTAGTCGATTCAATCACAGACAAAGTGGGAATTACGAATATATTATGTTGCGCGGCGAACTCGGCAAAGCTAGGCTCAGGTAGTGAATTGGACGAGATATGGACTAGTCCATCTACACCAGCGGCAATAGCCTCGCGGGCCTCGCTCTGTGTCCTGATGTGAGCAACAACAAGCTTGTTACGACGATGGGCTGCAGCAACGACATCCTCAAGCTGCTGCCTGGTTAATGTGGGCAGCAGATGTTCGTAGATAACCTTAATATAGTCCGCACCTTCTGTAATCCTAGCATCAATAAAAGCCTGCACATCATCACTAGGAGAAAGTGTCGGGAAAGAGATGCCGAATTGAGTAGCATGACCTCGAGGAACGGTGACTCCGATACCAGTTGTACGGAAATCGGCGACACCTACTTGGCTGTCAGTACTCATTCTCTTTTTGAGCGCTAGACTCCCATAGCCTCCGAACATTTCTATTTCGGTTGTCACACCAAAGTCCAAAGCATCCTCAAGAAATTGCTGAGATGGTGGCTCACCAAGATGAGTGTGTGCATCGAAGAGGCCAGGCAGAAGAGTCTTGCCTTTACCATCGATGATTTGGGTAGATGAGGGTATCAATAGATCCGTGCCGATGGCGCGAACCATACTATTACGCACCAGAACCGTTGTCTGGCGGATCATGCGGTAACCATCAAATACATCCACGTTGCGGAATGCGATATCTCTTTGTTGCTGAGCGTGGGTGTGTGTAGTGAAAAGAGAAAGGCTGGCAATGGATAATATCATTGCTATCCCTGTTAGTATAAATCTGGCTTCCATTAAATTACCGGCCTTCTTGATTAAGGAGTTTAGCTATTCAGTAATCAAATGAACCTGAAATTAATTCCTTAAGTTTTTCGTCTTTAAGCTATAAGACGGCAGAGAAGAGCAAAGTGTTAACAATGATCTACAAGGCCAAATTATAGGCAAATTTCAAGAGAATAATACCAATATCTTGTAGCTTCTTCTCAAAGTGACAGAAGAGGGTTAAGGATCATGGCTTAACTAGAATGTTGTCATCTCAGGATGATCATAAGCTTAAGATGTTCTATCGTGCTGATGTTGAGAAGGCATTACAACTGGCTGTTAGTACAGGAGCATTGCGTAGACAAGGGCGGCCTAATAAGCCTATTGAGGATACACCTAAGCGTAAACCTGGACGCCCTTCTAAGGCTGAAATATTGGCTAGGTTCTCTCAGCATTCTCAAAATCCCTGTATTCACTACTTACTTTTGTTAACTTACTATCAATATTGTTTGTCCAAAGTTACCTCAAGAATTCGCTTCCATAGGGTATCAATTCCTATTGATGGAGGCACTACACTCGTTTTAATGATTTGGTGTTCTATTCCTGGTGGAAGACTTAAAGCAGGTGGGATTATTGTTCCTGCATCCACTTTATGCAAAACAAAAATCCATGGGATATCGGTACACAGTTTATTTAGTGTCTTTGCAATCTGGACATGAAATTTGAACCACTCTTCGTGAAAACCTACATCATTAGTAAATGCTGAAAACACATAAACTATACAATCGGATATTGAAAATAGATAATTAATAGCCTCTTCTCTAAATAT
>JBFLVQ010001037.1:0-2713 GCA_040758525.1 Acidobacteriota bacterium
CTGCAGCAACCACCGGCTGAGTACTATAGAGCCACTTCAAAAATAGCAATCCAAAAATAAGATCGCCGCTCCCTGCAAGAACGGCACGTAGTGGTAGTGAGCTGGTAATCCAAAACCATACGACTAGCATGAAAAAGGATAGCTTACCAGCGGTTGCGAGCGTGATAAAGAACCGATCGGCACGACTCGCTATCGCAGTCCATAAGTAACCTAGTCCAAACAGTAGAACAAATAGACTGACGGTTGCAAGATAGAATGGATGCTCACCTTCAGGCATTCCTACTACTGCTCTGACAGTATGAACAGAGGGAAAAAAGCCAATGGCAGCAAAGATATTCATCGCCGCCGTAGCGAATAATGCGTTTCGCATCCAAGTCGGTAATGTAATCATATATTATTTCACCTTTACCCTAATATTATTAGCGTCCAACTTTGTATTAATACTATTCTACCTCTACTTGGCCGGCCAATCCATTTAGGATAGCGCTAGATCAAGTTACACGATATTTTAGTATTGCGATCTATGATCTATTGAAAAGGACGTGTAGAGAAAATAAGCTTGCTTATTACAAAAAGCCAGGGATAACAGGTATCTCCTGGCTTTAGGAGTAACTAGATGATACAGATTAGAATAATTAGAATCTACCACAACTATAATAGTTAGCCAACTGGCAGAAACCCTAATAGCTAATACGAATCCGTCTAAAGGCAATCAATTATAGTTCCCATTCTATCTTCCATTCACAACAATTATCTCCCCTTGAATAACATTTTGTATGTATTATCTGAATATTCTTTGCCTCAGCAATCTCAAGCATTCTCGTTGCCCATCCAGTTGATCGCCAACATTGTGAAATATCGACTGGACAATCGAATAGGTTCAATTTTACTCTGTTTGCCGCTAACTCTTCTACCTCCATCCTGCCTGTGTCATTTATCGTGGTCCACATGATCGGCGCTTTGGAGAGCAGTCTCATTGGATCCAGTACATAGCCGAATGCTTTATAGACACCACTTAATCCATCTTCTAGAATAAACCGTCCGGCTCGATATGAGAGCTGTTCTAGTGTCTCCCCTTTTATTAGTGCTAGCTCTCTGGAGATTCGATTAACTATTTCAACGGGGAATAGATCTGTTGCTAAAAACGTCTTCCTGGTGAGTTTCTCTCTATATTCCGGTTCTAATTTTTCCAATACCATCTCTTGCTGGGTCTTATCCAATTGAGTCTCCATGAATTTCAAAAATATCTTTAAGTATTGGCCTTTTACAGATGGTTTATGATTCGATTGCATAGAATTGCCCCTAAGATTTTGCGAAAATACCCACCATATTAAATATTCTACCCTCCTACCGGTTTAAGCAACAATTATCTTGATAATAATTTTTACTATCATGAACCTCCGCAATAATAGACCAAACTCTACCCATAATGAATGATTGCAATATGGTCGATATAGCTCTTATTGTCATTACCATTACTGGTATATAGCGATATTACGATAGTATAATCCACAATATCAATTTAGATAATTCGCGTTATCATGTTAAAGAGCAAAAATATTTAAAAATATAGTCTATTGTGATGATGTCAGATGAGCGATTAAGGCTGATACAAACACTAAATGGATTACCACCGCCACAGCTAGATCAGGTGATCTTTCTGCTTGATCCACCTATGGGGTTAATTCCCACAGCTAGAGCTGCGTCGGCGGATCGATCTTTTGCCTTGTTACAATGGGCAGAAGGCACCGGCGGTTGTGGGCTGGAGGATGTACAAACAGCTTTAGAGCTAGTACTAACGAACGGAAACGGAATATCAAACGCTGCTATTATGCCAGCAGCCAGTATTCAAACTCAGTCCTGTATAGCAACCCATCTAGCTGGCCAATCTCATACTGACAGTATAGTTAATCTTGCTCATGGTACAGTAATCATCAACCAGACTGTTAATACTAGTGAAATCCCACAGCAAGTAATGCCTAATCATAATAAAGAAAAGACTGATAGCTATTCATCTATGACAGATGGTGACGCAGTCATCTCGCAGCTTTTCAAGGAATGTTTCCAAGAATTCACAAATCTTACTGAATGGGTGCAGAAGAATAGTGTAGAACCGGACTTTCTTAGCAAAGCTGGACAAGCCTATACCGATCAGCTTGAGAGGCGTTATGGCGCGATCCGTATTCTGGGTATGCGCGAGCCAGTGGCATTAAGAAGTATCTATACTCATGCCAATATTCTTGAAAAGATCACATCACAACAGAGAGTATCGCTAGATGAGCTAGAGCAGTATTTTGATCGAGACAAGCGAGGATTTGGTGTAATACGTGAGACAGTAGCGGGAATCGATGTAGTAAACAAGCTCAATAAGTTTATTGTATTAGGTAAGCCTGGTGCTGGTAAAACTACTTTTCTTAGATGGATCGCGTTGCAAGCGGCTGATGATAAACTTAATAAGAGACATATACCAATATTTATCAACTTAAAGGACTGGTCTGATAGTAATAGATCATTAATGACTTTTATTATTGAGCAGTTTGAGATCTGCCATTTCCCAGAGACTAGATTATTCATTGAACATATCTTAGGACAAGGAAAGGGTCTGCTATTATTGGATGGGTTAGATGAAGTCAGTAATGAGAATCAATATAGGATTATCAAAGAAGTGAAAGATTTTGCTGACAAGTATGGGAATAATCAATTTGTTCTCAGT
>JBFLVQ010001038.1:0-2700 GCA_040758525.1 Acidobacteriota bacterium
TATGAGCATCCAGTAATAGCACTGAGACAATCCCAAGAGTAGGAGCAGTAAGGTAGATAGGAGTATCAGGAAAAGACTGAGCAACCACAGGTAGAGCGCCAGAGTGATCTAGATGAGCATGAGTAAGAATGATGGCGTCTAGCTTGCCTGTAATAGCAGCTAGTGCAGGCAATCTCTCGCCAGCGCGATCATGATGTCGCAAGCCGCAATCGATAAGGATGCGAGCGCCAGCAATTTCTAATAATGTTGATGAAGCGCCAATTTCGTCAGCGCCTCCTAGGAAGGTTAGTTTCAATGGATATCCTCAAATTGCTCTATTAGCTGTTCGAGCTAACTATTTATTTTCTTTTTGACTCAAGTATTCATTTATTATTTTCTCAACTGCCGTCGATATATCGAGGTCATCTTGAGAAATAACAAAAGTTTTTAGCCGCTTCATTGTAGATTTACGAACATAGGCACAAAGCTGAACGTAATCTGGACTACCTTTTTTAGCTCGACTCAGCTTTTCATCTGAAGTTTTGTGCGATGACTCACTTGCTACAGGTGGATTAACAACTGTTCCGGATGTTTCAAGCTGTGGTACTTCTGTCGGTACAGTATCTGGTTCTACAGCCTCATTTGCTGCACGCAAGAAATCACGAAGATTACTTTTTACCATAATTCCATGCCTCTTTTCCAAGAATTTCATATTGTGCCCATGCTCTCTGCGCCTGCTCAGTTTTCAGATCTGCAAGTGTTACACCTTGATAAACTGCACGGGCTACCGCGATTGTCTTTGGAATTTGAGCACTTGAAAGAGGTAGATTTAGCTCGTTTAACGTTTGATGTGCTTCTTTAGTGTCAGGCATCGTTGCTGGCGGACACATTGTCAGTACAAGCATATAATGGTTTACTTTCAAACTTTGGAGAGTAATAACTAATTGGAGCGTTCCAGCCAATGCCAATGGATCTGGAGCAACAGGAACAATTAATAGGTCGCATCCTTCAGCGAGTGCTTGTAAATCCTCCATATGCCTACCACCAGCGGTATCAACTACCATGTAGTCAAACTCTTTTGCATACTTCATGGCACTTTTCTCATCAATAACTCGAAACTTTAGTTTACCTTGTTTAGAAACGGCCAAAGATGACCGATTCAAATCACTATCAACCAACAAGACGGTCTTATCCTGTCTTGCCATATATTCACATAGATGTAACGCTGTTGTTGTTTTACCCACTCCCCCTTTGAAGTTCACAACGGATATGATCATAACATCAAAACCTTTCTGGAGTCAGGAATGCCTGAAAGCCTGTCTACCAATTATTCGGTAAACCTAAAAACCTGAATACCTGCTAACTGAATAAAAGGAAATCCTTATAACTTAAAAACCTATGTACCTTAATACCTTAATTCTAAATAACCCGTAAACCTGTTTCTTAGTTTACATAAAAAACAAAAAGCTAATATTCCTGTGAGCCTGAACACCTATTTTCCATAAAGAATTAATTCATGTAATCCAAATTACATGAAAACCTAAAAATAATCAAGCCTAATTACCTAAGTACCTAATAACCTAATTGCAAAATAGCGTGAATACCTTAAAACTGGCTGCCTAGCTTTAATTAAAACCTAAGAACCAGATGAAATAAAAGAAGGTAAGCCTGTAGAAAAGAAGTCTGGTAGACTTGAAAACCTAAAAACCAGATCAGGTTTATTAAAGTGTCGCAAATTGCGACACTAACAAGCGGAATACAGACCAGAAGTAACGGTAGTTGTTCCTGAAAAACAGCGGGGTTTGCCGCAACCAATCCGAATCAACCACTTAGTCATTAATCAGTTTCCATACATCCTGATTCCAAACCCCTCCTTGGTCAGCGATCCTAGTAAATGAGTATTACCACACATCAAATCGTGTAGTTCTCTCTATTCATCCAATAAGCCTAAAACCATAAACTAGAAATATGAAAAATAAACCATCAAGGAGTAGATAAGATGTCTGGGAATAAGCATGCCATTATCAATGACCAAGCCGCACTAAACCAACTCTCATCACAGGCAAAGGCTCACAGACTTTCAACTCTATCCCATCAGACACATCCTAGCGCTATCATACAGCGAGCAAAGATCCTTGCTAGCTCGCTTACCTACCGTGATGTGCTGCAGCTCCAGCGTACGATTGGTAATCAAGCAGTTGGTAGGCTGCTAGCAGAAATAATGCAGAGTCAAGATGCTCAGCCAAGTTATAGCACATCCTTAGAAACCTCAGCATCTCAGCCTATGCAAAGCACTGTACAAAAAATGGAGTGCCAGCCTGGTACATCTACTGGTCTGCCTGAAGACCTTAAAGCAGGAGCTGAGAACCTTTCTGGTTTATCAATGGATGATGTCAGAGTCCATTACAATTCTTCCCAGCCAGCACAAGTACAGGCATTGGCCTATACTCAGGGTAATGACATTCATATTGGGCCTGGTCAAGAAGAGCATCTACCACACGAAGCCTGGCATGTAGTGCAGCAGAAGCAAGGGCGTGTAAAGCCAATACATCAGCCAATACATCAGGGCAATAATTTAGTAATTAATGATGATTAGAATTTGGAAACAGAAGCGGATGTGATGGGGACAGCTTCAGTTGATAATGGAAATAAGTTAACTCAACATAGAGTACCTCAATCTCCTTTAAGATTCGTCGATCAACCAGCGAATCTTGATCTCGC
>JBFLVQ010001039.1:0-2699 GCA_040758525.1 Acidobacteriota bacterium
CTGCCTTTGCCTATACCAAAGATAGGATGTTTAAGGCTAAGTTTGATACCTTCTTGCCACACCTGCAACCGCCAAGCGGTACTTCCCTCTTGAGTATCTATCAGACCTATCCCTCGCCACTTTGCAATCAAGTAGACACCTACTGGCAATGCAATCAAGATTAAGGCAATAACCGCCGTACGTCGTATTCCCTTCCTTGTTAATGCCATCAATACAACAGAAAGCGCCAGCCCCAACAATGGCGCACGGGTAGCTGTAAAGATAAGCGCGCTAATTAAGGCTGCGGCTGCTAGTGTCAACGCCGCCAACAATGGTATTCGTTTTGGCGAGGTTAAGAGCAGACCTACCGCTAATGAGGCGATCAACTGCAAGACTTCAGCATAGGTCGCATAATGATTGTAGAAACCCTGAGCGCGAAAATCTCTCGCTCGTGAAACCTCCACTCCAAAACGATCCGCACCCGTTAAGTTCTTTATCTTTTGTATACGACGGCGTGGTAGTTCAACGAGAAGAGGTATTTCACCACGTCGTATAGCAAGCTTAATCATACTATTGGGCGGTCCTGCATCGACTAGTTGAGAAAGCATTGTTAATGAGGTTAAAGGACGCCCATCCGCACTTATTAGTACATCTCCAGGTTGTATACCAATATAGCTAAGACGGTTCTGTTCTGTCATACGGTCGATATGTAGACCTTGACCTACTGCTTTTTGATAGATTGTATAGGTAACATTGACCAGACAAGAGAGTATTAGCACAATTGCCAATCGACGTGCCAATAATCCTTCGCAAGCGCGTGTTGTGATTAAATAGAAGGTCGAGAAGAAGGCAAGTCCTCGTAACCCTCTAAGGCTGACATAAGGTTCATAGGAGAAACAAGCCGAAAGTGTAGCCCAAATAAACAGACCAAGCAGTGGCCAATCCAGTGCAGTACGACGTAATCCTAATCGTCCATCTAGTATACGACCTGCCAGCCAGAAGACCGCAGCAGCAAGAAAACCGCCTTGTGAGCCGGCAATTGAGTGTGGCGCAGCAAGGGCAAAGCCAAACAGTAACACTGTTGCCAGTGTCTCACACCAATGGGAGAGGCGTCCCCTTAGATCAACTCGAACCTCGGCTATCTGCTCCGTCGTCAATTGCGCGCGTTTCCTATCTATTTAAGGCTTAGCCGTCCGGTCATACCGCGATTGATATTTACTGTATACTCAGGGAGCTCCGCCATCAAGATCTGGTGAGCAAGCTGGAATTTGTATTCCACAAAGCGTGATGAATACATCTCTGAGATGGGTTTCTGGATTTCGGCAAAGAGCGGATCAAACATCATATTGCGACCACCGACAATAATATTGTTATTTTCCGAGCGTATATATCCGCCTCCAACTACAAAGAACTCGATTAGGTTCTCCTCGAAACGTTCACCAAACTGTTGCTCCAGATAGGTGCGGATCTGCCCCACGGTCACGGTACTACTACGTTCCGTCCCCGGTACCACACTTAAAAAAGCGTGATCGGCAATTGTCACAATATTAAACCGGAAAGTTCGCTCAGAGGGTCGATTGCGTATCTCCTCAAAAAATTCTGCTAGCATCTCCTTGTTGCTTGGTAAGATTGCTGGCAATTCACCCAGTAGACTGTCTAGATCAATACGAAACATCTCGGTACGATCGAGATGATCATTAACTTGATCTTTGGTAAGCAGCACGGCTGTCTCACCGACACCACCATAGCTCTGTACACAGGAGAAGATCAGATGATAGACCTCTTTATTGACAGAAGGAAAGCTAAGTAGTAGATCACGCTGCTTAGGTGGAATAACTGCTTCATAACGAGGCTGGAAAAGCGCGGCATATTGTACATAGGGTCTTAGATCACCACGCCGCACCAATGTCAGCCCTTTTACCAAGGAGAGCTTATCCTCAAGTTTTTTACCCAAGAGACTGCGATAGAACTTATCGAAATTCTCCATTTCAGCCTCTGACACAGGGGTGTCAAGCGGGCAGCGTCCTTCGGCAGCCATCAAGTGTACGAAATTTGGATCTTGCCTTTCCATAACCGCTATCCCACTTAGTTAGCACTATGACTTATTACAAACCCGTTGCTACACTAAATGGAATTACCTTTTCCTCACTGCGATTGCCTTTGCCGTCTACCAGACTAGCAGCTACCGCACCCAGTGTACCAGGCTTTATTACCTGACTAATACCATTAATAGCAAAATTAATATTGAAACTGGATTTGCCACGCACAGGAGTGCGTAACAACTCCAACTGGAAGGGAACAAAATTCTGAAACCCATTCTCGCCTACAATACCCAGAGCAAAGACAACACGTCCACTCTTGTCTAAGAATGACAGGGTTATTGCTAATGTATCAGCATCACTATCAGTTCCATCAATGTTGACGCCAACAGTATCATCATTCTGAAAGATTGCCGAGCTTGATTTGACGATCTGTGGTATAGCTCCTGTATCAACCCGCCCCACTATACCGGCAACAGCAGGGGCAATATTGAGAATTCCACTGTCATCACGAATACTACTAACCCAAATGGATGCCATAGGAAACTGTTTTAGCCCTTTTAAGGTGAAAGGAAAACTGGCGGTTGTCTGACCAGTAAAATCGAGCGGCTTGCGAAAGACATCTCGATCACGGAAAAGTATTAGGTTACCTGCACGTGCGGCTGTGACAGGTTTTAGATT
>JBFLVQ010001040.1:0-2693 GCA_040758525.1 Acidobacteriota bacterium
TCCGCTAAAATAGGAATAATAGGTAGAGCCTGTGCCAATTTGGAAAGAGCTTCTTCGCTTCGAGCAACAACTGCCACTCGCCCTCCCGCTGCTACTACGATTTGAGTTAGAGCAACCCCTAATCCTGAGGTGCCTCCCGTAATCAACCATCTAGTATCTTTGATCCAATTCATAATTAAACTCCTGTAAATCATTGAGAGCCTCTCTACTTGAGAAAAGCCCCTTTATCTTAGTAAAGACAATATAACTCGCTTTGACAAAATATCATCATATTTGCTAATATATTGGCCAATGGGCAATCTATTTGAAGATATCTCAAAAAATCTCGCACAGAATGTGATTCTACTGCGCAAGAAGAGGAATCTTACCCAAGCAGGGTTAGCCAAGATTGCTGGACTTCCCCGCTCTACAGTAACTTATCTTGAGTCTGGTCAGGGTAATCCTTCGCTGCAGAACTTGACAAAAATCTCAGCGGCTCTACAAGTCTCCATTGAAGAGATGCTCAGTGTGCCTAGAGGGCGCTACAAGCTAGTAAAGAACAAAGAGGTCTCAGTTTCTCAACGAGGACAAAAAACTGTACAAATCTTTAAACTCTTGCCCGATCCTATTCCTGGTATGCACATCGATCGCATGGAATTTGAACTAGGTGGGAAGTTAGGCGGAGTTCCCCATATCAATGGAACAAAAGAATACCTCACCTGCCTTCAAGGAGAAGTAACTGTCCGTACTGGTGGACAGACTTTTCGTGTTCAAAAAGGTGATGTCCTTGCTTTTCCCGGCGATCAGTCGCATTCCTATGAAAACACTGGTGAGAGTCGTGCTATCTGTGTTAGTGTGGTGGTACTTGCACCAAGCGGAATATAATCATATTGTCAATCTGTTGAATTGCTCTATCGATAATCCAACATACTATGCTGAGATAAGCTATGAGGTTTAAGATACCTATTTTTCGTGATACTTTTGGCAAGATAGCTGCGATAACTTATTGTGCTGGTATCTGTTTACATTTGACGCGCATCTTTTCTGCCAATTTTAATGTAAATGATGTTCCTTTTGCATTTGATATATTGATTACTTTAGGAGCTGGTTACGGTGGCATAGGATATCTAATCTTCTCTAGGCAAGTCTATTTCACTACACGTTTAGCCATTATCCCCTATATTTTGATCACACTCTATCTATTAAGCTCTACAACCCTTCATATTCATACTCTGGTAGTTGGCAATCATGAGTCATACAGAGTGTTCCCTTTGTGGTATAGCTATCTGATCATTTTCATTATGGGCTTATCTGCTTGGTATTCTTGGAAACTGAGAATCAAAAAACGTTAAATGGCTCAGTCAGGAATTGATACATACGCCACAATAAGCTATTACTAATTAGTAGACCTACCTGGCAATTAACTACCACTTCTAGGCAATTGAGCGCTTAAATAACCTATTACAATACTATCGCAGCTAGATAGAAAGTTGTCATATCAGAGGGTTTGATCTCCCCAGGAGAGTTTTTTCTGCCTTGGCACAGACCTTGCCAATGAACTAGCTGGGAGAATTGAAAGATGCAAGCAGCTAGGCTTAGGCTCTCTTCAAAGATAAAGATTCTAGAGATTAGTGAGCGTTCACAATTTCAGGAATTGGAAAAAGATTGGGATGTACTAGTAGCAGCAACTCAAGATCAACCTTTCTATCGTCATGAATTTATCCGTATCTGGATCGATAACTTTGCTCCTCGTGCACAACTACGCATTATCACTGGCCGCAACGATCAGGGCCGACTGATTGCTGCTCTTCCACTAATGCAGCAACAGGAGAGGATGTACGGACTGTCAGTACAACAGTTGGTCTCTACTGCCAATCCACACTCATGCCGCTGTGATCTGATTGCTGAAGATGGTGAAGCGAGTGGCCGTGCGATCTTTGCACATTTGGCGGCAGATAAGAGCTGGGATCTGCTAAGAATTCAAGATGTGCCTGAAGGTGGTAATGCCTGGCATATTTTGCAGGCAGCACAAGAAGCTAATTATCCAGTTGGTGTTTGGGAGTCTCTGCGTAGTCCTTACATCCCACTATCTACCGATTATAAGGGTTTCTGCAGCCATCTTAGCGCCAAGTTCCAGGCTAATCTGCGGCGGCGACGTAAGCATCTTCTGGAAAAAGGTGAGTTCAAGCTAGCACGGATAACTGGTGGTGATGAATTGATGAAATGGTTGCAAGCAGCATATACAATTGAACAGAGTGGCTGGAAAGGTGCGTTAGGCAGTGCAATCGCACAGGATCACAGTACACTAGGTTTCTATAATGATCTAGCGCAATGGGCCGCTACTAAAGGTTATCTTTCACTCTATTTCCTCAATCTCGCTAATCAACCAATTGCCTTCCATTATGGATTAATCTATCGTAACAGATACTATCTACCAAAGATTGGTTATGCCGAATCCTTCAGCGACTGCAGTCCAGGACAGCTCCTCTTTGAAGATGTTATTAGAGACTGTCTAGCACATGGCCTGCAGGAATTCGATCTTCTTGGCCCTGATATGCCTTGGAAACAGGTTTGGACCAATAAAGTTCGACCTCACCATTGGCTCTTTATCTTCCAGAAAAATAGCTTGGGCCGTCTTTTAGCTACCGCCAAATTTAAATTAGTACCAGTAGCGAAAGAGGTAATGGGATTATGGAAACGATAATTGCTGAGCC
>JBFLVQ010001041.1:0-2687 GCA_040758525.1 Acidobacteriota bacterium
ATTGTTGAAAAATCGCAGTCAATCTTGAAAACCCCAGTTGATCTATTGATAGATGAGTTTACTCTTTACTTACAACAGGAACGAGGGCTCGCTTTTGGATCAATAAGTTTGTACCGAAGGCTCGTCCACCGGTTTTTTATTGATCGCTTTGTTGACAGAGAAGTGAATTTATCTAACCTCACCGCGAAAGAAATTTTTGCCTTTGTTCAATCACGATCGAGATGTGTGAATGCAGAAAGTGCTAAAAGCTTGGTGACTGCGTTGCGCTCTTTCTTTAAATATGCGCGATATCATGGCTACATCAATATTGATCTGGCGGCTTCTATTCCTACAGTGGCTAATTGGTCAAAGGTATCCATTCCAAATGTATTATCACCAGATTAAGTTAAAATGGTTTTAGATAGTTGCGATCAGCAAACGGCCATTGGGCACAGAGATTACGCGATTCTCCTGCTGCTTGCTCGGTTGGGTTTACGTGCTGGCGAAGTTTCTTCTCTCTCACTTAATGATATTGATTGGCAAGCTGGTATCATTACCGTGCATGGCAAGGGCAACCATTTGGCTCAATTGCCATTGCCAAAGGATGTTGGTGAAGCAATAGTTGCTTATTTGCAAAATGGGCGGCCACAAACTACCAGCAGAGCCTTATTTATTCGTGGTCGAGCACCAATAAGAGGGTTTAAGAATCAAACTTCCGTAAGCTCAGTAGTAGAATATGCCCTCAATCGGGCTGGAATTGATTCCCCACATAAAGGAGCACATATATTCCGCCATACTCTAGCTACCCAGATGCTTCGTCAAGGTGCTTCATTACCAGAAATCGGAGATTTGTTGCGTCATCGTAGTATTGAAGTAACTACAATCTACGCCAAAGTTGATCTAGTTTCATTACGCAAACTTGCCTTACCCTGGCCAGGAGGTGCGTTATGAATACATTGCGAGAAGCAGTTACAAACTATCTTGCTATGCGTCGCGCATTAGGCTTCAAAATGCATAAAGCTGGCAGAGAATTATTTGACTTCATTTTATTTCTGGAAAAGAAAGGAGCAAGTTACATCACTATTTCTTTGGCTTTAGAATGGGCACAACTTCCAGTCTCAGTTCAAGTAGTGAGGTGGGCTGAACGACTTGGTTTTGTGCGGGGATTTGCTCGATATCGTAGTGCCACCGATTCACGGACGGAGATTCCACCATATGCATTGCTTCCATATAAGCCAAAGAGATTTCGGCCTTATCTATACACAGACCATGGGATTAAACAACTACTGGAAGCAGCCCTCCATCTCCATCGTCCAAATGGCCTAAAACGATGGTCTTATTATTGTTTGTTTGGATTGTTGGCAGTCACAGGGTTACGTATTAGCGAAGCCATTGGACTTAAGACTGAGGATATTGACTTAGCCAATGGGATTATAACAGTACGCGGGTCTAAATTAGGCAAATCTCGCTTGATTCCTATACACGCTTCAACAAAACAGGTTCTCTCTGATTATAAAGCGCTGCGCGATCAATTCCTTAATGGACGGCCTGCTCCCTATTTTTTCAGTTCGGAACAAGGTACGCGACTAGATTATAGAGATGTCGGAAAAGCCTTCCTTTTATTGTCACGACAGATTGGCTTTCGCAAACCAGGTGCAAGCACTGGACCACGTATTCATGATTTTCGTCATCGATTTGCGACAGAAACTATGTTGCAATGGTATAGAAATGGTGAAAATGTTGAGAGCCGATTGCCAGTTCTATCCACCTTCTTGGGACATGTTCATGTAAGAGATACCTATTGGTATCTCACCTTATGTCCCGGATTAATGGGAGAAGCAGTGAAGTTGTTAGAGCAAAGATGGGAGGTGAAGCAGTGATGAAATCAACTCCTAGTTTTGCTTTTCTTTTGGAAAGCTTTTTTACTCAACGTCTAATGAAGCAAAGGCAGGCCAGCCCACATACAATCGTCGCTTATCGTGACACTTTCCGGTTATTGCTTCAGTTCACCCAAAAGCGTTTAAGAAAACCACCATATCGCTTGGAACTAACAGATATTGATGCACCATTAATTGCTGCTTTCCTTGATGATATGGAGAAAAACCGAAACATCACTGTTCGCAGCCGAAATCTTCGGTTGGCCGCGATTCGCTCTTTTTTTCAGTACGTAGCCTATGAATCACCAGCCCATTTTGCTCAGATCCAACGCGTATTAGCCATGCCTGGTAAACGCTATACCAAAACCATTGTTAACTATCTGACCAAGACGGAAGTGGAAGCACTGCTGGCCGCACCAGATCAAAAAACTTGGGCTGGCCGCCGTGATCATGCTTTCATCTTAGTTGTTGTACAAACGGGCTTGCGCTTGTCGGAAATGACTAGGTTACAACGAGGAGATCTGATTTTAGCCCCTGGTGCTCATATTCGTATTGTTGGTAAAGGCCGCAAAGAACGGTGTGTACCTCTGACGAAGCAGACCGTTGCAGTCTTAAAAGCTTGGATGAAAGAGCCGATCAAGGGTGATAGCAAAATTCTATTTCCCAATGCTCGCGGTGTTCGCCTTAGCGCCGATGGTGTGCAATATGGACTAGCGTGGGCATTTGAGGGGCGCGGCGCTAAGCCGCATAACAATGTTAGAGAACTAACCAGAGTTGGCAAAGCAACTCTGTCCTAACCCAGACGAAATCTATTGGATTACCGCAATAGAT
>JBFLVQ010001042.1:0-2687 GCA_040758525.1 Acidobacteriota bacterium
TGATGTTGATGCTACCCCTTACCTTTTTGTTCCTTGGGCTGAAAATAAAGGAGATTATAATAATGGTCGCAAGCTGACGGTAGGGTTTACAGAATCTGGCCCACCACCAAGTTACGACATAAAATTTTGGCTATGGGAACGCAGTGGTCAGATCTACTACAATACCAAGGATGAATGGTTGGACAATGCCGATAAAGTGCCAGGAGATGCTGATGGTGGTTGGTGGAAAGCCTTGGTATTGCATGTCAACCCAAGTGGCGGGTATAAGATCAAACTCGTTAATCTTAAGTAGCATTACTCCGGTAGTAAACTGATAAACTTGTAAATCCTGTTGGGCAAAACCACGTGGTGCCCAATAAGATCTACAGGAAAGCACTACCTACACAGTAGATTGTTGAGCAATGCTAACACCATCTATACTACCAGGCCACGCTCAATGCGGTTCGAAGGCTAGTATCAGATGTCAATTGGTTAAGCATAAAATCTGCCACATCAGCACGAGAAATACGTACCGTCCAAAGGAAGCTACCGATGTGATGACCATAACGAAACCGACCGCGCTTGTCAGAGTTGGTCAGTACTCCAGGGCGAACGATTACCCAGTCTATATTACTCTCCGCGATAATACGTTCTTGCCGCGTCTTATCCCAGAAGTAGAAGGGCAAAATTACTGGTATGGTAAAGAGGGTGTAGTAAAGCCCCATACGACCAGCACTGTCTCCGATGCCAAGAGAACTTTCACAGACAAATCGCGAGACACCGTGATTCTCCATAGCTCGTACAATGTTTCGAGTCCCTTCGGATAGAATGCGAGTTGGATAGAAGAACCGCTTATGGCCAAGGGCAGAAACTACTGCGTCCTGGCCGTGTATGGCTTTCTCAACAGAAACACTGTCGAGCACATCTCCTTGAACGATTTTTAGCTCTGGATGATTGACATGAAGTTTTGATGGATCTCGTACTAGGGCTGTCACTTTGTAGCCGCGCTCTAACGCTTGTGTGACAAGATGACGACCTGTCCCACCCGTTGCTCCTACGATCAAGATTCGTTTGGGATGGTTGCGAGATACATCTTTTGAAGGAACAACACGCGATCGATACCCTGCACGTGCTAGCCCGGCTGAAAGAGTGATCGCATACAAGATAAATAGGAGTAGAAATGCCATTTCAAACCCTCTCGTCCGTCCAATGGCTAGAGTTCAACAGATATGTTGTCGCATAAGCGATAACATGATCTATATTAAAAAATCTCCTCATATCATATGATTTATTCCATATAACAAAGGAGCAGTTTAAGAATAGTCATTATACTCACTGGATCTCTCAACAGAGATACGGCAGCCAGGGCATTTTTGTTTTGTTTGGAAAGTAGTTTCGCTAATAATTTTGCTATTTCTCGCCGTCAAGCGGAAGATTTTCGATTAAAAGGCGGTTTATCGAATGGACTACGAGTATTGTCAAAAAGTGGCTGTTGGCAGGCATAGCAGGACACCTGTTGATATTTACTAATGTTTTCATCTGCTAGCCGGTTCTGACAACCACAGGAAGGGCAATGGATCACACTAGTCACTAATAGTGTAGTGTCGGCTTTCTCATACTGGTTTGGATCTATTATGCCTGTGCCTTGGCAATATAGGCAGTTACTGATCTCACCTCTGCAACGACATTGCTCCACTCTATTTTTTGTTGGATTATAATCTTTGTTCATTAGGCTATAACTTTAACAGAAGCCTCTTATATACGACAATCGGTTAAATCAGCAACGATCCGTTTATACGGATGGCACATTTGTATCTGTTATTCCTTGTTTTAAATTCTCTCTCGCTTGTCTAGCCAGTTTTTGATAGTTAGCTCTTATCTGATCAAGTTCTTCTTCTTCCAACTCTTCTAAATCTAGTAAAGCATTATGTGCCCCTACGATAACTCGAATTAGTTCATCTAATTTTACTTGAATGGCCTCAGAGTCCCTATTTTGAGTGTTTTGAATTAGAAAGACCATAAGAAAAGTAATAATAGTTGTTCCAGTATTTATAACCAATTGCCATGTATCACTGAACTTAAAGAGGGGGCCAGTGATTCCCCAAATAATGATAATCGATACTGCAATAATAAAAGTTTGTGGTTGTCCTGCTTTTTTTGCTGTCCACTTTGCAAATTTTGTAAACCAGGTTTTAGATTTAGTAGGCTTCATATTTACCCTCTCTTCCATTCGATCTTAATTTACTGTTGCCTTATCTACTCTCTATTATAATAGTGCCGCTAACAGTCAAGCAATGCTACGCAATGAGCAATAACAGTATGATTATCTAATCATCTTCAATTTATTGTTAGGCATAATAGAGACGTATATGGAATACGTTTGATATAGGAGGCAAAATGCATGACTACAACAGCGATGATCAAACCAGTTCGTTCCCAAAGTTATTGGGTTGATACGCTCACCGTAGTCTTGGCACTGGCGCTAGTACAACTGTGGGGACGGCGACTACCCAGCAAGCTGGTGGGCGGTTTTGGCGATTCTCACGGCTTGCGACAGTTGTAGATAAACAAGAAAACTAATGAAAAATCCGAGATTTAACCAATCTCAAGCATTCTCTTGGACTGTGTTACCGATTGAGGAGAATATTTGAAACTTTCTCATTATTATCTTGGTATTTACAATTAATCTAAGATATATTATTTTTTTG
>JBFLVQ010001043.1:0-2686 GCA_040758525.1 Acidobacteriota bacterium
CTTATCAGCTAGTAGCTTATTCTCAGGCTCATCATAGAAAAAGACTTCACTGGCAATATTATTTGGTGAAGTTCTATAAATTCTTGAACCTTCTTCTTTAAGCTTATCGAAAACAAAAACTTGCCCTGTGCTATCAGTGAATAGCCTGAGATACGATTGAGGAACAAAGTGTTGTTTATTAACTCTTTCTTTTCTGCTCTTACCCATAACATTATTTTACATCAGATAATAAGTGTTCAGCCCTATCAGTAGGAAAGAGAAATTTTCTTCTTCCTACTGACATACTGTCCTGATTGCTAGCTATTGGCAGCGCTGTTTGAATTGTTATTCTCATCAGCCTGATCGGCAGCAATACCATCAATAACCTTTTGGATAATAGATATCTCATTTGCCACGCCAAACTCATCAACGACCAATTTAGTGCATAAAAGGGCTAGACGCGCGCAACAGAGATAACCAAACCCACACATTAGATGAACGCCTGATGGTGTGAGACGCCGTACAATTGTCAGACCTGAGCCGTGAACATTCCATGATAACCGGCGATACTCCGACTCGTAAAACTCTTCCAGTGGCATTCCAACAATTGTTTTAATTAAACTCCCTCCTGCTCTATCGGCGGCTCTCACATCAGTAAGAAGCTCCCCGCTGCCAGTCCAACGCTCAGGATGCTTAGGAGCGCCACTGTTAGAAACATGACTGGGCCATAATGTTCGTCGTTGATTCAGTAAATGCGCCTCGTTATTATCAATGAATTGCATTGCATCGGCGCTAACCGACGGGATGTCCGCCGGAAAGTTTTTTCCATCTCTAGGTAGAGCGCGTTTGTAGTAATCTCTTAAGCAGGTTGCGGCCTTCAATTTTGCCGATTCTTCCCACCAATACATTTTCCAGCACAGGGTAGTACCCGGTTCGGCGCGCAATAAATTTAAATCGACACTGGTTTCCAATAGTGCCCGAACAGATGTTAGTATGGGTTGCAGATCTGTTGGTTCATCCAGTTTATCAATGCTTTTCACCCAGGTTAGTGCTCTAAGAAACAAGCCCAAGAAGGTTGGTTCACGATCCCATTCTTGTAAGCTCTCTTGTGCGTCTATCTCGCGTTCGATAATCGGATAGACATGCCGTTCCATTACTTCGTAGATGCAATTTACTCTGTGGAACTGCTGCTGCGTAAATTCGTAACTTTCCGGTAAATCCATTGGCATTATGTTGTATTCCTTTTGCACAGTATTTAGAGACCAGGTTCATATAAAAGGTGATGGCAAATCCAGTGCCAGCGGCGATGTAATTATCAATAAATGGGCTAACTCTCGGTTTTGCTTATGTTGCGGTCGGGTGCGTTAAAACGTTAGCCTTATATGAGATCAAAACTATTAGAATATAAGCTATACATGTGATTTGTCCGTACTACCATCAGTCATTGACAAAAGATCCAAGGAGAGTATCCTTTTGTTGGGCGATTTGAGCCATAAGGGTTGTCTTGAAATCATTTAGACTCGCTTTCTTTTGTGGACATGTTTTAGCAAATCTTCATCCAATGACTTCTCTATAGGAGCACCATCTAGAACTTTTCCACTACAGTCAAACCAAGTTAGTTTGATACGAAGGATTCCTGATGGCAATATGTCTGTTTTCTTATTATGTATATGGAACAATGCGCCTAGACAGTAATTAAAAGCTCCTTTCCCAACCAATTCTAAAATCTTTTCTCTGTCGGTCTTACCTCTCGGCAATGTAGTATTCGAGCTTGACTTTGCTTCTAACGCGAATAGGTTAAATTTTACGTCTAGTCGTTTGTGAATAAGAATATCTGGCCTAAATAATTCTTCATTCGCTAATTTTTTCGGATCTACATCTTTCCGATTATATTCACAATCGACATTCAAATCGGTATGCTCTTCAAGATAGACTGCAAGACGATGACAAATAGCTTGTTCATGCGCTCCTATAGCGAGCAAATCAAGATCCCGCTTCAATAGTTTAGAAATTGCTTTCTCAACAGCATTTGTTATTAGCTTTTGTTTTGCTTCTAAAGTAAGGGTTGATAGTTCGTCACGTTTAAGCATTCTGTCGCTCACCTTTCAGTTCTGCGATAACTTAACATACTTTTAGAGCGTCGACTTTGAGACTTTGAGCGTGGCGCAGATGTCGGGAATGGAGTTTGATTTGTCGGCCATTAGCGCCCGCGCCATTGCTATCTTTTTGGCATCCATCACCGACCGGCGACCGCCTTTTTTCCCTCGCGCCCGCGCAGCTTGTAGCCATGCATTAGTGCGCTCGCGGATGATCCCCCGCTCAAATTCGGCCAGCGCCCCGAAGACGTGAAAGATCAGCTTGCCGCCTGCTGTTGTGGTATCGATATTTTCCTGAAGACTACGAAACCCAATCCCGCGCGCCTGTAGCCCCGTAACGGTCTCTAGCAGATGTTGAAGCGACCAGCCTAGCTGGTTGAGCTTCCACACTACCAGGACATCGCCTTCCCGAATAAACGATAGTGCCGCCGCTAACCCTTCCTTTTAGGAAGAGCTATAATTTTCAAGTGACTGCTCAATAGAAATAGCAGCCAATTACTATTTTTTCAATTTTTCAAGCTGATCTTTAGCGTTCTGGTTGTTTGGATTTAATTCTAATGATTTTTCATAATTCTTAATGGCCAGCAGCTTATCCCCCTTGATCATGTAAG
>JBFLVQ010001044.1:0-2678 GCA_040758525.1 Acidobacteriota bacterium
TACATTTAATGACAACTTCATCTTTGGCTAAGATGAAACAGTATAATAGCGCCGCCCTATGGGATGTTAAGCGGTTTCGTCCTAATTTTCTTATAGAGACAATAGCTGATACTGATGGATTTGTTGAAGTTGATTGGTGTGGTCGTTTATTAAGTATAGGCGAGCTACAATTGAAATGTGAAATTCCTACCGTTCGTTGTGGAATGACAACTCATGCACAGACTGAGTTGCCGAGAGATACTACTATACTACGTACAATAGTGCGTGATGCCAATCAAAACCTTGGTGTTTATGCCAGCGTAGTAAAGACTGGTCGTATAGCAGTAGGCGATGAAGTGAAATTACTGTAAAACTGATAGCTTTCTATTTTGTATAACTTCTTTAGTTTCACCTGGCATCATTAAGTATTGCTAATAGAGAATCCTAATTGCTCTGCCAATGCTTTTTGGCCTAACTTTGTGATCGATACAATACGGGAGTTTTTGTTTCTTGTGATCCAACCCAATGTAATCATTCGTTGAGCCAATGCTGCTGCCAAAGCGCCAGCAACATGATCTTTTCGTTCACTCCAATCAAGACATTGATAAGCAAACTGTCGTCGGCTTCGTCTTAAGGCCGACAGATCGATCCCAAAGGACTGAAACCATTGCTCACCATCTGTAGTTATGAAAAATGCCTTGTCTGCTTGAATAAGCAGATTACGAGAGAGCAATTCTTCCCTAAGATGTGTACCCAACTTACCAGCAAGATGGTCGTAACAGAAACGGGCAAGACGAACAGGATCCGCTATCTTCTTCTTTGTACTGTTCGACTCTGTTTGTGGAGCTACTACCATCAATGATTCGATCAATCGTGCAACATCTGCTGATGCCAGAGAGAAGTATTTATGTCTACCCTGTGTAGTTGAATTGACAAACCCATCGCCTTCAAGTCGCTGCAGATGCGCCGTGGCAGTGGCAGGCTCTACACCACTGCCATAGGCAAGCTCTTTGGCTGTTAAGGCTCGTCCTTGCATTAACAGCGTAAGCATACGAATACGAGTTGTATCACCAATCGTGCGTGCTAAACGGCTTATATTAGGTTCTTCAATCATAGTTTGATGATAAACGAATTGTTATTGCTAGACAAGACCCTCTTACTCGCTAATAATATCGGATGTGTTGAGGTTCTATTCTACCGGTTCGTGACAGAAATACTTGAAGAGAGATTAAGGATATTTATGTTAAATTCAATCGCAGCAGTAACGCATGCTGACCCTTATCGATATTATGCAGATCTAGTTGCTAGCAAGCCGATCTATTATGATGAAATACTAAAACTATGGATTGCCTCAAGTGCTTATGCAGTTAAGGCAGTTTTAAGCAGCGATCTCTGTCGAGTGCGTCCATTGGCAGAACCAGTTCCCCAAGCCTTGCTTGGCTCGCCAGCCGCCAGCATTTTTCAGCATCTTATTCGTATGAATGATGGTCAAAGCCATTGCCATTTTAAGCCTGCTGTATTGGCAACCCTAACCTCGATTGATAGTACTGAGGTTGTTGAGCAGAGTGACAAATGGGCACAGTCTCTGTTAAATGAGATGGGGCTGAAGAGCGGTTCCCGCCGTCTATCAGATTTTGCCTTTCAGCTATCTGTCTATGTTATAGCAAGCTTGTTAGGTGTTCCTCAAGATCAACTAGATCAGGTTGCACTATGGGTATACGATTTTGTACTTTGCCTAGCACCTACCAGCAGTCCAGAACAGATCGAGCAAGGCAAAGTAGCAGCAAGCCATCTACTTGAACTCTTTCACTCCTTGTTGATTGTTCAACGGCCTAATGATGGTCTTTTGGCTACACTTGCTTGGCAGGCACAACGCGCCGGATATGAGGTTATAGACGGTATTATTGCAAATGGGATCGGATTCCTTTCTCAAGCATATGAGGCAACTGCAGGCTTGATTGGCAATACACTGGTAACACTCGCCTTCCATAATGATATCTACGAACAGTTAATAGCCGACCTCAGTCTGCTTCACCAGGTCATACTAGAGGTCTTACGATATGATCCACCAGTACAGAACACACGTCGCTTTCTTGCAAGAAGCGGAATAGTTGCTGGACAAGAGATGCAGCAAGGCGACACTGTTTTGGTCGTGCTAGCCGCTGCTAATAGGGATCCCTTGGTCAATCCAAACCCTGAGCAGTTTGATATTTTCAGAAGAGATCGACAAACCCTTACATTCGGTATAGGGGCACACACCTGTCCAGGCGAAGTACTAGCAACAACTATTGCCGAAGCCGGTGTTAAGCATTTGATCATATCTGGTATCGATCTTAAACAACTGACCAAGTCGCTAGTTTATCGCCCATCTGTAAACACTCGTATTCCCCTTTTTACCAATCTAGCTGACAAGTAATGATTAGATTCTTGATCTTGTAAGGAGACCATAGACATGATTGCGGTAATATTTGAAGTTTGGCCAGAGAGTGGACGTAGACAAGAGTACTTAAAATGATCCTGGTAAAAGGACTGTTAAGTCTATTTTCTCAGATCAAAAATTATTTATTTGACAATAAATGAATGTTCGTTTATTTTAGAAATTATGAGATACAAAGCTGACAATAAATATCAAGCAATCTGCGATGCGGCAATTGAGCTGATTACCGCCAATGGGTTTGCTGATACTTCTATGTCGAAAA
>JBFLVQ010001045.1:0-2674 GCA_040758525.1 Acidobacteriota bacterium
TAAGACTGGCTTTTGTCGCCATGTTGGGATTTGGTCTAATTATCCCTGCTTTTATCTTATTTAACCTATCAGAGAGTATCGAACAGCTTCAACAGATCATTAAAATTTATGATGTTGTTGAGAAGAAAGCCACCGATCTACACTTGAATATAATGGTGACAAGTGATGCGCTAAGAGGCATCATCATCAATCCTAATGACCTTAACGAAAAGCAACGTAGACTGGAAGCCGATAATACTTACTCAAAAAATCTTGAAGAGGTGAAAAAACAGCTTGAGCCGGTCAAAGAAAGACTGGTTGCTGATAGTAATATATTTGACAAGATTCAAGAAGTTACCAATATCAACACCTCGCTAGAGCCAGTCAAGAACGAGCTTTTGAACTTGGCCCTGGTAGATAACGCCGCGGCTAAGAAAGCATACACAGAGAAGTATCTGCCCATACGTAGCCAACAAGAAGATATAGTTAGACAATTGGAAATATTTACCATTGATAAGAGAAAAGAAGCTCTTGAGAAAGCCAATGCACTCTCTAGTCGGGCACAAACTATCACCTATATAATGATGGGTGTGATGGCTTTGGTAGGTTTATCAATTATTCTACTAATTGGCAATGCCATTGATATTCTACCGATCCGTAATGTACAGAACTCACTACGTCAGATCGCTACTTCCGATCTACCCAATCTAGTTGAACAGACCCGCGCCATTGCTGGTGGTGACCTTACCCATCATTTCAATATCAATGCTACTCCTATTATGGTTACTGCCAGCAATGAGATCGGTGATATGGAACGATCCTTTAACCTAATGATCGAGAAGTTAAATGAGATTGGTCTAGCCTTTGCAAAAATGACCTCTGGCTTGAGTGTGTTAATTAAACAGGTACAGCTATCTTCTGAAATGGTCGCCTCTACAAGTGATGAGATGGCGGCGGCATCGAGTCAAACTGCACATAGTAATGAATTGGCGGCTACGGCAGTCGAACAGGTTGCCTCGACGATACACGAGATGAGTATCAATATTCAGCATGTGGGTAAGAGCATGGGCGCCCAATCTGAATTAGTCAGTAAAACCTCCTTGCTTATTGAGCAAGTAACCAACTCGATCCAACAGGTAGCAGCAGCCTCGCGCGAATTGGTACAGAGAGCCGAACGCGCTACCTCCGCAGTCTCAGTCGGTAAAGGGGCAATGGATAATGCCTCTGTTGGTATGGGTGAGATCAAGAAAGTAATTTCACGCTCCGCTGAGATTATACAGAATCTTGGCGAGCGTGCTGAGAATATTGGTAATATTGTTAATGTCATTGAATCGATTGCTGATAAGACTAATCTACTGGCTTTAAATGCTGCCATAGAGGCGGCACGCGCTGGTGAACATGGTTTAGGCTTTGCAGTGGTAGCAGAAGAGGTACGCAAATTGGCAGAATCTTCTGCACGTGGCACCAATGAGATTATAGCCCTTGTCTCTGGGATACAACGCGAGGTACAGACTGCCATTGTAAATATGGAGAAGAGTACCGATATTGTTGAACAAGGGATTATACGTATTATGGAAGTAGGTGGCGCGCTCGGTCGTATTGAGCGTACTGTCAGTGAAGTGAACTCATTCTCTCAAAAGATTGAGCAGGCTACTACTGACCAGGCCCAAAATAGCGCCGATCTATTCCAGAGTACTCTCAAAGTTAATGAGACTACTCATGAGATAAATGCTGCTGCTGAAGAACTCTCTCAAGGTGTCGAGCAGATTGTTCGCTCTATTGAGAGTATGCGTGACCTGGTACAGCAAAATGCTTCTAGCGCAACGGAGATGGCTGCCTCCACACAACAACTTACCTACCATGCTAACTTGTTGCAAGCATCAGTGGCAAAATTTAAAGTCGAAACCAATAACCATAAGCAGCTTGCCAGTGTAGAACCAGCCCCCTCATTAGTGGCGAAATTGCCATAGTGGTACTTTTATTAGTAGCAGAATATCCCCTATCAATTTGATCATAACCGCTAGATAAATTGATCACATATAAGGATAAACTACTGATAAAAATAGTTTTCAAGATTTGCATCAAGAAAAAAAATTCCGCCAAAGCGACCACAACCTGGTTCGACTTTAGCGGTAGCAAAATATAGATCTAGTACTAATGCGACGTGAAATACTTACCCAATCGTTACGGATGCTTGCACACCTTGCGTTGCGCGCATCTTTACGAAGCACTCACGGCAATAGACCGGGCGATTCTGTGTAGGCAAAAATGGTACTGTAGTATTTACCCCACATTGCGCACATGTTACTGCTACTTCGGCACGAGAGCGTTGTGGCACGACCGGTCGCTCACCTAACATGGCGCTGAAGCGCTCGTTCTTTTTGGCCTTGCAAGTTTTGCAACGTTTAGGTTCATTCCTTAAACCTTTATCAGCAAAAAACAGTTGTTCGCCTGCAGTAAAAGTAAATTCTTGGTTACATTCCACGCACTTTATTACCTTGTCCCGATACTCGATCATCTGGCTACTCCTTAGTATGACTTGCTCGGCGGACAAGCTTGGTTCCACCCCTTAATCGTATTCGCGCCGGATCTTTTTTCGATTACGTTTGCGAGCCAGCGCCGACTTGATACGCTTCTTTTCCCCCGGCTTCAAGTAGAAAGTATGCTTCTTAATATCCTTAATAATATCCTCTTG
>JBFLVQ010001046.1:0-2673 GCA_040758525.1 Acidobacteriota bacterium
TCACGTGTCTGATCAGTTGCCTTGTTGCTGATTATCACGCGTGCGCCAGCGATACCATTGCCTGACTCATCTGTTATATTGCCGACAATACTGGTGCTGCCCAGTTGTGCATATGTTGTTAGTGAGAATAGCAACGTTAGCGATAACAAGCTGATAGTTGTAGAGACTCCTCGTAAGATCATACCCTGCTCCTTGTCCCATTTCATACCTTAGCACTGTTTTCAGATAAACTAGGATATTCAGCGCTATATAACAGATCTTTGCTCACCCCATTTAATACATCATCTGACAATCGAAAAGCACTCACGGCGGTCTCTTGATGTTGTGATTCCACCAGTACCAGGCGTCCTGTTGAAGACAACTGTTCGGACAACTCGGCGTTACGTTCAGCGGCGGTACGCATATTTCCTGTTGATTGGACGAGTTCATTGGTTGATGCGGCCTGTTCTTGGCTGGCAGCCTGTATCTCTTGTGTGATCAGGTTCAGGTGTTGCATTGATTGTAATACTTGAGAAGTTGCCACGGACTGTTCAACTATCACATCAGCAATCTCTTTAGTTGTAAACGCTACTCGGCCAACTACAGTATCAATCTGTCCTAGGGCTCCGACAGCCTTAGCAGATTGATTTAATCCTTCCTCAACGAGTTCTGTAGAGCGTGTCATATGGGTAGTTGCTAATCCTACCCCTTTCTGTACACCACTAATTAATTGCGCTATCTCTTCTGCTGATTTTGCGGTTCGCTCCGACAGTTTGCGTACCTCTTCTGCAACCACACCAAATCCAAGTCCATATGAACCCGCACGTGCTGCTTCTATGGCGGCGTTTAATGCTAGTAAGTTTGTTTGATCGGAGATGTGATTGATTACTTCCAGAATATGTCCGATCGCAGCAGCACGTGCGCCTAAATCTTTAATCGTTTCTGCTGTCATGGTGAGTGATGTATTAATCTCTTTCATACCATTGGCAGTCTGCTTGACCGATTGTTGACCATCCTGTACTACTTCACGAGCACTATCTACCATACCAGTCAGTTCCAATGTGCCATTAGAGATCTGCTGCATACGTGTTGACATCTGCTGCATTGTCGCAGTGGTCTCTGCAATACTACTGGCTTGTGAATCCATGTTGCTGGCAATAGATTTGATGTTTACAAAAAGCTCTTCCAGAGCAGAAGCCATTGTTTGTACAATTACCACCATGTTGTCGCTATCACGTTCTAGTTGCTGGCTGGAATTGGCCAATTTCAGTGAGATATTTTTGATTCGCTCAGAACTGCCACGTACATTTAAGACAATCGAACAGAGTGAACGCACCATATCTGCTAATGCTAGCGCCAATGTGTCATTGTTACTACGCGGTTTAATTACTACACCTAGATCCCCTTCGGAAATATGTTCTATAGAGAGTGTCAATCTCTTCAATCCATCAACTAGATTATGAAAAGCGCGTAACAGATCGCCTACTTCGGTTTTTTCTTCATTACTTTCTAATACTAGGCTGAGGTCGCCATCAGCGACAGCTTGGGTTAATGAGATAGTCTTCTTGAGTGGATTGGTAATACTGTAGACTATTATTATGCCCACAGTAATAGCAGCTACTAGAGCACAGATAAGCAGTAGATATACTAGACTAATGGTGTCTCCTGATGTTAACTGTGCTTGTTTGATATTGGTTTCAGCATTATTAACCGCTGCGAGGGAAAGCTGCTTAAGCATTTGGGCCTGTTCTTGATTTACTGCAGTAAGGTCGTCAAGGAGGATTTTAACTGCTAACTCTGCTTCACCTTTATCGATTGCTGAATTAGCTTGATTTGAGAGCTGACGAAACCGCTCTATATTCTCGGCTAACTTTTGTGTCGTCACCTCCTTTGTTTTAGCTAGTGCATTAAACTCCTCCAACTTGCTATCCATTTCAGCGGTTATTTCCTGATACTGCTTAGCCTCGGCTTTGGTTCCCAATAGGATCGATTTGGTAAGAAAAGCCTGTTGGTTAGCTGCTGCTAAACGAATTTCTAGTATCTTGATCGCCTGTTTATACTCGGTATTAACCGCTTGTTGATAAGCACTCTGTGCCTGTTGCATGCCATAGGAAGTAATAAAGCCTATGACGATCAAAAGCGCGCCAACAATAGCAATTCCACCGAACATTCTCTGCTTAAGTGTAAAATCTTTCCATCTCATATGATTGCCATGCTATTCACTCAAATAGAATCTAAAGACAATGTGGCCTGTCATTCCATTAGAGGATTTTTGAAATCCCCATTGTTTAGCCGCTTCTAATGAGGCAAGCTTGAAAAGTACATTACCTTCAAGAAACTCTACTTCGGTAACCTTGCCATCACTATCAACCTGCACACCTACACTTACTTTGCCTTGAATACGCCTAATCTTAGCTAATGGTGGGTAGACTGGGGGTATTTTTTTGATCGCTTTATCTTCTAAATTTACGCTGTAATCAGCGGCACAAACTATGGTAATACAGGATAAAAGTAGTATTGCTAGTAGGCAGGTTGTCCCCTTTCTTCTCATTGTGCCTCCAAAGCAGGTATGGTATTTCTTTGTAGTTGCTGCTGTAGATTCTGAAAGGATAACTTGATCGATATTAGGGGAAGAGCACTTATTTGGATGATATAAAAGACTAAAAAGATTAAGCAGATCTCTTTTCTTAGCTT
>JBFLVQ010001047.1:0-2663 GCA_040758525.1 Acidobacteriota bacterium
CGAGCAGCTCTGTGATCTCTACCTTGAGATCTTCAACCAGACCTTGAGTGCGCAGGAGAGTCTGCAAGCGATCAACATTTTGATATTGGTTAGTAGAAGCAAGCTGACTAGACTGCAGAGCTTCTAGCTCAAATCGGGCAGATTGATATCTAGCAGCCAGGTGGGCTACGATTAGGCCGTTCATACTGACACCTCCACTGTGAGGGGTTAATGAGCGCAAGGGCCGCTACGAAGTTCATCAGGCTTGAGTAGCGGCTCTTGATCTTATTTTCTTGTTTCTTCCTTATACTGCTTAAACTATACTTAATGCTAGAGATATTATATCAATGGTAGAGGCGAAATTCAAGCAAAATATGCTTGAGGTTGCTTATTCCTTGCAACTTTACAGAAGGCATCGGATGTGTCATCCAGCACTGAGTTAAGTATGACTACATCACCTATTGGTCTGATGAAGATACGCTTTTATTGTCGAAGTACCAGAATTGCCAGGTTGCATGGCAGATGGCGCAACTTATGAAGAAACTGTGGGAGTTGTGGAAGCTGTGGAAGTTGTGGAAGCCGTGATCAATGTGCAGACTGTTATTAAGGAATGGATTGAAATGGCCAAGGAATTAGGAAGTGAAAACATGGAACGTGTCACGATCTACGATAACCGAGTCAGATGCAATGTGTTGTTAGGCGCACTTTATTTCTCATTATTTGTTTCTATCTGGAAGTGGCTCTAAGATATTAACATTGCCTAATTGCACTTCCATTCTATGTCTCATATATTCGTCGCTATGATTTCTAGCTATTTTGATCGCCTCATCTACTAACTCTTTTAATGCATCAGGATATGAATCCTTATCTAAAGGGAGACTAGCAATTATACTTCTACGAACTTCAATGTTAGGATTATTGATAAATTCCTTTAAATATAAGCATTGCTTCTTTAACCTAATATCTGACAAAGCCGAGTATTCTTTTTGCGATTCAGCAGTAGCATTTTCAACCTTATAATCAGTAACTGCGAAATTGAATGTAAGTTGAACTTGTGCCCAATATAATGCATTTACTGCACCAACCTTTTCAAAATCAGTGCCATTTTCTAAAACTTCCAATAAAGCTAGATTTACTACCCTATGACCAAATGTTTTAATGCAAGGTTCAACAAAGCTTCTATTACTACTTGGGCAGGGTTCATAGATAGCTGCTTTTATCATAGGAAAAAAGAGTTCTTGTGGTAATTTAATTTGATTTGCAAAACAATAAGCAACAAACCTCTTTTTCTTTTCATCGCTTAATGCATTTATTGGCCAATCTAAATCTATATCTTTAGAATTAGCTATTTCATCTTGTACTTCTCTTATAAAAGTATTGAAAGATTTATTATCTTGAATGGTTGTATATTTATTATAGTAGCTTTCCCAGTTCATACTATTTATCAACCCTTTCTAACTGCACATTGCGCCTAACACAGCGCATAAGTGACGAACGAAGGCGGCGAGCGTCAACGCAACGAGTCCACTGCACGCGCATGTTAGGCGGCCACCAGCTTCGTCGCCACCCAGCCTTTCTGCTACCTTCGCGGCTCATAGCGCATCGCCACCGCCCCCGAGCCGAACTCCAGCCGGCTCACGAGCTTCAAGTTGACATACTTCGATAGTCCCGTGAACAACGTTGGCCCATGGCCCGCTAGCCTGGGATGTACTATGAATTCGTACTCATCGATCAACCCCAGCTCCATCAACGCCTGCGGGAGCTTCACGCCCCCCACGAACAGTCCATTGCCCGATTCCCGTTTGAGTTGCTGAACGGCCGTTCCCAGATCCCCGCGCACGAGCTCCGCATTCCAATCGACCCGATTCAGGGTGCTCGACACGACGTACTTCTTTACCGCGTCGATCGTCCGGGCGAAGGGTTCCATCCACTCTTCCATCCAATCAGGCCTCGCTCCCATCTGCGCTGGGGGCCGCCACGCTGCCTCCATCATTTCGTAGGTCACCCGGCCAAGGAGGAGGGCATCGGCTTGGGCGATGTTCTCAGCCGCGTGACGGTGCAAGTCTTCGTCTGGAACGATTGCACGATGATCACAGCATCCGTCCAATGTGACATTGATGGAATACCGAAGGGGTCGCATTACGTAAAACCTCCTACAGTGATAGGGCCGCTTAACGACCTCGTTCACCTGCCGCGGTGGCATGACAGCTTTTCAGGATTCAACGTCTCGCCAGCCGCCGCAGTCGGGTACAACAGTTGGTTCGGCCCGCCCCGCGGTGTCACTAGGGACGCCCAAACTCTACTTCTGTAACCCAGTACCAGTTCCGTGGCGTTCGACCAACCACCACGCTTACAGCCTCGTTCACCACCCCCGCCGATACGGAAAGGTAGCACCAGCCAATTTCCTCGGCTTTGCGGCTAGGCCAATCCACCATGTGCTGCTGCAGCGCTAGCACAACGTCCGCTGTGGCCGCCCTTTGGGTCATACGCTGCCACTCCTCTTTCAGCTTTGCAGCAGAAACGTTTTCCTTGAGTGCTGGAGATAAATATGTGTGAGCCTTCTTGAATTTCTTTTCACTCAAGAGAACACAGAATTCCTCGGCAAACATGCAGTATGGAGGATCGTCGAAATCAGTCGCATTGGCACCTGTGGTCTCAAGTGGCTCATTAACGCGCCCATCATA
>JBFLVQ010001048.1:0-2660 GCA_040758525.1 Acidobacteriota bacterium
ATGCAGCAGCAGTATTAACAATCGATGAGTTACGAAGATTTTTAAGAGAGCGATTACCAGAATATATGATTCCATCTATATTTGTAATGATGGACTCATTACCATTGACATCCAATGGCAAGATAAACAGACAGGCACTACCATTGCCAGAGCAAGCAGAACAGCCATTGATGCGAGAGTATATTGCACCACGTACTTCAGTAGAGAGACTGCTTGTTGAAATCTGGTCTCAAGTGCTTGGTATTGAAAAAGTAGGTATTAACGATAACTTTTTTGCGCTTGGTGGGGACTCGATGCGTAGTATACAGGTCTTAGCACAAGCGCAGAAGATGGGTTTGAATCTCACTATTCGACAGATGTTTCAGCATCAAACTATCTGTGAATTGGCTCAAATAGCTCAATCTCAACAAGAGAGCCTGAGTGTTGAGACAACAATATCTAGTCGTGAGCCTTTTAGCCTTATATCTAGAGAAGATTATTTGAAGATGCCTGAAGATGTAGAGGATGCCTATCCATTGAGCATGCTTCAAACTGGAATGGTGTTTCATAGTGAGTATGAGCCTGGTGTTTATCATAGTATAATTAGTTACCATTTACGTGGTCCTATAGATCTTTGTGCCTTACAGAAAGCCCTGGACCAGCTTATAGTAAGACACCCAATGTTACGCACAGAATTTAAACTTACTGGTTTTAGCCAGCCTCTCCAACTGGTACACAAAACAGCCTATATTCAAATACAAGTAGAAGATTTGTGTCAGTTATTCCATTCTGATCAAGAAAAAGTAATAGATGAATGGTTGAAATGTGAAAAGGCTAAACCTTTTGACTGGTCACGTTATCCACTTTTGTCTCTACAGGTACATCTGCGCAGTGAAAATACATTGCAACTTACCATGATTACACCGCATGCAATTTTTGATGGATGGAGTGATAGCCTCTTTGTTACTGAATTGCTCAAGCGATACATATCTATTTTAAAAGCAGAGCCATCAACGGTTGAGCCTCCACCAGCTAGCCCATTTCGTGACTATATTGCTTTAGAGCAAGAAGCATTACATTCCGAAGAGTGTCGTCAATATTGGGAGCGAAAATTAGATAATAGCTCGTTTTTAAAACTTCCTCGTTGGCCAAATAACAATGGTGTTACTAATTCAACACATTCTCAATATATTGATATACCTATCTCAGATGAAGTTTCTCAAAAGCTTGTCAAGTTAGCACAGATGGCTAGTGTACCATTGAAGAGTGTTCTGTTAACTGCTCACCTTAAAGTTCTTAGTATCTTTTTTGGTCAATCTGATGTTACAACAGGAATGGTATTACATGGTAGACCAGAGACAGTTGATGGCGAACGTATCATAGGTCTATTTCTTAACACTCTGCCATTTCGTTTAGAATTACAACCAGGCAGTTGGATTGATCTAGTACAACAGACTTTTGAAGCAGAAAATGAGTTGTTACCATATCGCCGTTATCCTATGGCACAAATGCTTAAAGATAAAGGTGGACGAGTACTTTTTGAAACCTGTTTCACCTACTTACGCTTCCATGCTTTAAAGAGTGTTAAAGATCTTAAGGAGATAGAGGTTTTAAGCACAGTCAGTGTAGGAGAGACAAATTTCCCATTTTTAGCTACTTTCAATGTCGATCCATATTCCGATAATATCAAATTGAGTTTAGGCTGTAGTTTAAATGAGATACCTGCTGAACAGTTGGCTGCCATAGCAGGTTACTATAGCAGAACGCTTTTGGCGCTTTCTGAAAACCCTTATACCAACCATTACGATCAGAATTTATTGTCAGAGCAAGAGAGGTATCAACTGTTCCATCAATGGAACGACACAAATGTGCAGTATCGAGTAGATAGATGTATACACGAGTTGTTTGAGGAGCAGGTAGAGCGTAGTCCTGAATCAGTAGCAGTAGTGTTTGAAGATCAGATGCTGAGCTATCGAGAGTTAAACAATAGAGCCAATCAGCTTGCACATTATTTACAAGCAATGGGAGTAGGACCAGATCAACTGGTAGGTATCTGTATGGAGCGTTCTATTGAGATGGTAGTAGCAATACTAGGTATTCTTAAAGCCGGTGGAGCATACCTGCCACTCGATCCTATCTATCCTGTACAACGTATTGCCTTCATGCTTACTGATGCTGATGTGTCAGTGCTGCTAACACATCACCAACTGCTAGTACAACTCCCTCAACACAATGCCAAAGTGATCTGTCTGGATAGTGATTGGTCAGCAATAGCTGCTCATAGTAGTAATAACCTTGGTATAGCGATGAATGCAGAGCATCTCGCTTATGTAATCTACACCTCAGGTTCGACAGGAAAGCCAAAAGGAGTATTGGTAACACACCGTAATGTAGTGAGACTGTTTGCTGCTACACAAGAGCATTTTCACTTCGATGCCACTGATGTATGGACAATGTTTCACTCCTATGCATTCGACTTTTCAGTATGGGAGTTATGGGGTGGATTGTTGTATGGAGGGAGAGTAGTAGTAGTACCATATCTGGTGAGTCGAACACCAGAATCATTCTATGAACTAATAGAGAGAGAAGCAGTAACAGTAGTCAATCAAACACCATCAGCATTTCGACAGTTTATCAGAGTAGATGCAGAGCGAGGAGAAGCAGCTAAGCTGAGAGTAAGA
>JBFLVQ010001049.1:0-2658 GCA_040758525.1 Acidobacteriota bacterium
TCATGGGCTTTTCTCCTTATCTATTCCATTATAGCCCTCGCTTTTACACTCTTTTCTCTTATCCCCTCTCTTTTCTACTAGTTGAGTTAGTTTTACAACGGTAGTTTATTAATCCTGTTCTGCTTGGACAAGGCATCCCATTATTCAAAGGTATTAAAGACAAAACCACGCTGACACTTGTTACCAACAAGGTTTTTAAATCTGGGGTAGTTTGCCTTCATTACAATTATAAACGTGACAACAGATCAGCTTAATCGTTAGATCTGCTGGGAGGAATACTATGAGTAAAGATCGTGAGCAGTACACAATGGGCTACGGCCCCGTCGCAACATCTATCATGGCGAGCCGCTCCGCAAAGACCCACGCAGCGTTCTTCTTACCAAATCTCAAACCTGGCATGCACGTCCTAGACTGTGGCTGTGGCCCTGGAACAATCACGATCGGATTTGCTGAATTTGTTGCTCCTGGGCGTGTTGTAGGAACTGAGATCGAGGAGTCCCAGGTCACTCTGGCTCGTGAGAACGCAGCAAAGCAGGATGTCTCTAATGTAGATTTCGAAGTCGCCGACATCTATACACTGCCATTCGAGACTGCATCCTTTGATGCGGTCTTCATCTCGGCGGTGCTAAGTAATCTACAGGAACCCGTGCGCGGACTTCGTGAAGTGTTTCGTGTTCTTAAGTCCGCTGGGGTGATAGGGATTAAAGAGTTCGATCACGGCGGAGATCTCTTCTATCCATTAGATGTGTCCCTTAAACAGTATAATGATTGTTACTGGCGACTACGACGCGAGAATGGTCATGATCCAGAGTGCGGTCGAAAGATTGGCGCCTTTTTAGTCGATGCAGGTTTCAGCGACGTAAGGGTGTCTGCTCGTTATGAGTCAATGGGAGAGCCCGATGCTTTACGCAGAATTGCTACCGCCTTTGCAGGGCTTCTCTCAGAAGGGTGGGGTGATATGTTTAAGGATCGTGGATGGGCCTCTGCTGAAGAGATCGATAAAATGCGCCAAGCTTGGTCAACATTTTCCCAAACTCCTGGCTCCTTCTATGCTGGAGCATGGTGTGAGGCCCTAGCTCGTAAGGATGAGTTAAAAAAGAGTTAAGGTGTAATGGTAATTTTTTATCCGTGGTAAAGCCGAACTCGCAAGAACCTAACCGGAGGATTTTGCTTATCTATGCCGGTGCTTTGGTTCTTGCAATGTCGGTTCTAGTGCTTGAGATTGGCTTGGTCAGAGCAGGCTTATGATCTAGTCCATTGATCAAAGATTCCTGCTCAGCCTACTATTAGTTATTTGCATAGTGCGAATCTCTAATCAACGAGATCGAGTGGTTCAACATGGTTCGCCGCGCAATGCTGATGATAGAGATCCTTTAGTGTATCTGCCGTGACATAACCAGTCACAGTGTGGTCGGGGCCAAGATATTCAACCGTTCCCATAACCACGACAAAGATTACTAAAGGTGTGTCGCCCACGACCTTCCACGTGTCTATGTTGCCTGCTGGCTCATATACATAATCTCCTGGTCCAATCAATTCGCCAGTGTGTAATTGGCGTGAACCTTCAAGATTGAATGCATGCACTTCGCCAGTGTGACGATGCAATGGAATCACTTCTCCTGGCTCAAGGCGCAATAGTTCTACAAAGCCACGATTACCACTGAGGAATCGTAGCGGCTTAAAGAACTTCTTTTGAGAGAGCGGAATCCATGGTACCGCATCATCTGCAAGCGCTCGGGCAGGAAGAAAAGCAGGCAGACTCTGTTTATACTGTTGAGATTCGGTCTTGCTCATGGTGTTTAATTCCTCCAAAATTATCATCTAAACTGTGTCAGTAACAGATGGTTTCTTTAGGTTGTTGCCATTTACATGCCATTCTCTATTTGGCTGCGGGCTGATGAGCACTGGGTATTTCGCGGAAAGCGATCGCGATGCGGTTCCATCCATTGATGGTAACTATCGCCATCGTCAATGCTACTAGTTCAGCTTCGCTGAAATGCTTGCACGCTTCTTTGTAGACCGCGTCGGGAGCATGTGTTTCGCTGATCTTAGTTATCGCTTCAGTCCATGCTAGCGCAGCTCGTTCGCGATCTGAGTAGAAAGGAGCTTCCGGCCAGGCTTGCAGCAGATACAAACGCTGCTCTGTCTCGCCTTTTGCACGTGCATCCTTGCTGTGCATATCAATACAGTAAGTACAGCCGTTGATTTGGGAAGCACGCAGACGGATTAGTTCAAGTAACGATGCTTCTAATCCACTGCTGCTAACATACGTCTCTAGTCCAAGCATAGCTTTTACTGCCTTTGGATCTACCTTGTCATATGCAATACGTTCCATAGTTACCTCCTATATAGCCACAAATATAGGACCAAATTGGTATACTAACAATATCCACTTTGGCAAAAACTGAGTAGACCAATTTAACTTAGTTAATAGATGTTTAATAGGTATAAAAATGTTGTAATATTCGTAGCATCACCATATTGGCGAGGATTAAGAATCTAAAACTTTTGAGGCAGTATAAAGTTAAAATAATGTCAATTCGAGATAAGCCCGCAGGGCGAAAGATCTTTAGCTTGGCAAGTAATTGCCAAGAACGGTTAGCAGTAGTGTATAGAGCCCGGAACGGGCGGCATAATATTAAGAGAAATCATCATGAT
>JBFLVQ010001050.1:0-2658 GCA_040758525.1 Acidobacteriota bacterium
TAAGGGAAACTGCTCACGACTAAACGAACCTGTGGTCTCTTTTCGTAGAGAAGTAACTGGGGTTGACGTAATATTACTTTGACCACCAGCTACTACCAAGTATTCCCATTGCTCACTACTTTCACTAACATTACCGCTACCAGTTTTTGAGACTAGCATCACAACAGCAAAGACCAATACCAATAACATTACACCAGCTAATATTTTTCGCATAACATTCCTTTAGGCTTAAGTAATAATCTGAGATTATCCCAACTTATTTAGCGAGACAAGCGAGGAAAGCCTAGAGGTTCAATCCTTCCGTGAGCTAATCCTCATGATCTACCACCTTGGGAAGCAGTCTATTACTATTTTAATCAATGGAGTAAAGATGGAACTTGGCAAAGGATAAATGATCAATTAAGAGAGCAACTGCGTGTAGAGATAGGAAGAAACCAACAGCCTTGAGCAGCAATAATGGATAGCCAGTCGGTAAAAACGACTGAAAAAGGAGGCTGCATGGCTATGATGCGATCAAGAAGATCAATGGAAGAAAACGGCATATTTTAGTAGATACCCAAGGATTGTTATTGAGGATTGTAGTCCACTGAGCAGATATAATGGACAGGGATGGCGCTCAATCCTTGTTTGAAAAAGCCCTCAAAGATTTTCCTACAATAAAATTGATTTGGGTAGATGATGGATATCGTTCTAATGATCTAAAAGAATGGATAAAGAACAATTGTCCTTGGTCTTTAGAATTTGTTAGGCGTCCCTCTCCAAGAAGAATAGTTGGACCTGGAGTTGAACCATTACCTATTGCTGCTTTTACTGTTTTACCTAGAAGGTGGGTTGTTGAAAGGACATTTGCTTGGTTTTGTCGATATCGTCGCTTGAGTAAAGATTATCAATATTTGTCCAGAAACAGCGAATCCTTCTGCTGTTAAAACCGAACTATTCTCTTATAAAAGAGTATGTTGAACACTCTCTAACACCAGATCTTATTAAAAATAGTTACCTACAATGGATATTTTTCTTGTCAGAATAATCCTATATTACTTGTCGGAATGATCTGACAAGAATTGTCAGATACAACTGACATTTTTTGTTAAAATATCTCTTATAGAAACTCTTTTGTTACGGTAAGCTATTGAATGGCAATGGGGTATGGTAAAGCAAAACAATGGTATGGATTTTGCTGGCTAGCTGGGTTTAACGGTGAAAAGGGTAAAGCAGGTTCACGTCCAATTTTAGGTTGGCTTAAATGGGCGCATCGCAAGGAGTGTTGTGTCTAGCGCAGGAACTTTGCTAGAGGGGGCTGAGGAAAGGCAGTCCCAAGCATTCTGTAGCAGGTAGAGAATGCTTAAATCTAAGATTATGAGAAAGATAATGAAACTTGATAGGGTAAGTGAGCATGATCAAGAGCAGAATATTGAGACAGTAGAATTAGTGCCTGAAGCAGCGATAAAAGAGAGGCTGTGTTTACAGAATTGGATTAATAATGATCGGAATATTAAGTCCGTAGTGAGATTGGGTAAGCAAAAGTGTAAGAAGAGGTGTTTAGCCAAAGAGCGAGAACAAGCATTGAAACCTAGAGTTATTATGACAGGTTTGATAATAGCGCTAGTCTTAGGATTGGTAGCAGGCTGGCAATGGTGGCAAGCCAAAGAGCAAGTACTAGCAACATTGGAGCTTTATGAAGAACCAGGGCGACAAGAATCACACAAAAGGAAAGAGTTATATCCAGCCTTATACTTAAGTGAGGCAGATAAACAAGGTAAGGATAACTCTGCACCACCATTATTGCTTGCTCAGGCAAGGCAAGAAGGTGATGATCAGCTAACTTCTTTGCAGAGAGATGCTTCTCTTGTATTTGTATGGTCAGCCGTCTTTAGTCCCGATGGGAAGCGAATAGTAACTGCTAGTATGGATAGCACCGCAAAGGTATGGGATGTAAATTTAGAAGACCGAGATCCAAAGCGGTAGCCATTGATGTAGTGGCTTTTGCTCCGTTGGTTCCTGTGCTTGCATAAATACGTCCTTGTTGGCTCTCAAGTATCTTGAGAACAAGCGGATCTGGCAGACCTTGGGCAGTGGTGATATTTATTATCGCATTGCCCGGCAACTTGCATACTCCCGCTCGCCATGTGCCTATCCAAAGATTGCCTTCTCTATCTTCGATAATCGGCATAGCATATCTATCTGCTAACCCATTGGCAGTTGTGTAGAGAGTCTGCTCTGCATTGCTATACTTGATCAACCCATCATCGCTACCAATCCAGAGTACTCCAGCCGAGTCAACTAGTAATGAGAGGATCAACTGGTCTGCTGCCAGATTGATCGGCAGCCTTTTCCAATGACCCTGACCGGGAGCGTCGCTGCCAATCAACTCAAATACCCCAATACCATTGGTACCAACCCAAAGATTTCCCTGCTGATCTTCAGTAATCCAATTGATTACTGGATTCACCAGTCCATCTCGCTGGTCATAGTTGGTGAAGCGATAACTATCGAAACGAGAGAGCCCTTCCCCTGTGCCTATCCAGATATAACCCTTCTTGTCCTGGTAAATGCAATGTACTCGGTTGGTCGCTAAACCATCTGCGACATCGTAACGGCGAAGGGGAAGTTGCTGAGCGTGGACTTCACAAATGCTGAATAAGATTACAATCAGGCAAT
>JBFLVQ010001051.1:0-2654 GCA_040758525.1 Acidobacteriota bacterium
GAGTCAATCTGTCGTACACAACAAGGACAACAAACTCCTGCATTGTTGCCTATCAGCAGAGATAGACACCTGCTACTCTCATTTGCACAGCAGCGACTATGGTTTCTTGATCAACTAGAACCTAATAGTCCAACCTACAATATGCCCACTGCAGTGCGTATAAATGGAGTGCTTGATGTCATAGCACTGCAGAAGAGTTTCAACCAGATAATAACTCGTCACGAGGTATTACGTACTACTTTTGCTTGTGTCAATGATCAACCAGTTCAAGTTATTGCCGACACAGCAACAATACTATTGCCAGTTGTAGAGTTAACGGGCTTACCAGAAGCTCAACGCCAGCAGCAAGCATATCGATTAGCCATTGACGAGTCACAGCAGCCATTCAATCTTAGCCAAGGGCCATTGTTACGAGCTATGTTATTGAGAACGTATGAGGAAGAACATATCCTGCTCTTCACTATGCATCACATAGTTTCAGATGGATGGTCTACTGGTATTTTCATTGAGGAAATGTCACAGCTTTATCAGGCTTTTGTTAATGATCAACCCTGCACACTACCAGCCTTGCCCATTCAATATGCTGACTTTGCCCATTGGCAACGTGAATGGCTACAAGCAGAAGTGTTGCAAGCAGAGCTAGCCTACTGGCAACATCAGTTGGCTGACGTTCCTATGCTGAACCTCCCTACTGACCACACTAGACCAGCAATACAGACTTTTCAAGGTTCACACCAAACTCTCATCCTGCCAACCGAATTGAGCACTGCCATGCAGAGGTTGAGCCGAGATGCTGATACAACACTGTTTATGACCTTGTTGAGTGTCTTCTATGTGTTACTCTATCGTTACAGTGGACAGTGTGACATTAGCTTAGGTACACCTATCGCTAATCGTAATCATATTGAGATTGAGAAGCTGATTGGCTTCTTTGTTAACACACTAGTTTTGCGTACTAAACTATCAGCAGATGAGAGTTTCAAGAGCCTGTTGCAGAGCGTGAGAGAAGTTGCACTGGCTGCTTACACTCATCAGGATCTACCATTCGAGAAGCTGGTAGAGGAACTACAGCCAGAACGAGACTTGAGTCGTACTCCACTGTTCCAAGTGATGTTTGCATTACACAGTGCCATCAAGTCTCTGCCACTCCTTACTGGCTTATCAATGAGTACCATTGAACTAGAGAATAATACTGCTAAGTTTGACTTAACCCTATCATTGATAGATTCAGAATCAGGATTGCTAGCAGAGCTTAGGTATAACACGGACCTGTTTGATGCCACCACGATCACTCGTATGCTGGAACACTTCCAGAACTTGTTAGTGGCAATAACAGCCAACCCTTCTCTGCCCATTGCTGACCTACCATTGTTGAGTGCAATGGAGCGTCGTCAACTACTAGTCGATTGGAACGATACTAAGCTAGCTTATCCTCAAGACCTCTGTATTCATCAACTGTTTGAAGCTCAGGTTGAACGTACTCCTCAAGCCATTGCTGTGATATTCGACAATCAACAACTAACCTACCTTGAACTGAATCAGCGTGCTAATCAGCTTGCTCATCACTTATTATCTCTTGGTGTGAAACCTGATTCATTGGTAGCAATCTACCTAGATCGCTCTTTAGATATAGTAGTCGCTCTGCTCGCTGTCCTCAAATCTGGTGCTGCTTATCTACCTTTGGATACATCTGTGCCAACAGCAAGAATAACCTCTATACTCAATGATGCTCAGGTACACACATTACTAACACAACAACACTTCCTTGCAAACATTAGTAATTGCCCATTGCATACACTATCTCTGGATAAAGACTGGCCTACCATTGCTCAACACTGTGTCGGGAATCCTGATAGTCTGGTAACCGCTGATAATCTCGCCTATGTGATCTTTACTTCTGGTTCTACTGGTAGACCAAAAGGTGTAGCCATTGAACATAAACAACTGGTCAACTATCTCTCTGCCATTGTGGATAGACTAGAGTTTCACTCTGATATGCAGTTCGCAACTGTCTCTACCTTTGCTGCAGATTTGGGTAATACGGTAGTCTTCCCTTCTCTCTGTATCGGTGGTTGCTTGCACATCATTTCCCAACAGCGAACTACTGATGCCAAGGCTCTCTCTCAATACTTCTCTCAACATAACATAGACTGTCTCAAGATAGTCCCTTCTCATCTCAAGTCGCTATTAAGCTTTGACTATCCTCATTCACTCTTACCTAGACAACGCTTAGTGTTAGGTGGCGAGGCTGCTAGTTGGGATTTGATAGCCAAACTCCATACTCTATCACCACACTGTGTTATCCATAATCACTATGGCCCAACTGAATCTACCGTTGGTGTCTTGACATATCAGACAACAGAACTCTTCAATAACTACAACTCAATCGTACCATTGGGACAACCTCTCGCTAATACCCAGATATTCATCTTAGATCAACATATGCATCCTGTACCGATAGGAGTAACAGGAGAACTCCACATTGGTGGGAATGGATTAGCACGAGGCTATCTCAATAGAGCCGAGTTAACAGCAGAGAAGTTCATTCCTAATCCATTCAGTACTGAGCCAGGCAGCAGACTCTATCGCAGTGGTGACCTGGCTCGTTTCCTGCCTGATGGCAATATCGAGTTCATTGGTAGAATTGATAATCA
>JBFLVQ010001052.1:0-2653 GCA_040758525.1 Acidobacteriota bacterium
CTCTCTCTACCTCATTGTGCAACTCTATCAACTCTACTACTGAGATCTGTTCTTTATCAGCCACAGATGCTGCTTGAGAGCATCTCTTGATTAACATTGCTGCTTCACTAGCAGGATAGTATCTGCTCAAGACTGCTTCTAGTTCTTGCTCTTTTTCTGACAGTGTGATGTTAGCTTCACCCTGGTCAACATAGCCTAGTGTGCTGGCTTTACCAACAAACTCCTCTGCCAACCTACTCTCTTCTGAACTAGGAATGTAGAGTAGTGAACCAAGCACATATGGCACAATGGTGAAGATCAGTATCCATAAGATTGCGTGGGTTAATGGTGGCAGACCAGTTAATCCAAATAGTGCAGTGGGTTTGAGAAATGATAACCCTAACAGGCCATTTGCCATTATAGATTGACTGATCATTCCTGCTTTGACAAGTGTGGGTACCACCATCAAGTAAATCCACGCTAATGTTCCCGAAGTAAGACCAAGAATAGCTCCTATTCTATTTGCTCTCTGCCAGAACATTCCCATTAAGAATACTGTTGTAGGCATTAATAGTGTGGTAGTTGATATGAATCCAAGGCTACTCAGCATAATCGATTTTGCCAGACTGATTTCAAACCCAGAGGCTATTAGAATCAGAAATGCTGCTGCTATCCAGCGACATAGCAGCAAATGTCGGCGCAGAAACCATAGCTGCTTATTGCTTTCTATGATTGGAATTAACAGATTATTAGAGATCATCGTGGATATTGTAATAACCTCCAATACTATAGCTCCAGTAGCAGCAGAGAATCCGCCGATGAAGACGAGCAATGATATTATTCCTTGTCCATGTTGTAATGGTAGGCTGAGAAGATACTTATCTGGTGCTATTTCTCTAGCACAATAGAGTGCTCCGGCCAGCGCAATCGGAATAAGGAATATTTCTTTTAACCATGATACTAATGGAACCATCCATATTGCTGTTGAGATATGCTTATGATCAGTGTTTTCTACTACCATCATGTGAAATTTTCTTGGTACGCTGGTAGACAGTGCAATGCCAAATACAAAACAGGTAACCCATAATAATATTTGATCGCTGCCTGTCATTTGAACCGAACTGGGTAATTTAGGAAATCCTTTAGATAGTTGTTCGTTAAAACCGCTGATGCCGCCAAAAAGAGCCAACATAACAAATAAACCAATAGCAATACAGGCTATTGATTTTAGTATGGTATCAACAGCCATTGTTACTACCATACCTGGATGACGTTCTGTGGGATCAAGTCGTCGCATACCAAAGATAACGGTAAATAGAATCATTGTTATCACTGCAATAGGTCTAATACTGCTTGATAAAATTGTACTCTGCTCTGAGATACTGGTGACTAACGTAAATGTTTCTGTCACTGACCTAAGCTGTAGAGCTATAAAGAGCATTGCCCCAGTAATCACCACGGTAGTAACAATGGCTGCAATTGTTTGTGATTTCCCATAGCGTGCTGATATAAAATCAGCGATACTGGTGATTTTGTAGGCATCTTTCAACTTGATTATTCGGCGAAATAACGTATTACCAAGCACGTATGGTACTACTATGCCGATCATGATTCCAAAGTAAGCTACTTCCTGATGAATAATAACCATGCCCACACTACCATAATATGCCCATGAACTGAAATGGCTACCAGTAATGGCAAGCGAGTATATAACACTATTATTAGCCCAACTCTTCCCTGCTACTGCGCGACGTTCAGCTATCTGAGCAAGCATAAACTGTCCACCCATGTAAACAGTTATAGCTGTAATTATTAGCCAAGGGCTGAATACCATCATAAACTCCTTTAAAATAGAATTGAGCAGCAACACTCCATTAGCAAAGTTTGTGCCGTACTATTACGTTGTTAGACTATTTATTAGGTATTTAGAAAACTTAGAGTTACCTGTGTAGGGCAAAATACCTGGTCAATTTGAAATGAGGTAAATTGGGGCATTAAATCTTCTGACTCCTAAAAATGGGGCAATAAAACCCAATGATATGCTAGCTTTAGAAATTGGAATGGACACCAAATTGTAACTGACGTCTAGGAGTAGCCGTTGTGAAACCAGTTGGTATGGTTTATCAGATTGAGTACCTTGAAAGTAACCTCAAATGATATCTCATTCTCGAATTGAAAGTCGTGGGCTAAGTTCCTTCTTGTACAACTACCAAAAAGCAATTACACAATAATTAATTTGCTTATTCAATCTCTCAATGTAGTTTGTATATCGCTAGTTATTTCCTTAGAGGTTTTGTTAGTAGCTTTTTGTAGGGCAGATTGGAGTTCCTCAACTTTAACAGGTTTACAGATGTAGTCATCCATTCCCGCCGCCAGACACTCTTCTCTATCACCTTGCATTGCATTGGCAGTCATCGCGATTATTGTTGGCCTCTCATCTCTGTGCCATTGTTCATTGATACGTTGTGAGGCTGCTAACCCATCCATCTCTGGCATATGTACATCCATTAACACTACATCGTACTGCTGTCTGTGCAGTGCTACTAACACTTCCAGTCCATTAGCAGCAACATCGGCTCGATATCCCATCTTCTCCAGTATCCTCAAGGCTACCTTCTGATTGACGAGATTGTCTTCCGCCAGCAGTATTCTCAGAGGATAGAGTTGTGCCAGT
>JBFLVQ010001053.1:0-2648 GCA_040758525.1 Acidobacteriota bacterium
TTTTCTGCGCCGAGATTCTATGAAAAAAATGCTTGACCAACTTCAGGCTGAATTCCACCAAGACGCCGAAACGCTGGCGACGTTGCAGACGATCTATGCGGATAAAGTGAAGCAGATCCGCACCAACCGTACCCTTCCACCTGATATTCAACAACGCTTCCTTACCGAGTGGGAACAATTCTACGACCAACGTATTAGCACCATCTTTAATTACAATGGGGGAAGCTATGAAGGCGTAGAGAGCAGCGGCGATGTTGACTCACAAACCATTCCTAGTCCGCCCGTTGTATCCCCGCCAGCGGCACGTTTGGATGCTGATAATCCTGTCGATTTTGGCATCGAAACTATGGAAAACCGATCTTCTAAGAAAGGTCGCGCTTAACTTTCTACACGTTTAACTACCATAACAAGCCGTGGCAGTAGTTATGCTCACGCTAGGATACGATTTTTGCCAGAGCTTGCTGGCAAATACATTTTCCTTGACTTGAGTATGTCAAGATAATACCGTTCTTTGATTCTAAAGAAAATACTAACTAGGCTCGACCGGCAAAGAGAATAGGTATGCTTGCAACCAATACTATTCTGCAAAATCGTTATCTGATTCTGCGCCAGATCGGACAAGGTGGTATGGGTGCTGTCTATGAGGCGCATGACCAGCGCCTAGGTACCACTGTCGCCCTAAAAGAGACCCTTGTGAGTGGCGAAAACCTGCGCAAAGCTTTCGAGCGTGAGGCTCAACTGCTGGCTAGATTACGTCACCCTGTGCTGCCTGCAGTAAGCGATCACTTTACTGAAGGCGATGGTCAGTTCCTTGTTATGCAGTTTATTCCTGGTAATGATCTATCAGATCTACTGGCGCGCAATGGTAATGCCTTCGAGCCTGTTCAGGTGTTACGCTGGGGCGAACTATTGCTTGATGCGCTCGATTACCTGCACTCACAACACCCCCCTATTATTCATCGTGATATTAAGCCGAACAATCTAAAGTTGACGGCAAGGGGCGAAATCATCCTGCTCGATTTTGGCCTTGCCAAAGGTCTAGCACAAACACAGGCAGCGGCGACTAACAAGAGTGTTATGGGCTACACCCCACATTATGCTCCACTAGAGCAGATTGAAGGCACTGGCACCGATCCACGTAGTGATCTATATGCTCTCGCGGCAACAATGTATCACCTGATGACAAATGTGAAGCCGCCTGATGCAATGACACGGGCGCTCAGCGTTCTTAATGGTCAACCCGATCCCTTACAACCAGCAAACTATCTTAATCCTAAAGTACCCGCCGCAGTTGCTGCTGTGCTGAGCAAAGCAATGGCGCAAAATCGCGATGAACGCCCAGCCAGCGCAGTGGCACTACGCCAAGCGCTAGAGACCGCTAAAGAAGAGACCAGACCGATGCCGCCGGTAACCAATGAGAATAAGTCAACTACTGCTGCAACAACGCTGCCACTGGCTAGCTCAGCCAATCTTTCCAATACTGCAGGCACAGCCGATAGCCCAACTTCGACTACGCCACGTATCACACCTGTTACAGACACGAAAGCGACCACACCAGATCATTTCTCTACTCTTCCCAGCACAGAGTCGGCTCATGCCGTGACTTTACCTAAGACTGAACCAGCCGCTTCCTCATCCACACAAATGGTGCGCACTAACTCGCCAATCCGCAAATGGTTCTTCCTCGCTACCCTGACTGCCTTTGCTTTGGTGCTTGTGGTTATTATCTCTAGATGGCTGATTAATGATCCATCAACATCTGCCCACTTATTGGCCTTAGACGCAAATGCAGCTTCTAAAGATCGTAACAAGCCAACATTCTTGGCTGCTAAGGAGATCTTGGGACGAGGAATAACAGAAGCTCGCTATTTCTCTGTTACTGCCGGACCTGGAGAAATAAAATTCTCGCTTAATGTTGTTGCAACTGGTGGTACGGTCTATCTTGAACTCTTCGACAGTAAAGAGAATCCCCTCCCTTTCCAAGGAAATTTTAATAGCCTCTCAGTAGGCGCAAGTGGCCATAACGAACAGACCAATGCTCGTGTTTACATTGACCATAAAGAGCGTGTGCTGATGCGTGTTAGCAATACTTATCCCAATGATACACAGGGATATCGTATTAGACTCGATGGCGCTATCGAATTGAGTGATACTGTGCCGGCCACTAATAATACATCCTTGCAAACATTAGCAGCATTATTTGCTGACCGAGATAAACCTATTCCACTACCTTCAAAAGAGCTCTATGGGCGTGGCAGCAAGAATGATCGCTACTATAGCTTTATTGGGGAAGCTGGCGAGATCAAACTGACACTTGATGTTATTGCCAGTGGTGGCACAATCTATATTGAACTCTTCGATAATGATGCGAAGTTGGTGCATTTTGAAGGCAACTATAGTTCTTTCTCATTGGCTTCAAGCGGCCATCATGAACAGGCCATTGCACGTTTCCGGCTAGATTCCCAACAGCCGCTCTTGATGCGCATCAGTAATACTTATCCTAATGATACAAAAGGTTACCGGCTTAGATTTGATGGTCCAGTTAAATTACCTAATGACAAATCCATTGCTGCCGATGAATCGGCAAAATCGCTGGTATCGCTCTTTGCCAATCGTGATCGCCCCACTCCACTGTTATCTAGAGAAAT
>JBFLVQ010001054.1:0-2643 GCA_040758525.1 Acidobacteriota bacterium
TTGTCAATGTCAATACATGCTCATCTGCTTTTAACCGTACTAATGACACTCTCAGCAATGGTCCATTTGCTAGATTAAATGGTTGTAGAGCTTCTGATTGTACAAGCTTACTGGCTTCCTGCTCACGCACATTTTCAGATAGGTTCTTCAGGTCAATGATAGGCAAGCAGAGTTGTAGTTGCTGTGTAATCACCTGCACAGGCTCTCCTGCCTGTATGGTAAAGGTAGTGCGTAAACTTTCATGACGACGAACGATCTCATTGATACTAGCTTGTAGTGCAGGAATATTGAGATTACCTTTCAGGCGTAGTGCTGCAGGAACATTATAAGCAGCAGTATTGGGTACTAACTGATCAATAAACCATAGACGTAGTTGCGCAAAAGAGAGTGGTAGAGCTTGCTCTCTACTAACCGGACCTATTCGCTCTGATGCTATATACTCCTTCCCTTGCCTAACTCTCTCTACCTCTCTTGCCAATGCTGCTACCGTCGGCTCAATAAACATCACACTGAGTGCTATCTCTACCTGAAATATCTCTCTCACTCGACTGATTACTTGTGTTGCTTGTAGCGAATTACCTCCTAGTGCAAAAAAGTTGTCATAGATCCCTACCTTCTCAATACTAAGCAATTGTCCCCAGCTTGCTGCTATCAACTCTTCTGTTACTGTACGTGAAGCAACAAAACTCTCTGCTAACTGTGGACGACTCTGATCGGGGGCAGGCAGTGCTCGTCGGTCTATCTTACCATTAGGTGTTAATGGTAATGCATCCAGCATCATAAATACTGCTGGTATCATATATTCAGGAAGTTTCAAAGTTAAAAAGTTACGCAATTGCGGTATCAATTGCTTAGTAAGCATCCCCTGCAATGGGTTATTTACATAGAAATTTAATGATTTCGATGGTGCAGCCTCTTCAAACAGGTGAGAAAAAGTATAGGGTGGTATCTCTGATTGTGACTTATACCTCCGTAATAGAACATTGAAGCAGCTACCTCGTTCTACACTTGTCCAATAGATATCAACTGCGTAAGGTAGTTGAGCGCTCAGTTTCCATATATCTTCAGGATCAATGCTCGTTGTGTAATCCTCTTGCAGTGTCTGCTTTAACTCCTGAATAGTGTTAGGATATTGATTATTTAATAGTAATTCGACTGCTTTTACCTCTTTCAATACTCGTTTGTTTGGCACTCGCCTGATAATAAGCTGCTCTGATTGCTGTTCTATTAATAACTGCTGTAGTTTAGTTAAAGTTAATGCTTGTTGTTGCCAATCTATATCGGTAGAGTCTATTGTGGCAGGAACCCTTTTTCCTAAGTGAAGGATTACATCATAACGAAACTGTGTAAGTTCATTATGATATTGGCTACGTTTTAATTTAACCTCTATCTGTGTGATAATTGGGAACCATTCTTTCAATACTGTAAAGAATGCTGGGTTGATAAGCAGCTCTTCTTCTCGTGCAACATTTTGTTGTACACGTTGCCACAATTCATAAGTATTAAAATCTGCATCAAGCTGATGAAGTTGTACAGCAATATGAAAAGCTTCCAATAAACAGAGATTGCGTACATCACCAATGAAAATACAACCACCCGGAGTTACTGCTTTTATTGCTCCACTAAGAACACGTAACAGGTAATCTAGATCTGGGAAATACTGTACTATTGAGTTAAGGATAACTAGATCAAAACTTGCTGCTTCGATCTGAGAGAAATCATCTGCCATTCTTTCAAATAACTCTACTTGAGACCAGGCTGATGGCCCCTTTGCTAACTGCTCTCTTACATAGTCCAATGACACTCCTGAAAAATCTGTACCCCAGTATTTAGTACAGTAAGGCGCAAGTTGAAACAATAATAGACCCGTGCCACAGCCTATTTCCAGCACACGCTTTGGTTGTAAAGTGAGAATCTGTTCTATCGTAGCTTGTCGCCATTCACGCATCTCTGCGGCTGGAATTGGTAAGCCAGTATAGCTACTGTTCCAACCGGTAATATTAAATGTTGCCTCTGATTGTTGTGAAGGTTGTTTATAAACTTCATCATAGAGCATCTGCCAGTGTGAAACCTGTTTGGTCTGCCATTCTGCTAACTGTGCTTGTATCTCTTCACGGTTATTATTTGGTACAACATAAGCAACCAGCCGCTTATCACCAGGCTTATCTTCTCTATCTATTACAACCGCGGTACGCACCAGTTGATGTGTAGTTAATACAGTTTCAATCTCACCCAACTCGATACGGAAACCTCTTAACTTGACTTGATGATCAATCCTACCAAGATATTCAATATTGCCATTGGGTAGATAACGCACTAGATCGCCAGTCTTATAAAGCCTTGTACCTGTTACTGCTGAGAATGGATTGGGAATAAATTTCTCTGCAGTAGTCTCTGGACTATTTAGATATCCTCGCGCCAGACCATCTCCACCTATATATAATTCACCTACAATACCTACAGGTACAGGCAATAACCTTTTATCTAAGATATAGACTTGAGTATTGCCTATCGGTCTACCAATTGGTATCGACCTTATATGATCTGTAACCAATCCATTAATATGATAACAGCAGGTAAATGTTGTGCTTTCTGTTGGTCCATATCCATTAATGATCTCTGTTGATGGTAATAACTCTAGCC
>JBFLVQ010001055.1:0-2639 GCA_040758525.1 Acidobacteriota bacterium
GGTGCATAGGGATTTGAAGCCAGACAACATAATGATAGCGAAGAAGGATGGGCAGGACTGGGTAAAGGTACTCGACTTTGGTATTGCCAAGTTATCGGCTGAGGATCGTCGTAATGATCTTACTCGTAGTGGTATGGTTGTTGGTACACCAGTTTTTATGTCACCAGAGCAGTTGAGTGATGAGAGATTAGACACAGGTTCTGACATATATAGTTTTGCCCTTATTGTCTACCAAATGCTTACTGGTTGTTTTCCATTCCGTGGTGATAGCGCACAGGCAATTATGGTTAAGCGCCTATTAGAGAATCCGCTGCCGATTAGTGAGGTCAATCCACAAGTATCAGTACCACCCGGTGTAGAAGCGGTATTACTGGCTGCACTGGCGCGTGACCGCGAAGATCGTATCCCGACAATTCAGCGATTTGTTGAACAGTTTGAGTTGGGAGTACAGGGATCGTCAGTCAAGCTGAGAGAGCTTTTTGAGGTAGAGAGCAGATCGGCTCTGCCAGCCTTACCCCTGTCGCCACAAAATGATATCTGCAACAGTCAACGTGCTAAAACCTGTGAACTATTGGGACGCGCACTTTACAATAACAAGCAGTATCTAGAGGCTGCTCAAGCTTTCCTGCAAGCCTTTGCATTAGATAATAGCAATGTAGAGATGCTTGCATTTGCAGGATTTGCCACTGAGCTAGATAGTGAAAAAGCTATGGCTCAACAGATCTATGACTCTTTCCTAAATATGTTTCCCAATCATGAGATAGCTAAGATTGTACGACAGATCAAACTAGGCGCAGAGCCTCCACCAATACAACTCAGTGTTTAAATTTTAACGCTTCAATGCTGCTAGTTTCATTACCATAAGACAAAATAGCCAACAATTATTATATGAGCCAATTTCATTAAAATGATGTGATCAATCAATTAGACTAATAATACTTCTTCCCCTAGTATTACCCTTGAGTTTGATACACCATTCATTCGAGAAGGTTATGGGAAGAGCTACATTGTTTCTATTGGTTGTAATCTTTGTCCAGGCAATATGCCCACCGACAGTTGTGATGCCTACTGTTTATGCTAACTCAGAGCGTCTTACCACTTATCCTATCCTAGGGAACAACCCCTTTCCACGGCTGGTTAGTAAGGATCTCAAATTGGCCACAGAAGCCTTGGAGTATGCCAAGTTGCTAACTAGATCTTGTGGATGTGATAAGGCACTGCAAGAGTATGGAATTAACAGCCTAAATGAGTTGATGGTTATGAGCATCAATGCAGATCTATTTGATGGTAGGTATTCATCGATCGGGCTGCCTTACTTAGACAATGATGGTAATCGTGAGACGGTGCAGAATCGTTTTCTCAAGAATCGTAGATGGTTGGTTGCTGAGGTAGTCGAAGAGACTTTTACTGGGGCAGGTCGTAAGGTGTTTTTAAACAGATATTTTTTCAATCCTGCTAGAGAGCCTACTACCGCACTCCAGCAGCGGGCAATTATTCTCATTCATGAAGCGGTGCATTTAGTAGCAAATAAGCGTGACGCCGATTTTGGCGGCAGTCGTAAACTCACGGAATTAGTGAGCAAAAGATGTTTACCTGGCCTTTATTCTGTAGATCGCCTGGGACTACTGAGTATGTGATCTACGAGGGGTTTTCCCACTAGCGAAATTATGATCGCTCAACAGTTTGGCAAACTCTGCGAGAAAAGGTGGTGCGGTTTTGCTCTTTATTGTTGCGGCGCTCCATTGCCGGTAGAATCCTCGTTTGGTTATTGGCAGTGCGCATAACTCCCCGGCGGCAGTTTGGGGTGCGATTGCCCATCTTGCCATTGCACAAATTCCTAAGCCAGCTTTGACTATTTCAATCATTGCTTCGGTAAGCTTTACTTGTGATACCTGCTTGGGCATTATACCAGCAGGGATAAGAAATTTTTGAAACAGCGTGATCTCTTCAACAGGCAAGGAATAGACTAACAAGTGTTGATCGGCGAAATCGCTGGCATTAAGGTATGGTCGTGTTGCCAGTGGATGATCAGGATGCATAGCCGCTACCAGCTCGTCTTTGAAAATAGGATGTAGGTTTATACGTCGATCACGCACCTGCCAGCTAATAATAGCCATATCAATCTTTCCATCCAACAATGCTTCGATAGGTTCATCAGTTGCTTCAACAACTATCTGTACATCCACACGAGGGTATTTTTTATGAAAAGGTTTAAGCACCGTGGGCAGCCAGTGATAACAGGTATAGCACCCAGTACTGATACGTAGTACACCTTGCTTATTCGAGGAGATCTGTTTTATGTCTTCGCTAGCTCTTTGTAGACTATCTAAAATCTTATATGACCAACCTAGCAATTTCTCTCCTGCTGGAGTGAGAATCAGCCTTTTATTAAGCCGTAAAAAGAGTGGTGTACCAAGCTTCTCTTCTGCATCGCGCAACTGATGGCTTAATGCAGATTGTGTCAAATGTAGACGATCACCAGCTCGCGTCACGCTCCCTTCTTCAGCAATGGCCATAATCAATCGTAGATGTCTAATTTCCAGATTCATATCTATTACCCTTGTCTAAATAATGAAAATAATTCATTAAAATCATAAAATTGATTAGATTTTTCTAAAAAGGGAAATATAACACAAGCG
>JBFLVQ010001056.1:0-2633 GCA_040758525.1 Acidobacteriota bacterium
TTATTTTTAGTAATAAAAATGATCAAAGAAAAATCTCTTCTCTTAAAACATAAAGCTTCCCTCGCAGGGCACAGATGCGTATTATTAGTATGCAAATTAGCTTAGCTTGGTATTTGAGGAGAGCGGCTGTTGAACGCCTGCGTAGATCAGTATGACGGACCGGCTAGTAGGTTGCTTATAGGTAGGCCTCAGCAATTATTGGATTCGGAAGCCAGCCAAGGTGTTTTTTCAACCTCCTGTAATAAGTATTCCTGAAGTCCCTGCTGGGAGCCTTTCTAGGGTGCTGTTCCCGCCGTTACGCGAGGGGAGCCGTGGCAATGCTAATTTGTTAAGGTTTAACTTTTAGGAGGAATCAGTATGCCAGTCTTCTGTCCCAGATGTAGCACACAAAATCAGGATTGGGCCCAGAGCTGTCAGAAATGCGGCACCCCATTTACCGCCGCGCCAGGAGGTTATGGTCAGCAGCAGCCGCCACAGCAGCAGCAATACCAGCAGCCTTATCAAGGTTATCAACAACCACAGCAACAACAACAACAGCCTTATATGGCACCAGCCTACGGCGCCTATCAGAAAGCCGCCGCCGGCTTCGGTATGTCGGCAGGCAACTATGCCGGTATTGGTAAACGAATTGCTGCTTATCTGCTTGATGGTGTGATTCAACTAGTTGCTGCCTTACCAGGTATGGTGTTGACTTTTATTGGCGCAGCGGCCAGTGGTTCAGATTCTTCAGGCGCAGGTGTTATCTTTGTGATCCTTGGTTATCTGTTACTCTTTGTGGGTGCCTTAGGAGTAGGTATTTATAATATCTATCTGCTTGGGCGCGATGGCGCTACATTAGGAAAGCGCTGGATGGGTATCAAGGTGCTAGACGCTAATAATCAACCACTAGGATTTGGTAAAGCCTTTCTGCGAGAGCTAGTCAAGGGATTACTTGCCAACGTTTGCTTCATATTATTGCTCTGGCCAGCCTGGGATGCAGAGAAGCAGGGTCTTCAGGACAAGATCTTTAGCACCCACGTTTACGAATAAAATAGTGGCCTTTCCATTAACAGAGTTTTTCTCACCACAGAGATTATAGAGCCTCTCTCTGTGGTGAGAAGATTATTCTTTCTAAGGCCTCTTTTTCTTATCTGCTTTAATGTGGAAGTCGGCGGTTGTTGCCTCACCGCGATTGCCGGCGACATCTATTGCCACTAGACGCACACGTGCAGTACGTGTGTCAATGTTCGGCACTGTCCATAGGAAGCTTCGCAAGCCTGTTAAACCACTTGCGATCACAACTGGGAAGGTATTGCCAGCATCTGTTGAGAGCAGCAGTTGTTGTGTGGCAATAGCAGTATTGTCTGCTGCCTTCCAAATGATCTTAACCTGGTTACCAGGCCGGAACGATTCGCCTCCCATAGGAGTGTCGATCGTCACTACAGGTGCTTGTATATCACGCCCGGCGCCATTAAGCCCAATGGTAAGCGCGCTGCCCATGGCAAGATCATCTGTCATAACAGCCAGTGCAGCAGTCTGCAAGCCCAATTTCTTGGGCTGAAAAACAATAGCTATCTCTACGCTTGCTTGTGGCGCAAGTATGATTGGAAGTGTCATTGCCGCAGCGCTAAAGGCAGCATTGTTAAAAGTAAAGCCAGTGATCTTACGTGTCACAGCAGCATTATTAGTAATCTTAAGCATACGTGTGACAGACTGTTCTAGACCAGTACTGCCAAAATCTAGCCTAGAAGGCAATGCATTCACTTTGCCAGTGATCGATAGATCTTTTTCACTACGTGTTAGTCCTGTCTCAGTTACTACTAGAATCGTTCCTGTCACTGCCCCGTTCGGTACGGTAATAAGCAGTCGATTCTCGGTTGCACTAGTAATTTTAGTACTTAACTGACCAATCTTGACATCAACTACATTCTTGAAGTTATTGCCTAATACCTCTATCGTCTCACCAACCGCAGCCTGAGCGGGGGAGAAATTGCTCAGCGATGGCAGGGGTAGGTCTACTTGTGTCAGTCTGGTAAAGAAGATCTCATTACTGCCAGCAGTTTCATCCTCCCAGGCGATCATAATATTTCCACGTGGATCAATAGCCAGCGAAGGACTTTCAGAGATACCCAAATTCTGAGAAACATTAAGAGGGGCAGTGAAAAATTGTTCCCCAGCAAAGAGACGACTAATAAAGATCTCATAATTGACTGTCTGTGTATCACGCCATACTACCGTGACATTACCATTTGGATCGATTGCTGCTGACACTTTAGTAGAGTCGCCATTGCCACGCGAAATAGCGGTGACAGGCGAGAAGCTGGCACCATTGTCAAGTGAACGTGAGAGATAGATTTCGCGACTAGGGAAGGCCACTCTGTTATCGAAAGCAGCAAACAGTAGCACTACAGTATTATTGCCATTGGCTTGTAGAACCGGCGAATCTGCTAATGTAAAGCTACTCGTCACGCTTACTGGTTCAGTGAAGGTACGACCATTATCCATAGAGCGTGAATAGAGTACTAGTGAAGCAAAACGTGGAGTACCAAAGCGTCGTCCGGTCTCTTCCATAAATGAATAGGCAATATGGATCGTGCCACTACGGTCTACTGTTATGGTAGGATCAAAGAGCGCTTCAGCAAGCGAAGCAAAGA
>JBFLVQ010001057.1:0-2629 GCA_040758525.1 Acidobacteriota bacterium
GGATTTCAGTCTTGGGCAGACCCTCTTCTACGTAGATTTTCCAACGATTAAGTTTGATAAACCCTTGCGCATTAGTTTTGCGCTGCCAACTCATTCTACTGAAAGCGCGATGTAGGGTGGCGGCATCAACTTCACGCCCGCAAGCTTGGCCCAACACTTCCAATGGTGTGTGCTTGTTGTCTTGACGATGACGGTGAGCAAAATGTGGTAAGCGATTATGATCGCGCATCAGTTCTTGATGCACAGTAATGGCCTCATCAACGCTACGACAGCGTTCCCATTGATACTCGCCAACACGAGCTTGAATGCCAAACTGAGATTCAATCAAATTCTGCCAAGGATGTCCTTTTTCATACATATCGTGCTTAATCTGGAGTCGCTGATTAACCCTTTTGAAGGCATGGCTAATAAACTGACCACCGTGATCACTAATGACCTGTTGCCAACAACCAAAATGCAGCAATCCCAGATAGTAGACTCTCAGCAACACGCCAGCATCTTGACGTCGTGTCAGTGACCCGGCCAGGATTGCGCGGCTGTAGCCTTCTAACAAAAGGCAAGAGTATAGCTGTAGACCTGCAGGCTTGGCATCAAGATAACGAAAATCTACGAAGGTATGCTCAAATGGATGTTGGCTTTTTGCTGGCCCCTCTTTACTTTCTCTCACTACTATCTCAATTGGTCGTGAAGGTGCAAGGTGCAACTGACGATTGAGCCGCATGATCTTTTTAATTGTCGTCTCACCCAACTTAATTCCATAGTCCTTCTCTAGATAGCCCTGGATTCTAAACCAACCTGCATAGCCATACTTCTTTTGCAGTTCCAACACTGCAGCAATAGCACCGAAATAGACTTTGCGGTGTGGCTTATGTGGTGCTCGTGAGTGATCAAAAAGAGCTTGTTGAGGATTAAGATCGCGTTGCGAGTTATATTTGAAGCGGCGTAACCATTTACGCACTGTCTTCGGTGTGCACTGTAGTAGCTCAGCGATGGTTTTTTCACTCCATCCCTGCGTATGCAGTTTAACCATTTCCAGGTGGCGTAAATGTGGTTGAGCAGGTACTGGGTAATAAATGTGATCTCGAAATTCTCTGTACTGCCAGAAGAAATAGCGTTCTAATAGTGCTTTTACTGTTTCGTTATGTAACCGCTGTCCGCTAATAGAACCGACTGCTCTAGCCAATTCACGGTCGGAAGCTTTGGGCGCGCAGCATTTGAAGTAAAGGAGCAACACAATTACACGCTCCGGTGTGTATGGTTGCCGACTATGATCAAGGCCAAGCATCCCTTTCTCTCTGAATCTATGTAACCAGTTCATGATTGTTCCATAAGAGACATTGAGGGTTCTTGCTCGTTCTAGAGAAGAAATCTTACCTGCTAAGCAAGGTGCTATCGCGTGATAACGTTGTTGTATTGGACAGGTGATTGGTATCTCATCAAAAGGTAACAATAATTGTTCTGGCATTGGGCATCCCCCTATAGATAGGTGGCAAACTTACCCAACACTATATAATGGATAAATACCCCTTTAGTAAACCCTATCCTCTGTTAGATCAGTTGTTTGAACCACATCTCAGGTCGATCAACTCAACTACAATTTATTGTGGTAACGTTCAATTGAAATCCGTCAAATAAGGGAACTATGTTGAAGCCCAGTGCAAGGAAATGACTTCACAGATTGAATTCGACAGGCAGTATTCAAGACTACCATAAGTTATTGATAATTGTGCGTTCTTGATTTTGATAGGTGAAAATCAAGCACCCTGATTTGTGAAGTCATTTATTTGTCGCTTTATGGTCTCATTGAGCGATGCCGTTATGCCGATATCAACATAACAATTGATTGCTGACACTTTGTAAGCTTTAGAACTTAAAATTAGCGGTATTCGAGACAATATTATCAACAACTACCTGCACAGTATTGTTGTTGCCCTTCTTCAATCCTAACTTCTTCTTATTACCTTTTGCAGTAATGGAAGTATTGCTATTGATAGTAAACCTTGCTGTCGGTATCTCCTTACCATTGATTAAAACTTTAGTAATAGCTTGTGGTGTACTGGAAGTAAATCCTACACCTGTGATAGAGAGAGTAGGCTTGTTGTAAGTAGGCTGGATAATCATTGGCATTAACATAAAGCTGGCTACCTGCTCACCTTTGTTACCTGCCATATCAGAAGCAGTAATCTTGACTCTGGCATTAGCAGTAGCTTTGTCGAGATTATTGATTGTAAATGTACCAACATCCCCACCAAAGTCAGCAACATTTTGGAAAGTAGCACCACCATCAAGTGATAGCAGCAGAGATTGTGAGGCAACACCTACATTATCAGTGCTCTGCCAATTGACTGTAATGGCCTGGCCAGCCGTCAATACCTGACCAGCAGTGGGATTGCTAATGGTGATAGTAGGAGCTTGAGTATCAGGCACAACTACAGGCTGAATTTGGAAATCAGTAGGAGTAATAGTTTGTGCCATATTATTGGCAGCATCACGTACTATCAAGCGCAATCGAGCACGAGTAGTTTGCAAGCTGGTTGGTATCGTGAAAGCAAAGCTCTGTGTAGCTCCATCTAATCCTGTAGCAATGATGTTAGGAAATGTATTGCCACCATCAGTTGAGAGTGTAAGG
>JBFLVQ010001058.1:0-2629 GCA_040758525.1 Acidobacteriota bacterium
TTTTATACTGGCCCAATTCTGGACTAGTTGCTGATGTTAGATTGGCATCAAAACCAGTTGCTAACTCACTGGTATTGGCAGGAACAAGCGCGAGTATTTGGTGTGCTGCCAATTCGGTTTCTGGCAATGGTTCTAATTCTCCCATCAGAGCATCAACTTTTGTTTGGGTAGCGGCTACCTGTTTCTGTCGATCTGGTAGTAAAACCGGTTTAACACGACTATCTAAAGCCGAAAAGACTGGATTGGCAAATATTCTGATAAGTTTTGAGGCTGACGCACGCCCACCTATTTCTCGTCGCTGCACGACTAGCGTTGATGCCGATGGCAAATAGGTTATTTCATGTTTGACGACAAGCGGGACTTGAACAGACTTTCTACTGTTAATGTGTGCTTGATTATCTTTGCCGGTTGGCGCAGGTAGCGCCGCAAATGGTATATATCGTAACAGACCATCCCCAACTATTATCAATCGTTTTCTACCTAACAACTTTGTTGCTGGTCTAATTAGTAGATCACTCAATTGTGCAGCAATATGTACACTCTTAGCATCTGCTGCTCGTACACGTTTTAGGCGCTGTGCTGGTTTCTCAAACTTTATCTGATCTTCACGCGCAGTAATAAGTTTATAAAACTCTAATGCCAATTCCTCAATCACAGCGCGACCAGGTAGCTCAAAGACATCTATAGAGTTTGTTGTCACTGCCCAAAGATAGCCGCGCTCTTTGCCCAGTGCATATTCTAGTAATAAAGTATCATCATCAAGTACTTGCTGCTGGATCTCATTAAGATTCAACGGTTCAGGATACTTAAAAGCAGCATAATGGGGATTATCTTGGCGTATCTGAGATTCTAACCTTTGTACTTGCTCATTGAGTTCTTCAATCTGCTTGCGTACAGCATCTATCTGTATATCTTTCTCGCCATTAAGCTGCATCTTGGCAAGCAAGCCTGCTTTATTGTTGAGTCGCTGTCGTAGCCTACGCTCTTGTTCAAGCATATCTTGAGATATACCTTGATAGATATTAATACGAGCCTCTTCAAGTATTTCAACCAATGTACGTGCTCGTGTACGCTCAGCAACTTGAAAGGCTTGAATATGATAGCCTGCTGCTCGATCACGGTTGTGTAATTGCATTAGCAGAGTAATATAGAGTTCATAATAGTTTTGTATTCCAGCAGAATAGGAGTTGCGTAGTTCTGGTACAGAAAAGTTGACACGCAAAGACTCTCCTATACTTATTGCCTCTTGCAAAGGGTTTAACGCTGCTTCAATATTGCCTTCTTTGCTCTTAACCAGTGCAATATTATAGAGTGCATCTGCTGCCTCAAGGCCGTTATATTTGGTGCGAAAGACGGCAAGAGCTTGCTGAAAACATGCTAATGCCTTCTGATTATCTGCCAAAAAGTGATGAGTCTTTCCTAGCTTCATTAACGCTTTGGCTTCTAAAAAGCGATTCCCTATCTCTTGAAACAACAATAAAGATTGATTCTGATATTCCAGTGCTTTGTGCCCATCTGCTAACGATAGATGTGTTGTTCCGATATGTTTAAGTGTAATAGCCTGCATTGCGCGATAGTCGTAGGTTCGCTCTAGTGTAAGTGCTTTGTTAAAATATTCCAGGGCTTTCTCGAGATTTCCCAAAAGGTAGTAGGTATCGCCAATCTTGTTTAGCGTAATAGCCTGATTAAGACGACTTCCTAAGGTTTCATGTAGTTGTAGGGCTTGAAAGTAATAGTCTAGTGATTTTGTTAACTCTCCTAATTCGGCATATATTATGCCTACATTACTAAGGGTGATAGCTCTTCTACGATCGTCACCTAATTCCTTCTGTAGTGATAGGGCTTCATTAAAACAGTCAAGCGCCTTTTCTGTTTCAGCCATACTATTATGAGCTGTACAAATATTGGCAAGCGTACCAGCCATACTAGCCTTATTGTCTATCTTCTTGAAGATTGCTAGCGCTTGGTTAAAGTAGTTGAGCGCTTGTTTAGGATCTTCCATATAGGAATAAGCTACCCCTATACCATTGAGTATAGCAGCTTCAAAATGCTGATTATTTATGCTACGCGCTATTGGGAGGGCCTCTTGATAACAATCTATCGCTAACTGGTTTTTCTCAATCTCATTGTAGACCTTACCCATATTGTTAAGTACTCGCGCTAAATCGGCACGATTGCCGATAGCGCGTACTAATGGCAAGGCGATTTCATTATATTCCTGTGCTTTATTATATTCCCCCAAGAAATCATAGATTAAACCGATACCAATAAGGGCATTAGCCTCTTCTGATCGATCCCCTATCTGGCGCGCTAATGCCAAAGCTCTCTCACGATACTCAAGCGCCTTTCTTCTTTCGCCAAGATTGTTGAGGTTCTCACCTATCATGTTAAGTGTAAGTGCTTCCTGGGAAGGGCGACTCGCTTGCTGCCAATATGGTAGTGATTGGGAACATTTCTCAACAGCGCTACGGATAGATTCTCGCGTTCCTTGTAAACGTAATGCCTCAGCTTCAGCAAATAGGTTTTGCGCAATGACCAGACTTTTATCTTGTCTGCTAGCTGGACGTAACTCTTCTATCACTATTTTATAGAGTCCAGCTTTTGCCTCTTTCTCTAGAGATTTCACTTC
>JBFLVQ010001059.1:0-2625 GCA_040758525.1 Acidobacteriota bacterium
CTATCCAAGGCATTAGCTATCGTTATTGCAAGTTAATACAAGCTTGTGATGGTTATTCCTATTGAAAGGAGACGGCGCTGCCTCCGCAGCCTGAAGGCATGCGGTCTCCGCGCCCAAGAATGATGAAAAGGTGTCGGGATGATCTTTAATCACCATCAATCAGGTTGCCTAGACCTCCCAGTACCGAGCCTTCTTCACTACGTTTACCGCCTGCTGAAGGTGCATGGGAAAGAATGCGATCTGCTAACCGAGAGAAGGGAAGGCTCTGTAGCAAAAGCATTCCTGTGCCTCGCAATGTTGCTAGAAATAGCCCTTCGCCGCCAAAGAACATAGATTTAAGATTACCAGCACGCTCGATAGAATAGTCTATCCCTGGTGTAAAGGCGACTAGACAGCCAGTATCAACACGTATTGTCTGGTTGTTGAGTTGTTTTTGTACAATCGTACCACCAGCATGGACAAAGACTAGGCCATCGCCACGTAAGCGTTGTAGGATAAAACCCTCACCGCCAAAAAAGCCGGCGCCTAGTCTTTTTGTGAAAGCGATACTAATCTCTGTGCCAAGTGCTGCGCAAAGAAAAGCATCTTTTTGACAGAGAATCTCGCCACCTAATTGAGTTAAGTCTAATGGATAGATCTTGCCAGGATAGGGGGCGGCAAAGGCTACACGCTTTTTGCCATAACCCGAGTTGGTGAAATGTGTCATAAAGATCGATTCACCTGTTAGCACACGCTTACCGACACTGAGTAGTTTGCTAAAAATACCCTGACTAGGTTGCGAGCCATCACCCATCTTCGCTTCAAAAATGATTCCATCATCCATATAATTCATCGCGCCAGCTTCTGCTACTACCGTTTCACCAGGATCAAGTTCGATTTCAACAAGCTGCATATCATCGCCGATAATTTCATAATCGATTTCGTGGCTTCTCATAATTGAGGATCTCCTTAAACATTAGAGAATACTTGTGGGCTTGAGCACATCTTATGACGATTAAGAAAGGTTTTGTCAATGAAAATAGTCTGATATTGGCAAGCGGCGTTAGGTGAAGGTATATCTGTTTATGTTATTGTTCATGCTATTATTTAATATAGTTTTTGAAAAAAGCAGATTGATAGCAGAAAGGATATAAATGATCAGATGCCTAATGTAGGTGAACCAGCGCCAAACTTTTCGCTTCCTGCTAGTGATGGAAAAACATATTCGCTCGATCAGTTCAAAGGAAAGAGTTATCTTGTCATAGTCTTCTATCCAGGTGACGATACTCCCACCTGCACCAAACAGCTATGTGACTATAGTGAGGGCTGGGGACAGTTTCGCCAACAAGGCGCCGTTATTTTGGGGGTAAGTACTAATGATATGGCGTCGCACAAAAGCTTTGCAGAAAAACATAACTTTCAGTTTCCTCTGCTTGAAGATAAAGGTCTCAATATGTGCAAGGCTTATGATGTAATGATGTTTAAGGGTCTGCTTCGTATGACCAATCGTGCTGTCTTCATAATTGATAAGAAAGGTACGATACGCTACAAGCACGTTGAGACACTCCCCTTCTTTCGACGCACTAAAGAGGAGTTACTTACTGAACTGAAGAAGATTGCTGCTGCCGATGCAGAAAAATAACTCTAGTACTACTTGCTAAGTATTCACTGAGATCAAGTAAAGATCCACGCTTATGGCTGTACGTGCTTGTGCAAGGTTCTACCATAATGACTAAGTCTGCACGTACAGACCACTGCTACTTACACCGCTAGTACGAAAAATTCAAAACTCTTTCAAGCCTTTTTCAAGACGCTCTAGAGAACGGCATAATATCCTCATTGTATTGCTTGAATACTGCCAATTAAATATGTGCTTGTTACATCTTTAAGGAGTTTGCTATGTCACTTATTAAAAGGCTGTGTACCTTTATTGTGGTTTTCACAGTACTAATGGGGGTAATCAGTTTTGCCAATGCTGGTGTAGGTCATAGCGCTATGCGTAAGGCTCGCCCGCTTCAATATGCTGTCAAATTTGTCTATGGAAAGTCCTATGGTAAGGAGCTTGCACCTGGGACTTACTTCACAGAGATAACTATCCATAATCCTTCTGACCACACGGTGAGTCTTAAGAAAAAGACCGCACTAGCATTGTTAGGAGAAAGAGCTGGCCCGGTATCTCAATTCACTGATATCGTATTGGGTCCAGATGAGGTTGTTACTCTTAATCAAGTCGATATTAATGCAGCCAATATCACTGATGAGATTGTTCGAGGGTTTATCATTATTGAGAGCGATACAGAATTAGATATTGTCGCCCTCTATACCGTCGCGGGTGGCGATGGAGAAGTGAAGACACTAAACACCGAGCGCATATTACCAGGTGGTAGGAGAACAGAAAAAAGAGAGAGTACCAATATCATTATCCCACCACCCAAGCCAAATCTATTTGCGGTCGCCGACTCTTTTGGGAGTTTTTGCCGATTGGATGATGATGGTAGACTGCTGGTACGTGTAAGAAATGGTGGATTGGTTAATGCGGGAGGCTTTTTTGTACAAGTCTCTTTCGAAACTGGTGACAACACACTTAGATGGGTGCCATCATTAACGGCGGGAACAAATGTTGATCTGGCGCCAATTAATATTCCT
>JBFLVQ010001060.1:0-2625 GCA_040758525.1 Acidobacteriota bacterium
TGGAGATGCTGGCAGCGTATGGACCAGCTTAAGCTTTGACGCTTCGGTCTATGAGATCTTTTCCACACTACTATTTGGAGCAAGACTGCATTTACCTACTCAGGAGGTACGCACTGATACAGCTACCTTTATCCGTTGGCTTGAGACTAATAGTATCAGTAATGCCTATATTGCTCCGTTTATGCTTGCAGAGTTGGCTGAGCATTTGGAAAAAGGAGTACAGAAGAAATTCTTGCGTAGACTGATGGTGGGAGTAGAACCTATTTCCGAACCGTTGTTAGCAAAGATCGACAGGCTATTACCAGATTTGCGTATTATAAATGCATATGGACCTACCGAAGCTACTGTATGTGCGACACTCTATAATGTAAATGCACAAATCACACACAACCGCAATACACCGATAGGCAGGCCAGTTCAAAATCTCAATGTATATTTATTGGACAGCAATCTACAACTAGTTCCTATTGGTGTTGCTGGCCAACTGCATATAGGTGGAGATGGTTTAGCACGTGGCTACTTGAATCGCCCAGATTTAACTGCCGAGAGGTTTATTCCCAATCCATTTAGTATTAAGCCAGGTACTAGACTCTATAGAACGGGTGATCTTGCACGCTATCTCAGCGATGGCAATATAGAGTTCCTTGGCCGTATCGATAATCAAGTAAAGATCAGAGGTTTTCGTATCGAGTTAGGTGAGATCGAGACAGTATTATCATCGCACCAGAATGTAAAAGAGTGTGTAGTAGTTGTTAGGGAAGATGTAACTGGTGATCGACGTTTAGTCTCTTATGTGGTGACTAACTCTGATTTTCAGGATACAGAACTGGCTATTGAGCAAGTTTCACAATGGCAGACTCTCTATGATGAAACCTATCGCCAGGGTTTATCTGATGATCCTATCTTCAATATTGTAGGCTGGAATAATAGCTATACAGGTCAACCAATTCCTGCAGAGGAGATGCGGGAATGGGTAGAGCAGGCTGTGGAACGTATACTGGCTTTGCAGCCCCAAAATATTCTTGAGATAGGTTGTGGCACCGGGCTGTTACTGTTCCGAATCGCGCCGCACTGTATTAGATATTATGGTACAGATTTCTCATCCTCAGCTCTTAACTATATACAGCAACATTTGTCGGCGCTAGGTAATAATAGATGTGATGTTACTCTCCTTCATAGATCAGCAGACAATTTTAATCAAATAGAGACGGGATCATTCGATACAGTAATACTCAATTCTATTGTTCAATATTTTCCCAATATTGATTATCTATTGACCGTATTAGAAGGTGCCGTGAATGTAATAGCCCCGGGAGGCTATATTTTCCTGGGTGATCTACGTTGCTTAAATCTACAGGAGGCTTTTCATGCTTCTGTTCAATTACACCAAGCGTCTGCCTCGCTTTCTAAGACACAGCTACTACAACGTGTACAAAGATGTTTGGCGCAAGAAGAGGAGTTAACGATTGATCCCTCCTTCTTTATTGCTTTAAAGCAGTATCTGCCCAAGATCGGTCAAGTTCAGATACAACTCAAACGTGGCCGTTATCAAAATGAGCTTACCAATTTCCGTTATGATGTTGTGTTGCATATTGCTGCTAACGATTATGAGGATCTCAAACCACAATGGCTTGATTGGCAACAGCGACAGTTAACTCTATCAAGCGTGCGTCAAATATTACAAGAGAGCACTACAGAAATATTGGCTATACAATGTGTGCCTAACGCTCGACTCGCCTCAGTAATTAAGACATTGGAATTGCTCTTAAGCGAGCAAGGACCTAAAACGGTTGGTGAGTTACAAGAAGTGATAAAAGCAGAGTCGTTAACTGGTATTGATCCAGAAGAGTTTTGGGCGTTAGGCGAAGAGTTTTCTTATTATACAAATATCAGTTGGTCTGTTTCAGATAAGTATGGTTGCTATGATGTAGTATTCCGTAGATGCTCAGCTTACCAAGGAATGTCTGGCGGCATTTATCGTGAAGCAGCTACTGCAAAGCCATGGAGTTCTTATTCAAATAACCCTTTACAGAGAAGAGTTGTAAATAATCTTGCTGATAAATTAGTACCTGTACTACGTAGTTTCTTGAAAGAGAGACTGCCAGAGTATATGGTGCCATCCTTTTTTCAGTTACTGGAATGCCTACCACTTTCGCCCAATGGTAAAATAGATCGCCGCGCACTACCTGCACCAAATCAATTGAGAAATGAGTTAGAAATAACCTATGTATCCCCTCAGACTCCTGTAGAAGAGCAGTTAGCAAATATATGGGCTAGTCTACTAGGGCTGGATCAGGTCGGCAGTAAAGATAATTTCTTTGAATTGGGTGGCCACTCTCTGCTTGCCACTCAGGTGATCTCCAGAATACGAGATCATTTCCAGATTGAACTACCATTACGTAGTCTCTTTGAAACACCTACCATTACTGATCTGGCAAAAAGTATCGAAGCAATTCTATTGGCCAAGCAGAACTCATCAGTCAGTGTGATGCGATCCATTCCTAGAGATATACCATTACCACTATCATTTGCTCAACAACGACTCTGGTTTATCGACCAGTTAGTTCCAGGTAACCCATTCTATAACATCCCTGGCGCAGTCCGTCTGTTTGGCCTGCTCGATGT
>JBFLVQ010001061.1:0-2621 GCA_040758525.1 Acidobacteriota bacterium
GGTATGGAGGATGTAATTGTTATCAATACATCAGATACTGTACTGGTGATTTCTAAGAATGCTGTGCGTAGTATGAAGCTACTGCTTGATGAACTAGAACGAAAAGGGTATAAGAATATTTTATAAAATGTTTGTACCTTAGTATGGTTGTTAAAACTTTTGTTGCTTGGAAACGCGTATTTGCTTTTATCGTCCTTGTGCGGCTTCATTAACTTGATGGAACACATCTAAAACCTGGGTTTGAGTTTTTTAAGGTCAAATGGCAAAGTGGCAACGCATCTAGTAGATCTATACCTACCAACTACCCAATTAGGTTGAACATGCCAGAGGAAATATAGAAAATGTCGGAAATATAACAGATAAATGTAGTGGAGGGAGAAAGCAATGAGTGAAGCCGCGCAGTCGTCTAATTATGCTACGGCAACAAATCAGTCGATCAAGGTTTTTCAAGGTCACACAGAGCAGGTTAGCAGCCTGGTCTATTCAAGAGATGGACGGCAGGCGCTTTCGGGAAGTTATGATCATACTGTGATCCTTTGGGATGTTGAGAACGGACAACTGGCTCAGCACTTCCAAGGTCATACTAATTGGATACGTAGTGTTGCGCTCTCGCCAGATGCTCAGCTAGCCGTTTCTGGTAGCATGGATTCCACCATGCGATTGTGGGAATGTAAGAGCGGCAAAGAGATCTATAGCTTTACTACAGAGAATAACACCACTTTTCAGGCCGTCGATTTTACTGCTGATGGTCAATATCTACTCTCCGGCGGTGAAGATGGCGCAGTACGTTTATGGAGTATCAGGGAGCGTAAGGAGGTGCGTTGTCTAGGCGAGCATATGACCGGGGTTATCTGCGCAAAACTATCACCAGATGGTCGGCGTGCCGCTGCTGCGATTGGTAAATCGATCCTTTTGTGGGAGGTAGCAAAGGAGTCAGCAGTAATACGATTGGATAATCATCGTAGCCGGATCAAAGATTTCTCCTTTGCTGCCGATGCACGCACTATTATCTCTGCTGCTGAGAATGTTGTGTATCTATGGGATGTTGAAACTGGCACAGAATTGAAGCAACTGGCAGGCTACAATCGTTGGATACATGGTGTGGCTATCTCGCCAGATGGGCGTTATGCCTATGCTAGTTACGACTCTTGGGTAGATAAGAAGATTCAATTAATACTACGCCGCTGGAGCATCGATGATAGTAAGGAAGCGCTAGATACCAACTACCAGGGACATTCAATGTCAGGCAATGTGATAGCATTTTCATCGGATGGTCAACACTTTCTCACTGGCAGTGCAGATGCGTCTATACGTCTTTGGCATATCCCCGAATAGCGCAATAAGAAGCGATTTTTCTTCACAGAGGATATAGATATTTCTCTGTCCTCTGTGATTGCTAGTCCTAGCGTGTCTTTTTCCGAAGAAAAAATTCATAAATACCCCTTATGGACAAGACCCCTTTTACCTACAATCGCCTTCTAGAGAAAGAGCACAAGCAAATATTTGACAAAAGGCAGAATGGATCATGCGATATTTCATAACAATATTACTTATCTTGGTAATATCGTCATTAACCTCTATTGCATACAGTCAAGAGAATAACTCTAAAGATACTAATGCTGAATATGCAAAAAAGATCATTGTGCTAAAGAGATTTGAGCTTCGTTATAGGAAAAGCGATTTGAAAACCCTGCAATTGAATTGCAGGGATGAAAAATCGTATCGCGCGAAAGCGCGATAATAGCCGCATAAATACAGGCGATTTCATGGAATAGTATTACTAACAATGGTATAATTTGAGTATGAAGAAAGCCTTCAAATATCGCATTGAGACATCTCGTGCTGTCGAGCGGAAGTTGGAAGCAACACTCGATATTTGCCGAGAGTTGTACAACGGGGCTTTGCAAGAAAGACGAGATGCCTATAAACTGGCAGGTATTTCTATCAACTATCATGCTCAAGCTGTGCAATTGCCGGAGATCAAAGAGATTCGCTGCGATGTTGACACCGTACATAGTCAAGTTCTACAAGAAACATTGAAGCGCTTGCAACGTGCTTTTGATGGATTCTTCCGGCGCATCAAAGAGGGTTCTACCCCAGGATACCCACGCTTCAAAGGTAAGGCGCGCTATGATTCGTTCACCTATCCGCAAGGGGGATGGAAGTTGGCAGGTGATAAGCTCACCCTCTCTAAGATCGGTAGTATGCGAGTGCGTCTTTCACGCTCGATTGAAGGCAAGATCAAGACGGTAACTATCAAGCGAGAGGTTGACAAATGGTATGTAGTATTTTCTTGTGAAGTGGAAAGCCAAGCCATTGCTAGCACAGGTAAAGCCATTGCCATTGATGTCAATCTTGAGAACTTCTACACAGACCATAACGGCAAAAAGGTAGATAACCCTAAACACTTGAGAAAGTCTGAGAACAAGCTCAAGAAAGCACAGAAAAAGCTATCACGTAAAAAGAAAGGGTCTCGACATTGGCAGCGAGCCCAGCAAAAAGTGGCACGCATCCATACCAAGATTAAGAATCAGCGCAAGGATTTTGCTCATAAGCAATCGAGAAAGATCGTCAACAATAACGACCTAATCTTCTATGAAAATCTCAACATTAAAGGGATG
>JBFLVQ010001062.1:0-2608 GCA_040758525.1 Acidobacteriota bacterium
GGTGAAGATACAAGTATATGATAAAACTTCCTATTAACTCAAGTAATCACCTATGCTACAGCAAATTAGCAGCAAGCCATTTGCGCCTGAGAAGAAAATGTTATAACTTAATTAGATAAACTAAGTGCGGATTTTACGATGGGTCAGGGTAAGGGCACAGGTCCTTACTCTGACCCTTTAAATCTCATCTGGTCTAGGAGGAAGGTGTGTCACAGGACTTTAAGAAACGATTGGAAGAAGAGCTAAAGCAGTTGGAAAATGAGCTGAAGATAGAATTGCCGCGAGAGCTACAACGCGCTGCCGCACTTGGCGATCTACGTGAGAATGCTGAATACAAGGCTGCACGCGATCGGCAAGAGTATCTACAAGCACGCGTGGGCGCGCTACGTAAAAGGCTCTCCGATTTGGCGCTGGTAAATTTCGACAGCCTGCCTCGTGACCGTATCGCCTATGGTTCAATCGTGCGTCTGCTCGACATAGACCGAGACGAAGAGGTTACCTACCGACTGGTAATGCCCGAGGAGGCTGATCTTGCTAAAGGGCTGATTTCAACTACCTCGCCGATTGGCAAAAGTCTGATGGGAAAACGCGCCGGTGATGAAGTGGAAGCGCGTACTCCACAAGGGGCACGTCATTTTGAGGTTCTCAAACTTACTACTATTCACGATGCGGAGATTTAAGTCGAACCAGAGAGAGTGGAGAGTTCTTTGCTCTCTCTGGTTGAATTTGGCAGCCATACTACATAATCACATAGTTTGGTCCCCCCCCGCCTTCTGGCGTAACCCAGTCAATAACCTGATATGGATCCATAATGTCACAGGTCTTACAGTGGACACAGTTGGAGAAGTTGATATGCAGCTTCTTATTGCCCCCGCCTTCGTCAACCATCTCATAAACCTTAGCTGGACAGAAATGCTGGCAGGGATTGCCATACTCCTTAGTGCAGCGGTTGACACAGATATTAGTATCAAGCACTTTTAAGTGACAGGGTTGATCCTCATCATGTTTAGTTGAGGAATAATAGACATCGGTAAGCCGATCAAAGGTGAGCTTGCCATCAAAAGCGATACGGTTGGGTTGTGCCTCCTGACTGCCATAAACCTCTTCCAGTTTACCCATCTCTTTATGACCAGCTTTATTTTCGACACGATCGATAATGCCCCAGTAGCGCCCTCCCGTCATCATCTGTAGTCCTACATTGGCCATCGCTAGCCACATGCCTTGATGGAAAGCCTGGTGTACATTGCGTACTTTATGTAGCTCCTGATAAGCCCAGCTCTGCTTAAAAAGAGTCTCATAATGGCTCAACTGGGCAGCAGAATAGTCTTCCTTAAGCAGTGCAGCAAAGATCGCCTCGGCAGCCATCATTCCTGATTTCATTGCCAGATGTATCCCCTTAAGGCGTGCACCATTAAGAAAGCCTGCCGAATCACCAACAATTACTACTCCATCAGCATAGAATTTCGGCATTGCAAAGAGACCACCTTCAGGAATTGTCTTTGCTCCATAAGCAACCAACTTACCACCTTCTAGCAATGGCTTCAGATAAGGATGCTGCTTGAAGCGCTGGAACTCGTGATGTGGATCAAGCAGAGGATCTTTATAATCGAGTCCTACTACCAAGCCAATATCAAGCAGATTATCTTTCATATGATAGATCCAGCCGCCCCCATAGGTACTACTTTTGAGGGGAAAACCCATTGTATGAAAGACATGCCCAGTCTCTACACGTCCTTTGGGTAGCTCCCAGATCTCTTTCAATCCAATTGCATAGACCTGTGGGCTACGCCCTTCTTCAAGTTTAAGGCGTGGTTTCAATTTCTTGGTGAGCGAACCATGACTGCCTTCGCCAAGCACAGTAACTTTGGCGATCACATCAACCCCTGGCTCAAAATTGCCCTTCGGTTTGCCTTCCTTATTAATTCCTTTATCGCCTGTACGTACACCTATCACCTTGTCGCCATCAAAGAGCACCTCAGCAGCAGGAAATTCAGGGAAGATATCGACACCAGCCTCTTCTACCTGACGTGCTAACCAACGCACTACCTTGCTTAATGAAACTATATAGTTGCCATGGTTTTGTAATGGCGGCGGAGTGATAGGAAAGACAAACTTGCCACCTTTGGTAAGGAAAAGCAGTCGATCATATGACACTTCAGATTCAATAGGGATTTCGCGCTCAAGAAAATCAGGCATAAGTTCTTTGAGTGCGCGTGGGTCCATCACGGCACCGGAAAGTATGTGTGCGCCTATTTCCCGCCCCTTCTCGATTACACCAATCGAGAGTTCTGCTAATTTGCGACCTTGTTTCTCACCCCGCGTGACCGCCTCATTATGCGCTGCAATCAGTTTCTTGAGATGCAGCGCAGCTGCGAGGTTAGCTGGCCCTGCACCAACAAATAACACATCCAATTCCAGTGTTTCTCGTTCTTGTGCCATAAGCTCTGTTAGCCCTCCGCACACTATAAAATTGTCTGAATGACTGTTCAGTATAATAACAATTTTCTGACCAGCGGGACAAGCATTCGCTTCCGCTTTCCTTTGAAAAAACTGACACATGTATTGGTAGTCGTTTAACTCACTCATGATATGGTAGCAGCCTAAAAGC
>JBFLVQ010001063.1:0-2604 GCA_040758525.1 Acidobacteriota bacterium
GAAATTGGTCATACAGATCTAGAGCGCATCTATCTAGAACATATGCATGATTGAAAGGAGTAAGTAGTGATCATACGAATCGCACGCAAAGAATTTACTGAAATGCTACGTGACGGGCGTTACACCTGGGCTTCAATAATTGTATTAGTCTTACTTTTCATTTCACTGGTTATGGGTTGGAAACATTATCGTGAGGTAAATACACAACACCGGTTAGCACAAGCCGAAACGCGCCAGCAATGGTTACGGCAACCTGCTAAAAACCCGCACTCGGCAGCACATTATGGTGCCTATGCATTCAAACCAAAGTTGCTAACAGCATTTTTGGACCGTGGTGTGGATAACTATACAGGCGTAGCAGTCTGGCTTGAGGCACACAAACAAAATGACTTCAAGTATCGTCCAGCTCAGGATGCAACCGCAGTACAGCGGTTTGGCGAATTGACGGCAGCTACCGTTATGCAACTGTTGATTCCTCTACTCATCATTCTGTTCTCGTTTGGTGCTTTCGTCGTGGAGCGTGAGCAAGGCACATTCAGGCAACTGCTCAGTATTGGTGTTATGAAGACAGACTTAGCTTTAGGAAAAGTCTTAGGTATCAGCGGTGCACTTGGCCTATTGCTCATCCCAGCAACTATTATAGGAGTTGTGGCGTTAACACTTACCTCTGAAAACGGCTCATTTGCAGCAAGTCTACCACGTTTAGCACTCATGGCATTGAGTTACTTGCTTTACGTCGGTATTTTTGTCAGTTTGTCATTAACAGTGTCGGCAAAAGCACCCTCTTCGAGGCTCGCACTCGTCATATTACTTGGCTTTTGGATCGCCAACGGTTTGATTGCCCCACGCATAATGGCTGACCTGGCACGTCGTGTCTATCCCACACCCTCGGCATTTGAATTCGCCCAATCTATTGAGCATGATCTCAAGAACGGTACAGACGGGCATAATCCTGCAGATAAGCGTGCTGAGGAGTTAAAGCAGTATGTAATGAAGCAATACAATGTGACAAAGATTGAAGACCTGCCAGTGAGCTTTGCCGGTATCTCCTTGCAACAGGGTGAAGAGGACGGCTATATCGTCTACGACAAGCACTATGGTGCTTTATGGAGTCTATTTGAACAGCAGAATAAATTAAAGCAACTTGTCGCTGTAACTGCACCAATGCTAGCAATCAATTCAATCTCAATGGGGCTGGCGGGAACCGATTTTGCGCAGCATCGTGATTTTGCAGAAAAGGCTGAAAACTACCGTCGGATGTTTATCAAGATGATGAATGAGGACATGATTGTCCATGCTGTTAAAGAAGATTTTAGCTATCAAGCTTCGCCAGCATTGTGGCAGACGGTGCCAGATTTCAAATATAACGCGCCTGGTGTTGGTTGGGTACTGCGTAATCACATCGTTGGAGTAATAATGCTTATGCTATGGTTCATTGCTGCGACAGTGGCTTTGCTCGTTGCAATCAAGAAAATCAGAGTAGATTGAAGAGCGCGCGCCTGTCATCTATCGGTATCCAAATTGGCCACGACAAAACCTGAGTCTATCAACGAAGTATAAAGTAAGGAGAAATAAAGAGAAGTTTATGTTATTTCGTATTATGAGACATGAATGGCGCAATCTTGTTGCAGATCGTACGTTATTAGTAGCCGCACCACTGTTGACAGTTGTCGTCAGTTATGGCGTCTATAATGGTGTGTCCTGGGTACACTTTCAAAATAGAACCCTCGCCTTTGCACAACGTGAAGAGGTACAACGTTATGATGAACTCAAGAGTGAAATTGTAGCAATTGACAGTGGTGCAATCCAGCCTGTAACCTTCACGGATCCACGCTCTCCTGCAGTGGTTAGCAGCCGACGAGGTACGCGTTATGCTATGATGCCACCTGCACCCTTAGCAGCACTTTCCGTTGGGCAGAGTGATCTTTATCCTTATTATTTTAAAGTATCACGACAAAGCAAGCAGACATTTATTACCAATGACGAGATCGAAAATCCAACCAATTTGCTGTCAGGAAAATTTGATCTTACATTTGTAGCGATCTTTCTTTATTCATTAATGATCCTTGCTTTGAGTTACAACCTCATCTCAGTGGAGAAAGAACAGGGCACGCTTCAGATGATGATGTCACAACCGATTACGCTTAAGAGCTTTGTATTTGGTAAAGTTTGTTTGCGTGCTGGTGTGGTAGTGGGACTAGCTGTTGGCTTTTCTCTGATTGGATTTCTATCGAGTGGAATTGAGCTGACTGCGGCCTCGTGGTGGCGATTTGGGTTGTGGGTCGCAGTTGTAATGGCTTATGGTGGATTCTGGTTTGCATTAGCAGTGATGGTCAATGCTTTCGGCAGATCATCTACAACAAATGTAATAATTATGGCGGGACTGTGGCTGATTTTAGTGCTGATTATTCCTTCTTTGCTCAACGTTGCAGCAACAACTATTTATCAAATGCCATCTCGCGTCGAGATGATTCAAGCAATGCGACGAGCCTCAACTGAAGCAAGCAATAAGGGTAGTCAGCTTCTCACAAAATACTACGAGGACCATCCAGAATTTGTGCCCGCTAATGGCAAACCGGATCTAAATGACTTCTATGCAAAATC
>JBFLVQ010001064.1:0-2601 GCA_040758525.1 Acidobacteriota bacterium
TTCCAAGACATGCCATGCGTGTAAAGTAGTGAAAGAGTCGAATCGCAAGCACAGAGGCTTTTATCAATGCCAATGTGGTTGGACAGTACAGGCTGATATTAATGGCGCGGCTAATATCTTTGAATCTTACTTCAAGGTATCTCCGATAAGGAGTAGTGGGGCTGTGGCTGCCCCCCTAGTCTTGCCGATCCGTCTGGGTCGTCGTATGGTCTACAAATCGGTATCCCATACCATCCCTATTGCTAATGCTGTTTCCTGCTCGGTTGGGGCTGCTTAAGTGCTGCACCAGGGATGCCCTTCTATTTATTGAAGGGAGGAAGTCACTGCTCGTCTGATGATGACACTATCTATCGAGTGCTCAAAGCACTGGCAGAAGGAAACGGCATCCGAGCAACAGCGCGAATCTATATCCCACGCTTTACTGCTGATGAGTTGGATCACTACGACGCTGTGCTGCTTAAAACTTATCGCATCAGGAAAGAGTTTCCTAGGCACTCCAGCAATGGCTACTGGTATTACAGATCATATTGGGACTATGAGAAAACTCTTTTCTAGAGCCAACAATGAAATTTCTGCTAATGCCTGCTCACTTTCTATTGCCATAAACAGTTCGATATCCTCAGATGCTACTTTCGTTTCCCTGCCGCTCCTTGATTGACAAATATCTCCGAAAAGAATGGCAGCACTTTCTTTTCAAAACGCTCACGAATTTGGTTAAAGTGATCCCCCTGATACTCTTCAACCTGATGAGCAATACCATTGGCTGTAAGAAATTTAGAAAATGCACGACTGCCTAATGGAATATGCTTGAATTGGTCTTGAGAGCCATAGTCAAAACCTATTCCTCTCAGCCTAGCCAGATTTGTCCTGTATTGCCCTGCCATCATTAACAGAAGATTAGCTGCCCACTTGCTGTAAGCAGGCTCTTTGGGTTGAACCTTATTATTAACTAGTTCGAAGGGCAAATCCATGTAAAAAGGTGTCTGCTCTGGATTCGGTGACCAAGCAGTCGCTACAGAAATGAAGAATTTCGGATAAAATTCTTTCTCTGCCTGCTGATCCATCTTCTTAAGGTTAATTACCTTACTCCAGAAAGGATTATCTATGGAGAGATCCGCTGCCCATTCAAAGCAGCACGGGCTTAGCGCATAGACGGCACTGTAAATATCAGGGTGCTTCATCCCCAGTTTGATTGCACCATATCCACCCATCGAATGACCTGCTAATCCACGTCCTGCTGCATCTGAAAGTGTTCGATATCTACTATCTATATACTTCACTAAATCCTCAGTAATAAAATCCTCCCAGTTTCCTGTCACCGGTGAATTAGTATAAAAACAACCCTGATGGAAATTGCTTGAATCAGGTATCACAACAATCATTTCGTCGATCTTTCCCGCAGAGATGAGCGTATTCATGGCTTCTTGCACATTAAGACCTTGATATTGTCCGTTGATCCAATCGTTATTTGTATCGCCAACCCCATGTAGTAAGTAGATCACAGGATAGCGTCTCAGTTGTAAGGTAAAATAAGTAGGTGGTAGATAAATAAATATGCTGCGGTCTGCAGAATCGTTTAACAGATTACCTTCCAACGCAGGGCTATGAATTGTGTCCTTCACAAGTTTTCCCTGTTGGCCTAAGACCGCAATGGGAGAAAAGAATATTAAGAAGCTTAAAGACAATTGAAGAAACCAGCGGCTACCCAGCGATTTACATTTTAAGGCCATCTTCTCACTCCATGTTACGTAGTTGAGTAATAATTTTAATGTTATGAATCAGCACTTGCAGCCCCACGTCTTTCCAGCATGGCCAAATGTACCAGCAATTGTACAATATCATCATAATCACTCTCTGCTGCTGATTCACAGATAGCTTGTAACTGCAAGGTCAGGTCGGCCAGCTCCTCATTACTTAACGACTGTAGCCAATCGTGTGTACTGTTGTCGCTATAATCCAGTTGTCCACTGAGAAAGGCTGTCTTTAAATGTTCGCTGAATTTCATACTGCTATCATCTTACTATTGCCTAGCAAATTGCAATGGCCTCTGCATTACTCTGCTGCCTTCTATTGTCAGCACACCATTATCGCCAATCTCTTCGCCTTGGTATTTGACCGTTCCAGAAAGATTAACCCCATGTGGTATTAAGATCTTATCAATAATAAACTGAAGCCATTCTTTATAAGTATAGAACTTCTCTACGCCACTCCATTCCAACCCCATACAGTCTTTGGTAAGCACCCACTGGCAATAATAGCTTGGATACTTACTTGGATACTTACTTGGATACTTAGAGGCATCCGGTAGATCTCGTATGTCCTTGCCTTCGAGTGCTCGTAGTTTGGCAATAACCTCTGACGATGGCAATACGTCAAACCTAAACTTCCCTTGAAACTTAGTGGTATATCCCATGTCCTTCCCTTCCGTAATAATGATTCTAGCGATGCTGAATCCTTCAAACGATAATCGCCTACATACCACTATCACCTAGCGATTGCCTAACAGTTAGCTACTGCCTTTACCTTACTTCACCCAATGCTGAGCAACCTTTGGATCTACTACAATAGGAACATTAGGAATCAGTTCATTACCAGCAGCTA
>JBFLVQ010001065.1:0-2597 GCA_040758525.1 Acidobacteriota bacterium
TGGCGCTGATGAACTTTTTGCTGGTTACTTGCAATCACGGCAAGACTATCTACACGATCGTCAACATGTAGGAGATAAGACATTCGATGAGGAACGTGGACAGTTACGATTACCAGCTGAGACTACGACTTGGCTAAGCTTCGTCAACAACGTTCTCACATTCGTACCATCGTGGATCAAACGGCTTGCAATTGGAAGATCTATCTTTCACCATCTACTGCATCCTGATTATATAAGGCATTGCCAAAGGCACAATCCTTATCAGATATTCCTTGATCAGTTTGATATAGAAGGACAACTACGTGGGCGTGAAAGAGTAATTCAGTCGCTCTATCTCTGGACGAGATCGATATTACCTAACTACTCACTCTATGCAGAGAGATTAGAGATGGCTTTTGCTGTGGAAGCGCGTCCACCATTTCTAGATCACAAATTATTCGAGTTAGTCCGTAAAATGCCAGCAGCAATTTTGATTCAAGGTACACAAGAGAAGTACATTCTCAGACAAGCTATGTGCCCTTATCTTACTAATACTGTCTATCGACGCCATAAACATCCATTTCTTGCGCCACCAATACAGAGAAATAGCCCTATAGATCTATTAGTACAAGACTCATTGCGGGGATCGTTATTATCTTCACTACCATTCTTTGATCGTAATGCTGTTATAGCATTGCTGGATCGGCTTCCTAATATCAAGGAAAGCATGCGGATTTCACTAGAACCAGTGATTATGATGATCTTAAGTGCCTGTTTATTACAGCGCCATTATTGTTTGTGAGAACAAATGATTAATTCTAGTAATAAGAAACCGAGTCTATACCAATCGTTAACTATTCAAAGACTTACTGCACAGAAGGTGTCATATGATCTTGTGAATAGAACGTTTTTCAATAAGGAGCGTCCATTCCCGCTGCTTATCGAATCTCTCAATGAACTGACTGAGCCTACAGCCTGGGTGAAAAAGCATCGTACAAGCATTGAGATAGATCTACTAAATTATGGTGCAATCTTATTTCGCGGGTTTAAGAGGCTTACTGTTTCAGAGTTTGAGAATTTCGTTATTACTGCTGGCGGGGAGTTGATGGAATACTGTGAGCGATCTTCACCTCGTCAGTCTGTTAGTGGCAGAATCTACACTTCTACTGAGTATTCCTCATCTCAATCGATATTCCCTCATAATGAAAATTCCTATGCCAATGTATGGCCAATGAAGATCTTCTTTTATTGTGAAACACCGTCAGAGAGTGGTGGTGAAACACCAATTGTCGATGTACGTAGAGTCTATACACGTTTGCCTGTGTCTGTACGAGATAAATTCTCACGTCTGGGTGTCCTTTATATACGTAACTTCGGTAACCGATTAGGTCTTCCCTGGCAGATTGTTTTTCAGACTGAGAAACCTGCAGAGGTTGAAACTTATTGTCAAAATGCAGGCTACCAATACGCATGGAACAATGATAAGTGCTTAAAAATACGCCATAGAGGAGAAGCAATAATCAAGCATCCACGCACCGGCGAGAATTTATGGTTTAACCATGCAGCATTTTTTCACGTCACTACACTGGCCGCAGAGATACGTAATGTACTAATTGCACAGCTAGCAGAAGAGGAATTACCTAATAACACTTATTATGGTGATGGATCTCTTATTGAACCTAGTGTTCTTACAATAATTCGTGCTACTTATCTTGCTGAAGCAGTATCTTTCGAATGGAGGACAGGTGACATTTTAATGTTAGACAACATGTTAACTGCACACGGTCGCACTCCTTATAGTGGTATCCGCAAAATATTAGTCGGCATGACTGAACCATTCGAGAGTCGAAATGCCATTGTGCCTGGAGAGAAAGATGACAAAAGAGCGAATAGAGATTGAAGAGTTTCTGCTCTCGCCTCAACAACAACGTTTGTGGCATTTGCAGAGCGCATTTGATATTAACTATTTTAAGATCGTCTTTATGATATCGATCCAGGGTTACCTAGATCGATATGTGCTTGCTTGTGCAGTAAATAATATCATAAAGCAGCACGAAATATTACGCACAACTTTTGGCACTGTGCCTGATACTCAACAGCCAGTACAATTGATTTATACTGACTACCGTTGCGAAATCACTGAAATTGATCTAAGTACAGAAAAGAGTGACTCTTGGCCAGATAAGCTTATAAAGATCTTTGAACATGAAAAACAGTTTGGTGATGATCTGACTAGTAGTAATGTATTCCCATTACGTTTAATACAATTTGCCCCTGAACAACAGGTTATTATTGTAAATTTGCCAGCATTTTGTGCTGATATTGCGACAGCAAGAATTTTTACTGCTGAACTGGCGCAAGAATATCGTGCAATTATAGAAGGTCAAAGCCGTAAAAGAGATGTGTTACAGTACAGACAATGTGCATTATTATTGAACGAACTATTACAAGGAGAAATTGGTGAAACAGGACGATATTATTGGAAACAACAACAGATCTTTCCTTTGACACCATTAAATCTTCCTTTCTGGTATGAAGGAAAAGTTAAAGATTATTTTCTGCCACGATCGATATGTGGAAAAATAAACACACTAGAGGCTGCAAAGATCTATCGTTTC
>JBFLVQ010001066.1:0-2581 GCA_040758525.1 Acidobacteriota bacterium
GCGAACAGGCAGAGCAGATTTGGTGGGAATCACTTTCAGGAATGCAGACTAATGAGGATGAGGCTTTTCTCCTTTATTGCTTGGGTAAAAAACAGCAGATTACCGAAGTAGGCTTGAATAAGGAGGAACCTATATACCAATTAACAGAGCTAACAGAGGCAGTACGTGAAATTCATTTAAAACCGAGTGTGCTAGTAGATAATTTCACTACGGATTTCAAACATAGTAATGTAGCTACCACTCCAGTAGTAGCTTTCTATGATCAATCTCAAGATTTGGCTGTGAATATAGCTGCACACACAGGTAAGTTTTTAATGCACTGTCTCTCTTATGGATTTCTACCAGAAAAACTGGATCGCAATATCAGAGAGACAGTAAATCTGTTATTGCGCTACCAGCTTGTGGAAGTGAATGGTGAAGGTATTGTGAAATTGCTCTATGCTTCTCAACTATCTGACTATCCTGATGCTACTATTTCTTGGAATTCTGACTATCATATATTCCAAGTTCGACCAGGAAGATTCGAATGTTTCAATATGATTTCTCAAGATCTCGTCTCTGTTAATACCATAGCGGCTTGGATTGCTGCGCTTGTGCAAAGCCATTCACTCTCATTTGAAGAACTGATCAGGTTGGCAGTTGAAGAGATACCCGGATTGACTGCTGATGCGGTAAAGCAGGTTGTTGAAGAATTAGTAGAAAGAAATGTGTTAATGGCTTTGTTTGAAGATCCAAGCAGAGAAAATATCAGTTTCATTACTAAAAAGATCAGTCAGCCAGTTCCCAGTTTGATATAGAGGATCTATGAAATTAAGTACTGCCGATGATATGCAAACCTCTGCCAGATATAGTGAACAGAGGGGCATCTTACTGGTCTCTCCAGTAGGTTTTGCGCACGGCTGGGCGCCATTGGGGATCGCGCTTATCAAAGCTTATCTTTCTGCCTATACCAATTTTCAACCACAAACGTTAAGCCTCTGTGTCAGCTTCAGCAATTATATTGCTCGTGAACATCCTGGCCTTGCCGAATATGATAAACAGATGGGTGAATGGGGTAGCTCTTTTCATGAATTGTATTTTGCTGCGCAGTATTTTAAGCATGCACCAGCTCAGCAACTGATCAGAGAAGCAGTAGTAGATTATATAGAAGGCCAAGATATCTATCGTCGTCCGCCTTGGGTTTTTAAGAAGCAAGCTTCAACTGCAATGATCAACTTTCACAGCGAGCGTATAATGGCTTTCTGTCAGTTGATCGATGACTTTTCTAGTAGAGAGCTTGTCCAATCTCTTCGCCAAGCATCACCATTTATCGTAGGTTTTTCCGTAATGGTGCAGCAGGTCTTTACCGCTGCAGTGTTGGCAAGATTAGTTCGAGAGATCTTACCTTCCACTACTATTGTATTTGGCGGACCAGCGATACTGTCCCGTACGGCTGTGTGTTATCGTGAACTGTTTCCAGAAGTCGATTATTTTGTTTATGGAGATGGCGAAGAGTCTCTTAAGACCATTGCAGAACATGTTGCCACCGGCTTACCACTTGATTCTGAACCAGGCATACTTGGTCGCCAGACTTCTGCCGGTATGATCTCACAACCAGTACGCCAACCAGTTTTAAGACAGGTGCCTTTTGCTGATTTTGAAGAGATAGGTAATTTCTATCGTCATACTGGATTTCCCCTCACTACCTGGTTTGGTCGTGGCTGCTCTTGGGGTAAATGCCGCTTCTGTTCTATACCTGAATTTCAAAGACGTCTGTTGAATCGTCCCGTAGAAGATCTTTATGGAGAGATCAGCCATTTCAAAACATATTATGGAACAAGTTCGATCCGTTTCGGTGATTGGGAGGTCAATGGCTCACCCAAAGATTTACAGCAATTTTGCAGTAAAGTGATAGAGAATAATCACCATTTTGAATTTTGGGGTGAAGTCAATGCACGTAACTTAAGTTCTGAACTTGTAAATCATATGAAGCAGGCCGGGTTTGTCAGCCTACAAGTAGGGCTAGAGGCTTTTTCCGATGGGCTTTTACGAAAGATGAAGAAACCAGCAACACTCATCGATAATATACGTGCCATGATACTGGCCCATCAATTTGATATTGAGCTATTTTCAAACATAATATTTAACTTCCCTGGTGAAACACGCGAGGATCTACTCGATACCCTACGAGTCATCAAACTAATTCGTCACTTGCTCTCTCCACCTGTTAAACTCGCTCTGCTTGAATTTCTTTTAGAGACGGACGCAGATGTTTATCAAAACCTTGATCAGAGTGATGAAATAGACAATTATCGATTTGAAAGCCGTTGTTTTCCTGATCAACAAAAACCTTATGGACCCTACTTTCTTAAGCAATGGATGCGAACGCCCGATCCTCTATGGGCACATGTTGAGCGAGAGATCGAGCTTAGCAGCAGCGGACTATTTGAGTTTAATCATTTTATTGAATTGGATTTGGTACATTTGGAAGATAGTCGTGAAGGCAAGCTTATTGTAACCACACTTAGCGGATCAGCCGCAAAAGTATATCAAACATTAATTGATCAACCAAGCATGGCACAAGAATTAAGTAAAACTCTTA
>JBFLVQ010001067.1:0-2576 GCA_040758525.1 Acidobacteriota bacterium
ATTGTCATCAATAGGATTAGCCCACTGTTTTGGTGCGAAGCTAGATTGGGGGAAGCTATTGCCTGGCAACTTTGTACAACTGCCCACCTATCCATTCCAACGCAAGAGATATTGGCTGGAGAGTAAGGGTGTAATTAGAGTGGATATAGATTCAGCAGGGTTTGAGTCAACAGAGCCTTCACCATTAGGGGCAGAAACCTCCTTGGGAGAGGAAGGCGATTTGAGGCAGAGATTAGCAACGTTACCTGAAAGTGAGCAGCTAGCTACTTTGATTTCTATAGTTCAGAATGAAGTAGCAAGAGTGCTGGCACTATCAAATGTTGAAAGTATACCCGCCGAGAAGCCACTCAAGGAACTAGGATTAGATTCCTTGATGGCAGTGCAGCTAAGGAAGCGCCTTTCAGCACTTTGTCAGGTAGAACTGCCTGCGACCTTAGTCTTTGAATATCCAGCACCAAATGATATTGCAAAACTGCTGTTGGAGCGTATTCTAGAAGAGAAGTTGCCCTCACTGTTACATAGTAGCAAAGAGCTGAAGAGAGATTGGTCGTCATTAATTGAGATACAAACCAGAGGTTCAGGCAGACCATTTTTCTCTATTCATCCTATTGGAGGTTATGCATATTGTTATTCCCAGCTGTCATACTTACTAGGAGAGGATCGACCTTTCTATGGATTACAAGCGGCAGGTTTAGCCTCTGATACAAAACCTGACACTTCTATTGAGCAAATGGCTTCTCGGTATATTAAAGAATTAAGGCAGGTGCAACCAAATGGACCATACCTACTAGGGGGTTGGTCCATGGGTGGAATTATTGCATTCGAGATGGCCCAACAGCTCTACAGCCAAGGTCAAGAAGTAGAACAACTTGTTATGTTTGATACTTTTGAATTATCTCAAAAGAAGCCAGATAACATTGAATCCGTAATAGGTTTACTCAACTTAACAGGTTTACCAATAAACGAAGAGGAGTTTCGCCGTTGTCCATCAAGAGAATTGTTAGAGGTGTTGATGCAACATGCATTATTCAGCAGCATTTTGTCTTTCAACACCATAATCGAAAGATTCCCTCAATACTGGCGAGTTTTTAAGAGCTGTATAAACGCCCCAGGCAATTATCGGCCTAAAATTTATTCAGGCAAAATAACCTTGATCCGTTGTTCAGAGATCGAGCATGGCGTAAGAGCATCACGAGAACTAATAAATCTTTTTGAAGATAGAACACTGGGATGGGCTGAACTCTCTACTGAACCAATAGAAGTCCACTTCGTGAATGGTGTCCATCATAAAATGATGGAGAGTTTCTATGTAGAAGAGGTTGCTGAGCATTTGAGAAAGATAATCAGCGAGCAATGAGGAGCGCATTGCCAATTACCTTCACGTGCTGTCGCCCATATAAGAAAAATGATCAATGTCATGTTGAGCAGAAGAATGGTTCTATTGCGCGCAAGCTTATTGGCTATATCAAGGGCAAGAGCGCAATTGCGATAGCGCGACAGTTTGGCGGTTGTGGGCGCAATTTTACAGGTGCGCACTTTTGGGCCAGAGGTTATGCAGTTTCCACCGTTGGCTTTGAGCTTGAGCAGGTACAAAACTATATTCGTGAACAAGCAGAGAGTGGGTATTCACCCGCTAATACTTTGAGAGTTGGAGACAACAAATCGGAGGAATGGCCCATAAGAAAACCTCAGGAGTGGGAGCAGTACTGCCCAAATCCCGATTGCAAACATTATAAACTGATGAAGCGAGGAAATGTAAGCTCAATAGCCACCTATATGAGCAATAGTGGGAAAAGCAGGATCTTCAAGTGTAGCGAATGTGAGAAAAGTTTCTCAGAAACGCGGGACACAGTCTTTTATGATCTTCGCACACCAGAAGAGAAAGTAATGATGGCCTTGATGATGTTGCTGGTAAGAAAGGAAGTTTCGGCAATCTGCTTTGTGCTGGGTGTAGTAGAAGCTACTGTACTGGAATGGCTCAACAGAGCGACCCCAAAAGCCGCACAAATCAATCAAGTTCTGATCAGGGACTTGCCCATTACGCAAGTGCAACTTGATCGATTTGTGGAACTTCATTCGGTGTAAATGTGCCCTTGATACTGACGAGCAGGGAGAAAGTTTGGCCGATATTGAAGATGGCCGTCAATGGATATGGCTCTCTTACGCACCGGAATTTCGTTTGATACTCCCAGCCTATGTAGGGCCACGCGTGCTTATGAGAGTGCGGTAAAGTTGATAGAGATGAGTGCCGCTATTGTTGCAGGAATTCCTTGCTTTTTCAGGAATGGACTGAGTTCTTACCTTCAAGCATTGATAGCTGTCTACCATAGGATTAAGACTTTCAAGAGAACAGCAAAAAGAGGTCGTCCTCGTAAGCCTCTGCTACTACCTCATAAAGATTTGGTTTATGCACAGCTTATAAAGGAAAAGAAAGCTAGACGCTTGTTACAGATAAAAGAGCGGGTAGTTTGTGGTGCAAAACCGCTCAAAGATCTTGGTCTCTCTATTAGCACAAGTTTAATTGAACGACTCAATCTGACTTTTCGCCAAGCTTTGACTCCACTGGTAAGAAAGTG
>JBFLVQ010001068.1:0-2575 GCA_040758525.1 Acidobacteriota bacterium
TTACAGATGGTCGAGAACTGCCTACTCCAGCAAACCCGCTTGTGGATTGGCTTGATCAAACAAACGGTGTAAGGCTGAAACTAACAAAATCAGTCTATATTCCCTCAACAAGAGAAACCATTAACCGTGGTCTAACTGCAACGTTTCCATTTGGCCTGCGCGCTATTGAATAAGGAGTGACTTATGAAGAAAATAAATAGAGTGTTGAGAAAGGTTAGAAACAGTAGAGGTATAGCATTAATACTAGGAGTATTTTTTCTCTTTATCATATCCATACTCCTAACTCTACCAATATTAGTACGCACTAACTATGTGCTTACTGAACGCAACTTGACGTTTGCAATCCGAATGGCGCGTAATTATAGTACTATGGGTATGCGATATATTCGGGGAGGCATTGACGAACAGATTTATAATCAAATGCAAACACAGCTTCGTGATCATCTAAGAAAAGCGCAGCTCGCAAAACAAGGGCGTGGTAGTTATCCATGCCAGGATACAGTCAATGGTGAAGGAGAGGTTAGCCAAACCTGGGCCATCTGTGATCCAGTACATCTACTAGAAGATCTAAAAGGAGCACAGAACCAAACCATTGATGATTTGAGCATACTGAAGGGTTTGGTTAAAGATCCACAACTTTTTAGAACGCCTGAGTGGCAAGCGGTCGAACGGCAATCGTTTAATAGGTTTGACTATACGCTTAAGCCAGTGTTTGTAGGACAGGAGTTGGTTTCGCCTGGCACACCGCGAAGAGGTAGTTTCCCTCCGCGACCGCGTATTGAGCGATATCGCTACAATATAAAAGCCGACATCCTTATGCGTGTTTATGATGATGTACGGTACAGAATGGTAGCCTACTATGATGTTGTCATAAGTATGGCCTCTTATGATGAATCCATTCTATGTGGGGGCGTTGGAAGATTGAATCCAGGGTTTGCCCCTCCTGGACGGGCATTAGCTGTTGTGTACTGTGAAGCTGACCCTACAATTACTGCTTTTGATCCTGGGTGTAAAAAAGTTGGCTTCTGCACCGCTGGAGAAAGTTGTTATGCGGATTTTTGTGCGAAAGGTAGCACAAAACAAAATCCTGATACCTGCAAAATACAAGCTGAGTCAGAGTGCGTGCCACAAGATGGAATGATAGTAGCTTGCCAAGTAAGTGTAGGAGGTAAATTAGGATATTATTTTGGTAATAATACGAAGAAAACCTATATCTCAAACGGCTGTGCCTCGTTAGGTCCAAACTCAAATGGCGGCTTTATTTGGAATACAGCCATTAGAATTGTATCTTTGGGCACAAATTATGACTAGCGTGGTTTGTTTGCTAGAGAACGTAGTTAATATAGTAAAATTCTAGCTTAAAGTAGACTGAAGGAGCGTAAGAAATGCTTAAGAAGGTTATGTTATCTTTTGCAATCTTGTTGCTAACCAGCCTGCCAGCTCTTGGACAGGTTGATAAACCCTTGATCTATGTCTGTTATGATCGGAGGGAAGACCCAAATGATGCTCTAATTATGTTGGATGGAATGACACTAGAAGAAATAGACCGTATTCCATTACCTGGTGTACGTCCTTTTATCCTCAAATTAAGTTCTGATAAACGAATAGCTTTTGTCAGCCACGATCCTAGATTTAATGATACTAGTGGATTATCTGTTATCGATTTAGAAAAGAAACAATTCATTAAAACAATGTTTGTTGGAACTAAAGTATTTGGGTTACAACTAGGCCCAGATGGATTCGTGTATGTATCATTTGACTCAACACAGATCGCATTAATTAACGCACAAACTTTTCAAATGGAACATATTTTAAATCTACCGGGTACTCCATTAGCTGCAATAGAATTTAGTCCAGATGGAAAGCGAGCTTATATTCCAATCTTAGGCGATCAACTTTCAGTAATTGATGTAGAAGCTAAGTCAGTCATTAAAACAAAAGATAATTTGCCCGTTGAAGGTGCCAGCCAAGGAATAACGGTTTCACCGGATGGGCGTAGGCTATATTTAACCAGACTAGGATCAATAGCGGTTGTTGATAGTGAATCGTTAGAACAGTTGGATTCTTTTCCTGCAAGTGGAATTAACTATGCATTACAGTTAACTCCAGATGGAAAAACGCTTTATTCATCAGGTTTCTTTGAACCTATTGTTGCAATAGATACTACTTCGCCTAATAAAAGCAAAACTTTTGATATAGAAGGAGCAAATCGATTTCTAGCTTCAAGCCCTGATGGACAGTTGTTATATGCAAGTAACTTTAGTCCTTTCTTTTACATAATTGATACAAAAACAAACAACGTACTGACAGCTAAAGTTTATGATCCCGAATTTGAAGGATCTGGTCGAGGTATCGCAATAACAGGTAATTTCTCTATTGGAACACCACCAACTATACAAGCCATTTCTCCTCAACCTGGTGAAATCATACAGGGTGGTAAACCATTCACAATTCGTTGGCAAACTACAAGTGGTGGCTTCATCCCAGGAAGACATCGTTTAGAAATATCAACCGATGGTGGACAGAGCTTTAGCCCAATTATGTCTGCTGAAAGCTTGCGTGGAACTACCCAAGA
>JBFLVQ010001069.1:0-2575 GCA_040758525.1 Acidobacteriota bacterium
TAACACTCATAATACTCTCATCCTTCATGCCTGCACAATAAGATAGCTTGTTACTATAAAGGAAGATAAAGAAAAAAGGCAAACCATAGGCCAATCACCTTAATAATCTTTAAGGAGACGTTAAGCTCATGGATTATAAGGAATAGTGAGCGGTTATGATAATGATTGTAATAAGCCACAAATGGGGTAGGTTGTCACATTATTTGACCGCAGTAGGTCAAATTGGAACGAAAGCGTAGTCTGAAATACAAAGTATCGATATGCGATTAATACTTACGGATTTCCCACAGGGCTGTTTTGACCTTTCTTATGTAGAGATACTATCTTATTAAGAATGATCACCTAGATCATCTCGCTACCGCAAGTAGCCATGCAATTTCCAACAATAAGGAGAAGATAATGAGGACGAAACTAATGTTATCGCTTTGTGTAGTAGTGTGTCTGTTTTTGAGTTTAACCAACACTTCATCCAGTAATAATAGAAAGGTCAGTGTAGTACCGATCAATCCCAGAGCAGAGGCTAATGTGAGAATTACCTTTGATGGATTGATGGCACTCTGTATGGGAAATCCTAAACGGGTTAGTGTTGGCATACTTAATGTACATAACCATTTAGCCGAACTGAGGGTTAGTAAAGTAAATGGTTCTCAAAAAAGTATGGTGGCTATGATCAAGGGAGAAGAGTTAACAACACTTTATATTGATGTAGAAGGAAACGAACCGGAGGTCAAACAGTATGTAACATCATCATCAATAGATAGTGATGAAAACGATTTTCGCTGGAATTTAGATTTTGAAAGCGATCTATACCAACAAGAATTACAAATAAGAGAAGACAAATTGTTCGGCAAAATCCATATCAGCGCAGGACTATTCTATGCTGCTGATGTAAGCAAAGAGCGAGTCAGATTTTATACTGCTGATGGTAGTGGTAAGTCATTGGCTTTCAATAGACGTATCGCGATACCAGCAGGAATAATTAATTTGACCTCAGACCGAGCACTAGTTATCCGAGGGAAGCAAACTATATTAAGATTAGTTGTGGAACCGGGGGTTCATTACGAAATAGCTTTAAGTAATGAGCCTGCTCCAGAAATGGCTTCGATAGATCATTTCAACTTCTATTATGATTTTCTAGCAACAAAAGTAACTCCATATAATATGGCAGTAGTACAAAAGGCGGCCCTTCAACCTAGACCATTAATGTGCTTAACCACAGTATTTAGTCGTAGTAAATTGAATTAGTGTGGAAAGGTCCGCAACACTTCAATGCTGCTTTTGTGGCTAGCAGCAAATGTCAGTAAGGAATTGTTTTCTTCTAAAGATTTACGAGCCTTGTGATCAAGGGCTACAGCAGTCAATAACTCATTTTTGGCTCTTTTGTAGTCGCCTTTGCGAGCAAGGCTCTCTCCTAATCCTTGGTGTAGTTGGCTAAGCATAAGGTTCTGCTGAATATTGGCTTTTGCGGCAAGGTCAAGAGCTTTAGTGTATAGTTTAATGGCGTGATCGATCTCACCAGCCAGCATCGCTACCCTAGCATAATAGCCTGTTATAACAGTCTCTAAATCAGTTCGCACCAGTATATCTGTAAGTTTATTGGCATTAACTAAAGCGCTAATAAAAGATTCTTTGGCATCGTTTGTACGGCCTAGTTCATTGTACAGAATACCAAGAAAAATTTGACTATAAGCCAACGAAATATAGTCTTCCTGACGCTCAGCCAGTTTTATTGCATCTTGTAGACAGGTTTCCGCAAGAGTTTGGTGACCAAGGTTTAAGGCTGTCAGTCCAGTTATATGCAGAAGACGTATAGTATAAGGATGATTTATTGGGCGAGCTAGCTCCAGGGCTTTGCGTGCAAACTCAAAGGCAGCAGCATTATTATCTGTAACATAATAAATACCAGCAAGAACCATAAATGATCCTAAGATAGCTTCAGGTATATCAAGTTGATAACCTAAACGGATCGATTCCTCTAATACTTTTGCTGCTTCATCAAACTTTGCCATGCCGCTTAGGCAATGGCCTTGCCACATTAATAACTGTGCCTGGTTAAATAAGTGTTTAGCATTGACTGCTGTTGTAAGGCTGTTATTAATGATAGCAAGCGCTTCTGTAAATCTGTTGTTCTTACTAAAGTATTTTATGATCTGTATATTGGTACGCTCAGTTTCACATTTTGCTGATAGCTGCTCAAATATCTTTTTTGCCTGAGTAATTTTTTGTAGATTGGCAGAAGTAAGATCTAACCTGATAGAAGATTCTATCTCCTTTCGCAGTGCTCTTGCTTCTATTAACATCTCTGCAGTTGTAATAGGTGTTGACCGATAATAGGAAACCAAATCTATGCCAATGCGCTCAGAGGTTTGGATCTCCATTTCATTAGCAACTAACTCGGCTTCTGAGAGAACATTTATGGCTGCATCACGGTTCTTCTGCTGTAAATGTTGTAAGTAATTATCAATATGTTTATCTATTAGATCATAACGATGGATTGATTTAATAGATCTTTGTTGGTTTATTGCAGTTTTATTAACTAATCCAGTAGATTTAACAATTAAGTTATAAGAAAGAA
>JBFLVQ010001070.1:0-2574 GCA_040758525.1 Acidobacteriota bacterium
GATTAGCATATCTTGCACGTTTTATTGCACCATAGATTGCAAGCACTCGCCGGTGTTGTTACCCGCTATCCACAATAGCTGCACAGGCGAGCGCTTTGTCAATAAGATTATCGGTAGAAATAATTTGATTGTTAACTATTATTTTCACTTTTTTACTGTAAAGTTCCTGTTTTGTTTATCAAAATAGTTGCCAGTGTATGGATAGTGCTACGTATGAGTTCTGGTGTAACTCCTGCGAAGTTAAGAATTAAGCCCGCTTGCTTATGGCAATCGAGAAAATAGTAGCGCGACAATGGTGGAATATGAAACTTACTGGCAGCCGCCTGTTTTGAGATCTTCTCATCGTCAACCTCTTTAGCTGTTAATCCTGTAATATGCATACCGGCTTCGGCAGTTTCTATGCGTAGATTGTCTGTCAACTCATTTGTGACTGAATCAAGCAAGATATCGCGGCGTTCGTGATAAAGCATACGCATCTGCCGCAGATGCGAACTGAAATGTCCCTCAGCGATAAAGTCGGTCATAACGGTCTGCACAAGTGTTGGTGGGGCGCCGTCCACAAGTGTGCGGGCAGCGATAAATGCATCCACAAGTGGGGATGGTACGACTATGTAAGCAAGCCTTAGCGAGGGAAACATCACTTTGTTAAATGAACCAGCATAAATGACCCGTCCAGCAGAATCTAGTCCTTGAACAGCAGCAAGGGGGCGACCCGTGTAGCGAAACTCACTATCATAGTCGTCCTCGAAGATCCATGCATTCGCACTCTCTGCCCAAGCGAGCAGAGCTAATCGACGTGCCAGCCCCATCGTTACACCAAGTGGATATTGATGTGATGGGGTAATGTAGGCGAACCGCGCCGCAGGCGCTAATTTAATACCGAGTTCAACATTTAACCCCTGGGCGTCAACCGGAACAGGAACGATCCGTGCTTCGGCGTCTTTCAAAGCCGCGCGTGCGCCTAAATAGCCTGGCTCTTCAATCCATGCCTCCTCACCCACATCTAACAAAAGCTGTGAGGCAAGATTTAACGCTTGTTGTGTGCTGGACAGAACTACAACCTGTCGCCAATCAGATTTCACACCACGTGAGGTACTGAGGTAATCAGTAATTGCTTCGCGAAGTGGACGATAGCCAGCAGGATCACCATTGCCTAGCAGGTCACGTCCAACTAAACGCGCACGGCGCGCAGTTAAACGATTCCAGGTCTGTAAGGGAAAGGCATCTAGGCTTGGCATACAGGGTGCAAATGCCAGTGTCGCTGTCGGATCCGTTTCGGCGGCAGCTTTGATTCGTCGCCCACGCTCTGAAAGTGAATTACTAACATTGTTGGTGGAGATTTTCGTTGTGCGTGTTTGAGATGGTTTTTCGACAAAATCCGGCATCTCAGCGGCGACAAAACTGCCTGCGCCTACTCGCCTTTCGACAAAGCCTTCTGCTTCAAGTTGCGCAAACGCAATTTCAATTGTGTTACGCGAAACACTAGCATCTCTTGCTAATGTCCGAGCCGACGGTAGCCGCACACCTGGGGCAAGATTTCCATCAAGAATTGCATACTTGATACGCTGATAAACTTGCCTATGAAGTGGAACACGCACCTTTCCACTCAATTGATTGAACGGTGGAATAATTGCCCCAGAAGCATTTTTTGCCATCTGATTAAAACTCCTCTATCTGTTACTGACTGGCTATTACTAATAATGGTCTAATTTTATTTTTAAAATTGGCTCTTGTATAGTACCAATTTTCACATAGACTTTCATACCAATGAACAGGCACAGCAATAAGGTTCTGTTTATCAATTAAGGAGTGAGAATATGAAACAGAGTTTTGCGATGATTACATTGATACTTGTTCTACCATTTATCGCTTTTGGCCAGACATCTGACAAGAAGCAGAGCGAAAATAAAAGAGTCGAACAAGATTTAATCCAGCTCAACCAACAATGGGCTGAACTTGCAGTACGAGGTGATGTCGCGGCTTTTGACCGTATCACTACTGACGATCACATCACAACACTCTCTAGTGGAAGAATTGTGACCAGAGATGAGGAGAGAAGATTTATTGCAGATGCTTCTACTAGACCTGTATCTATCACTGCGGATGATGTTAAAGTTCTTGTTTATGGTGACACAGCAATCATCATAGGTCGAGTGACAGTGAAGAGACAGAGTGGTGCTGAGGGTCAATATCGTTATACTACTGTATGGGTGAAGCGGCAGAATCGCTGGCAGATCACTGCTGAACAATTTACCGCTAGCCCTGCACAACCCTCTTCTCAGCAACAACGCGCATCTTAAATGCTAGTTTAAGAGATTGTCATAGGCCATGAACTGATTAAATGTAGAATGGCTTTCTATATTCGATCAGTTCTTGGCCTATTGCTGTTTTCGTCAGTCATAGGATCTAATATTAACGGGTAAAAAGACACACTTTATGGTTAATTTTCCTCTTTATTAGACTAGCCAATGGAGCGAGAGTTTGGATATCAAACAGTTATAAAACAATTTTGATTGTAGAAGGCGGCATAAATCTTGCATAAAGACAATACCTGAGAGATTGTTTATTAAGGAG
>JBFLVQ010001071.1:0-2574 GCA_040758525.1 Acidobacteriota bacterium
TGGCAGGATTTTCCAGTAGCAAGTTAAGATTAAATGAGGGGTTTACAAAAGTGCCTGCTGGTCGTGACTTGGCGGCATCACCCAGCAACAACCTTAATAATGCACCATTAATGGCGGCACGTTCAATACTACCACTAATATTAACATTGCCAGGACGTAGTTCAGTAGCATAACGTTGTCCCAATTCATGAAAGGGCTTCAGATCCGAGTGCACACGCACCTCTACATTGGTCACTCTTCCTACCGGAGTAAGTTGATACTCATCAATAACTGCCTGTGCCTGATCGCCCTCTGCTCCAGTATCCACCGCCAGTACCAGCGAACCATCCGAGCCGCGAAACACATTGGTATTAGCCATTCTCTATTCTCCTATGAAAGATTCATGATCACCTTGATATAGTCAATACTGAAGGTCGGTTTGAGAAACATAGTCACCAACGCTACCCCAGCAATCTCTTGCTCTCTGGTAGCAGTAACATCAAGTGTGAATTCTGTTAGTGCTTCATTAAGCACCATATCGGAGAGAAAACCATTCAGCGTGGCTTTTAATGCGCCTCTTACTCTGGCATTATTAAGCCTGCCAATGTAAGGATTAGATCCCATTCTGGTTCCTGCCTTAGCATAATCGACGATTCTACGCACAGAGACTTGACGAAAGGCAGCATTGTCAGTAGTAATTCCTTTAACAATACGGAAGCCGGCTTTTCTCTCTATTGCCATTACTCGATTAGTCAGTAACTTCTTCAACTCACCATCATTGTAATAGTAGCTAAGTCCAGATACTTTGAGGGCCTTATTAGTAGGACTGACTTGTACTGCCAATGAAGCAATAAGACCAGCCACTGCTGCTGCTGCATAAGCGGCAGGTAAACTGACCTGTGCACCGCTTGCCAAATCCTGTGTCTTAATTCCTGGCGCTACCAGTATTAATCGATCATCGCTAATTGTGTCAGCATTGGCAGCTACAGTAGCAACATCATCAGCATCTGCTCCAACAACACCTATACGATCTTTGCCATTATTTTCGGTTGTCTCTAAATGAGCCAATAGCACCGCACCGGCATCTTTCAGCGAGAGACCAGCCAAGACAACAATGTTGACAGGCTCATTATCTAAGGTAGCTAGCGAAGTCTTATAGTCTTTAATAGCTTCACCATTAGCCCCTCCTGTTAATGGCAATGCTACTGGCATAACATCAGGGAGCTCTGTCTCTGCTCCACTAGCAATAGTGGCATTTACCAAGCGGGAGCTATTGTTGATATCACGCTTAAGATCTTTGGCATCAGCTACCGTATAAACCTCTTTGAGATTTTTGTATTTAATAACTACATCCCGGCAGCTAGATTTATTTACTTCATAGGAAGCATTTATGGTATCTCCTACAGCAGGAACGTCATCTGCGTGAAAGGTAATAACTCCTGTGGCAGGATTTACTAATACACTCTTACCAGCAGTGGCTTGTCCACTAGTCTTGAGGCTATAGCGAAAGGTTTGTCCAGTCGCTGTTTTCGTAACTTTAATAGTGTTTCGCGCTGAATCAGCAATATCTTTATGTAAGGGTTGAGTGGTTGGACCTGCTGTTACTATCTGTTTGTTCTCTTCAACAAAAGCATTCTCGCTAGCATTATTCACTTTTACAGTAACATCATGTGCCCAACTACCATTGGTCTTTCCTGTTAAAGTAACAACTGCACCATTACTATCGAGAAGTGTCCTACTTGCTGCCGCCGCAGTATTATCTGCGCATCTGACAGCATAGATGGTACTACCTCCATTATCAAAGACCTGCTGTAATGCTCTTACTAAAGTAAGTTCATCGCTCTTACCATCAACCCAGCTATCGTAATCGCCAAAAATATCTCTCGCTTCTGAAAAAGAAGAGAGTACTTGAACCTCATCAATAGGCCCTTTACTTGCTGTTCCAACCACCCCTACATTACCGGTGGCAATACCTGAGACGCCAATAAGCCCTTCTGCTCTTACTTCAATGTAAGTGCCAGGGATAATCATCTCTGTGATCGCTTCTGCCATAATTGCTCCTTATTAGGTTTGCTGCCTCCATTAGGGAGGTCCATTATTTAACAATCACAACCCATTTGGTATTCCCTAGCTAATCTAAGGTATATGTTTTTCTATCTATGGGAGATACATACAAGCGCAAAGCACCGTTGAGCCTTTCTAAAAGCAAAGTTGATATCAACCTTCTACCACTATGATGCTTGACGACCTGATTATATTGCAGATCTGTATGGGAGACTTGTTTAGGCAGTCTAGATCTTTCCCAACATACCTTCTCTGCTAACAAGTGATAGCGTAATGATGGTTAATAGTGCCTCGGTATAGCTATCCCAACCATTTTTGGTACAACCATTACACTATGCAATGGTTAAACATAGCACTATTTATATGCCGTTTTGTCTACTATAGCTCCTGTAATATTTGTATTCTCTGACTGTCTGTCCCATAGTGAACAAACAGTCATGTAAGAGTTTTTAGTTGCTTAATAAGAGCAACCGTTTGTCTCTTATCCTTTTTCTTCTTAATTCTTTCAAAGATCAGTTAGGGGTTTACCTG
>JBFLVQ010001072.1:0-2570 GCA_040758525.1 Acidobacteriota bacterium
CCATTCTCATCAACAGTTCTGGCAATTTCCAGAGATCGAATATAGATGTCATTTATATAATTGCTCCAATAATTCTCGATAGCGCTCAGCAACTATGTTGCGCTTGATCTTCATAGTCGGTGTGATCTCATCGCTCTCTACACTAAAATCATGATCTAGAATGACAAATTTTTTGATCGCTTCAGTTGAAGAGACTCGCGCATTCACACCATCAATGATTTTGCGCACCAATGTAAGGATCTCTGCTTTGCTGGTTAGATCAGCAAAATCATGATAGTCAATCCCCTTGTTACGAGCATACTCCTCGGCCTCTATCTGATTGAGAGTGATCAGCGCTACCAAATAGCTCTTGCTATCACCATAAGCCATTGCTTGGCTGATCAATGGGTGTTCTCTGAGCAAGTTTTCTAACAAAGCGGGGGCAACTTTCTTTCCTGTAGAAGTTACGATCAACTCTTTTTTACGTCCAGTGATCTTTAAGAAACCATCTGTGGTTATCTCACCTAGATCACCAGTAAGTAACCAGCCATCCTGAAACACTTCTGCCGTCTTAACTGGCTCTTTATAATAACCGCTGAACATCATTTCACTCTGTAAGAGAATCTCACCATCTGGGGCAATTCTTATTTTGCAACCAGGCATAGGCGGACCAACAGTTGCGAACCGATAATTGTCTGGACGGTTGAAAGCTGCACAGACATTCTCGGTGAGCCCATAGGCTTGCAGTATCGTTATTCCAAACGCATCAAAGAATTCTGCGATCTCAAGTGGTAGCGGCGCACCGCCTGAAGTAGTGATACGTATACGTCCGCCAAAATAGCTCTTTACCTTATTCTCTATTGGTAAGGCAATCTGCTCATAACAGGTCTGCAGATGTATAGGGATAGGTTCACCAGCTTGGCGTAATCGCTGTCGTTGTCGTCCTATATCTAATGCCCTTTGGAACTGTTGCTGTTCTGTTGCAGAAGCCTTCTCAACATCTGCCATTATACGCGCATGGATCTTTTCATAGAAACGTGGCAGGCTGCCGAAGATCGTCGGTTTTACTTCTAACATATAATCCCAAAGTTTCGTTAAATCTTCGACAAAATAGGCTGGCGCACCAGCATAAAGCCGATAATAGAAACCTGAGATCCTCTCTGCCACATGACAATAAGGAAGATACGAGAATGAGACGTCAAGGTCTCCTAAAGGGATTACTTGCAATAGTGACTCTACACTATTAAGTACATAGCGATGACTTAAGCAGGCGCCCTTGGGCAATCCAGTAGTACCAGAAGTATAGACCATAATGGCAGTCTCATCACTATCAGCACTCTCTGCACAGGCGCGCAAAGATGATCCTAGTTTTTCACGATGTTTATGTCCCAGTTGTAGAAAGTCTTGATAACTTATTACTCCATCATAATCGCGTGCAATCGCGGCATCGCAAGCAATGACAGCTTTAATGTTAGGTAATTGCGCGCGTATTTGCATTATCTTATCAAGTTGGAGTTTGGTATCAACGACGACAAACTCTGCGTCACAATGGTTGATAATATATTTGCACTGTTCTGCAGAACTGGTTGGATAAAGCCCTACACTTATGCCTCCAGCGGCAATTGTACCGATGTCGCTGGTTGGCCATTCAGGGAAGTTGCTCATCAGTATGCAGACAGACTTACCTCTTGCCAATCCCATTGCCAAGAGTGCGGCAGCAAAGTCATGTACTTGCTGATAGAAGTTATCCCATGATATTCCAATCCAACCTTGCTGGCCGCGTACATAGAAGATATCCCGCCCACAGTACTGTTTAGCCCGTTCATGAAATAGTGAATAGATGTTCTGATATTTCATCGCGGTAGTGTCTGCTAATTTTTATTCTTCCGTCGTAATGAAGGTTTAACTTGCACAGTGGCGTGCGAGTTTTGGCTATCCCTCAGATTATCGCCGGAGCGCTGTTGTAGCCAATCGGCCGTCTTCGGCCAAACCTCTTTAATCGCACCATTCGAAACCGTCAGGGCAATATGACCATAAGGGAAGAGCGCCTGCTCTTTATCTTGACTAGCGACATATTCCAGCAATGGAGCAGAGCAGGGTGGCGGAACTATATGGTCATTGCTAGCGATTACGTTGAGTAGAGAAGCACGTATATTGGAAAGATCTATTGTTTCGCCGGCCAAGCGAAAACACTTTTCTGCCAATTGATTCTCCTGGTATAGATCTTTGACAAGCCGGCGGTAGAGTTCGCCGGGTACCGTAACATTATCGTTGGCCCAGGTCTCTAATGCAATAAAGTTCTTGATATATTCCTTATTTTGAAGATGTCTAGGTATATTGACATATTTAGTGAAGTTGGTAGCTGGTTTAAGCATCATAAACGACCACTGCAACATCTCTGCAGGCAGATTGCCAAATGCATCAATCAGTTTGTCAGCATCAAAGTAGCGTTTGTCGGCCCAGGCAGCCAGCAAGCCTGCCTGTTGGAAGTCTAGCGGCGTAGCCATTAGGATAAGGTTCTTTACTGCTTCTGGATAACGCGCTGTGTAAAGCAGCGCCATAGTACCACCCAAGCAGTATCCTAATAGACT
>JBFLVQ010001073.1:0-2567 GCA_040758525.1 Acidobacteriota bacterium
GATACTCAGAGCGAATTGATTGCTGAATATGGAATTGAAGAGGAGATTCAGCGAGCTATAGAGATATGGACAGAAAACTAGTATATTAGACGGCTCTCATCTTCTCTATTAATTCTCTGGAGTAAAGGGACAGCTACTAAAAATGACAGAAACATTTGTCGAAAATAATGGTGTAAAACTCTGGACTATTCAGCAGGGAAGGGGTCTGCCCATATTGCTGTGTAATGGTGGCCCTGGTTGTTGTGATTACCTCGCACCCATTACAGATATGCTTAAAGATGTTGCACAGGTGATACGATTTGAGCAACGCGGCTGTGGGCGCTCTGATCAGATCCCACCCTATACACTTGACACCTGCTTGTTGGATACCGAGAGTATCCGCCGCCATTATCGTCTTAACCATTGGGTTATTGCAGGACACTCCTGGGGTGCAGATCTAGCTCTCGCCTATGCTTTACGATATCCAGAACATACACTGGGATTTATCTGTATCTCCGGTGGGCGTATTCACAATGATCGTGATTGGCATCAGATTTATAAACAAAAGCAGGCTCAAGGGCTCGAACCATTGCTAGATTTTGCCTATCCTCCCAATCTCGAAGTCAATGAGCAGGTAGGTCGGTCTTGGAAAGACTATATTCACAGGCCAGAGTTACTCAAAGAGATTTCCCAATTGGATCGACCGGCTCTCTTTCTCTATGGTGACCAAGATATCCGACCAAGTTGGCCAATAGAACAAGTGGCGAATCTGCTTTGCAATGCCCGACTCAAGATATTACAGGGTGCCAACCATTACATCTGGTCAACTCATGCTCAAGAGATGAAGGTTCTATTACAGAATTTTATAGCTGGTCTTATTTCCAATTCTTAACAATTAATACTGTGTTATCGATATTGCTGCACTCTGCGTTGCTCAGACATCAAGCTGGCTGCTAAGTAAGACGGGCGCAATACTACACAATAAAAGATGAAGAATGATAATGTGTGGTTAGGTAAAATCATTCGTTGGGCAGGCTAATAGTTTACACTTTTGTTCTTGTGCTAATCTCTTTTTCCAATTGTTGAACGACAATCTGCACGTTTCCTAAACAACAACTTCCCTGTGGATTGCGAAGCTCACAAGCACACAATCCTGCTTGTATGGCATTGCTGATCTGCTCAGTAGTAGTGCTATACCCCTTCTCCTCTATCTCAGCTTTGATACTTTTGATACTGTGTTGAAAACAGTAGCACACAAATGTGTCTGTATCAGTAGGGTGCTTCTGATACACCTTTTCACGTACTTCAGCTTCGCTAAAGACCTGTTTCCCATCACTGCTGTAATAGACCGTAGGACAATCTGTAGCAGAACAGAAACGATACTTAATAGGGCGAAGATGAGTGAGCGGGATAGCTAACAAGGCTTTGAGTGTTAATAAGTCAATTGCTTTACCAACTTGCTGATTGGTTGGACAGGGTACGGGTGTGTAGGTAGACGAAGGATCGATTTCACTGGTGTTTACGTCTATTGGTAGTGAACAATCACATCTATCAGCCATTGGTCACCTCTATATCTGTAAGTAAAATCTGCCTTAGAATCACTATTCGCCGCAAGTATAGTTATGCACAGTCTAATACAACAAAACTTGGCATACAATCCTATATACATTATAACAATCTGATACTGCCTTAGATATTTTCGTTCACTAATTTCTCTATCTCGTCCTGATGTAACATTGAGCTACAAATAATTAGATTATTTTGATACCTATTTTTGTCTTGCAACGATCTATAGGTGGTGGGAGCAAGCTTATATTTTATGAAACAGGTTTTAGTGAACAAGATGGATCAGTTTTATATAGCTCTATGGTTGGTACAATCAATCATTACAATTGTATATAAAATTGCACAGATAGGATTGTCTTATGGCCAGACGGGGTTTGACGCTAATAAGGCAAAAACTATTATCCGCACCGTTATGTCTAGCACTTCATACACTACAACAGACTAACTCTTACAGCAAACAGAAAAACTTTTTCAGTTGAATTAGCTGAAATTTTTAAGGAGTGTAAATGCTTATTTTGAACAATATACGTGTCTTCTCTGCTTTCCATATAGTGGGGATTGTTTTATTACTGCTAATGGTAATTGGAATAGTAACTCTTGTGCAGTCAGATAGGGCTGCTGTTATCAATAATAGAGTCAAATCATCACAAAGCTATAACAAGAAGAAAGGGGATAATCTTCAACTAGGTAAGAGTGATTATAATCAGGTATTAATCTGTATACCTCTGCCAGGAGGTAGAGAGATATGTTTTTAATTAGCTTTGCCTAAGCCCTGATAATCTCCCTGCTAGCTCACTTTAGCAGTTAGCGGGGATTGCCATTACTTTAATGTAGAAATTTCTTTCCTTTCAACCATAGAGATTTTACACTAGCTAAAATACTTTTATTCTAGCTCGATTATCTATAGTAAGTAAGCAGTATATGAGATTTATACTACTAGATAATTTCGCAAGTATTATTACCTATCACAATTAGTAATGGGTTTTAACTCAACTTAAATCGCCGTAGAGACAAAAAAATAA
>JBFLVQ010001074.1:0-2562 GCA_040758525.1 Acidobacteriota bacterium
TGGAAGTGTTCAATCTCTTCAACATTGCCAACTATGCAGGATTCTCGCAAGACATCACTTCACCGGACTTTGGCCAACCAAGCACAAGAGTCAACAGTGTGTTTGGTACAGGAGGTCCGCGTGCCTTTCAGTTTGCGATTCGCGCCAACTTCTAATTCTGCTCTATCAATAACAGTTTTTCCTGGCAAGGCTGAAAATGCCTTGCCAGTTTTTTGTCTGATAGGTTCAGCTTCAACTGAGCCAGAAGGATGAGTCTCCCGTCTGCTCGCTTCTTTGTGTTACACTGGAAAAGCCACTAGGGTCTGCCTGTGTCGTGGCTGATTTTCTGCGGGAGTGTTAACGATGTCCAAAGCATTGAAATTTGCGATGCTAATTATTGCATCGATCTCTTTGATATTATTAGTAAGACCGATTAAGGCGGATAGTGATGCTGAGTTAAGCGCAAGTTATTCCTGGTCAGTTACAGGGCCTTTTGGTGGCAATGTGCGTTCATTGACGATCGATCCAGCCAACCCCCAACGTCTCTATTTAGGCACAGATGATGGTCAGATCTATCGTTCCACAGATGCTGCAAACAACTGGCAACGACTAGTGAGTTTTAACCAGCCTGGTTATGTAGTAGACAAGCTTATTATTGACGAGACAGATACCAAGACGATCTATGCGCCGCTATGGTTTTTAGCTAATGACATAGATGGCACAATCTTTAAAAGCACAGATGGCGGTGATAGTTGGCGTGAATTGGTTGGTATGCGCAACCATTCAATAAGGGCATTGGCAATCGCTCCTAGCAATCACAAAATATTGATTGCTGCTGCCATCGATGGTGCATATCAAAGTGATGATGGAGGCACAACTTGGCGACTGATTTCACCTCCCAATCATCCTGATATACGACGCTTACATTCAGTAGCAATAGATCCAAAGACTGCTAGTATAATTTATTTGGGCACCGAACATCTTCCTTGGAAGACTGAGGATGGTGGGCAGAGCTGGGTTTCTATTAAAGGACATCCTAGTGAGCGAAAGTTACAACTGATAGACGATTCGGATATCTTTTCTATTGTCATAGATCGTCGTGATACTAGTCGTGTCTATTGCAGTGCCTGTAGTGGCATATATCGTAGCCTGGATGCTGCGCGCACCTGGAGCAAGTTTCAAGGTATACCTTACAACAGTCGGCGTACACATCTTATCTATCCACATCCTGTTAATCCTGACACTATCTATGCAGGAACAACCGAAGGTCTTTGGAAGACCACCAATGGCGGCCAGAGTTGGCAAGTTATGACCTCATTGCAGACTATTGTAAACACGATTGCAATACATCCATCACAACCTGATCGAGTCTATATTGGTATTAAATCAGGCGGTGTATTGGTGAGTGATGATGGTGGGGCACGTTTTCAGGCTGTCAATAATGGTTTTGTAAACCGTCAAATCTCTACATTGTTGGCTGACCGTAAGGTGAAAGGGCGTATCTATGCTGGTGTGCTATTCAATGGTCATGACAGTGGATTATATATCAGTAATGACAATGGCTTGAGTTGGCGTGCAGCAACACGTGGCTTAGAAGGTCAAGATGTTTATGTTATCTATCAGTCTGCTGCACAGGAGCGTATCATCTTTGCTGGTACTAATGCAGGGCTCTACCGTTCAACTGATCAAGGAGAAAGCTGGATACAAATTAAAAGCACTGGTGTGGCGAAACCCGTCAGTGTAAAGAAAGGTGTGCGTCGCAGCAAGGCATTACCGATAAATCTCAATTCGCGTGTTACAGATATTGCCCCCCTACACAACAAACAGGGTGGTTTATTGGTTGCCTCTTGGTCTGGTCTATTCCGTGTTGAAGAGAATGGTAGCGGCTTAGAACACTTAAATATTGGTAACTATCAAGGCCGTGTCTTGGCAGTATCTACTCACCCACAAAAGTCTGAATTGATCTACGCAGGCACTACCACTGGCTTGCAGCTCTCTCTTGATAGTGGTAAGACTTGGCAATTGATCACAGTCACTTCCGAAGAAGAGACAACCCCAGTCGTTCAAGCAATCGGGGTAAGTCCACGCGATGCTAACTTGCTACTAGTAGGTACACAACGTGCCTGTTATCTATCAACAGATGGTGGTAAGAACTGGCAGCGACGCGGGCGTGGTATACCATATGGCGAAGTACTAGCAGTTCGTTTTAGTAATACTAATCCGGATCTACTTGCAGTAGGGAATTACAAAACTGGTGGAGTCTTTCTTTCTACTAATGGAGGCGAGAGCTTTCGGCGCATCGATTATGGACTACCCTCAGTACGAGTTGGCGCACTCAGTTTCGATAGCTTTAATACACAACAGCTTTATGTTGGATCTTTCTCTGGGGGAGTATATGTGCTGAAAGTGAACAACCTGACATCGAGCAAATAGAGCTCTATGACCAATGTTGTTTCGGCGCAGGACCAGACCTATACAGCACTAAGCTTGCGTCAACGGCCCGGAGTGGCTTATCTATGCTCAATGGCATTAATTCTACTGGTTACTGGGTTATGTTATTGGACCAGTCTAGCCGGAGAGTTT
>JBFLVQ010001075.1:0-2560 GCA_040758525.1 Acidobacteriota bacterium
TGACCTTTTAACCAGTATATAACGTAGAGAAATTCCTAAGACGAGTCTACGACGAACTGCTATACTTAAAGCGGGCTGGTAGGTAATTAACTATCATCACTCAAAGAATTAATTTACCAAATAGATTTGGAGCCGTAGAAGTATGAGCAAGCAAGCGCGTAAATTGAGCATGGCCGCCGTTGTTGCGTTGATACTGATTGGGGCAAGCGCACTACCTTGGAGTAGACCTGCTGCCTATGACAACAGCACGATGTCCGTCTACCAAAATTGGGAAGAACAACAACTAGGACTACGACGACCAACTGAATCTCGTTATGATCAGTATTGGCGTGCACAACTGCGTGCTGCTAGTGCCAATGAACCGCTTGGCTGGCTGCTCAGCTCACCGGCTTTTGAAGAGATTTCCGGCACAGCAAGACAATTCTTGATACGTAAATATGGCCTCGCAGGTGTGCCTTCAATATCCATTCCAGAAGCGGCAGCAAGAGAATTTGCTCCTCCCACTAGCTTTGCTGGCAGCAGAACATTAGGCGAAAACATAATGATCAATGATCCAGAGCAGGATATTGATCCTCGTGTACAGAGTCAGACCGCCAGTGCTGCTTTTGGCAATACGACTGTCGTTGTCTACAATCATAGTAGTGACTTTCCCACCCACGCTAGTGTGACCCAAGATAATGGTCTGAATTGGCAAGAGACAATCGTTTCTACCGTACCCGATGGTGTAGGTCTAGGCGATGGCATGGTAGCAGTAGATACTGCAGGAAACTTCTTTGTCTCCAGCATGGCGCTCAATCAATTTGGTTTCTCTACCATCGCAGTAGCAAAATCGACTGATGGCGGTTTGCATTGGTTACCGGCTGCCGATGCTGTTACCACAGAGGTGAGCGCACGTTTCTTTCATGACAAACCCTGGATTGCCATAGATACTAGCAATGGTAATTCCCGTAATAATGTCTATGTGAGCTGGACAAAATTTGATGACATAGATGAACGTGCCACCATTATGTTCTCAAGGGCAAAAGCTGATGGAACAAAATTCCTTAAACCAATCGAGATTACCCGTGATACAAAAGCCTTTGATGTACAGGGTTCACGTCTAGCAATCGGGCCGGCTGGAGAAATTTATCTGAGTTGGCTGGACGAGCGTGTCAATGGCATACGTATGGTGAAGTCAACAGATGGTGGAAATAGCTTTTCTAGTCCAACCACAGTGGTAATACTAGGTCATCGCCGTATTCCTCAATTCCTTAATGGCCATTTTAGAGTTAACTCCTTTCCTAGTCTGGCTGTTGATCAAAGCACAGGAGTTACCCGTGGTTATCTCTATCTGGCTTATAACGCGCGTCCAGTTGACAATATCACCGATAAATCAGATGTCTTTCTGATCCGCTCAAGCGATGGTGGTCGTAGTTGGAGTGAACCTGTGCGTGTCAATAACGATCGTACTAGCACTGATCAATGGATGCCATCTGTCGCAGTCACTTCTGCTGGTAAAGTCGCACTACTCTGGTATGACCGTCGTCACGACCAACTCAACAATGCGCTTATTGATGTATATTTGGCTAGTTCTAGTGATGGTGGTAGTAGTTTCCCTACCAACCTGCGTGTTACTGATAGCAACTGGGCGGTTGTGCCTACTCCATTAGTACTACGCTTCGGCTATCATGGCGACTATAATCAACTATCGACAAATGGTGAACTGCTCAATCTACACTGGGGTGATGATCGCAATGGTAACAATCCCAACATCTACTTCACCAACCTACCTGTTGATCAGACGCCTAGTGATGATTTTGTCCTTAGCGCACGTGTGATTGCCGTACAGGCGCGTGTGCAGAATGAGGTGACAATACCATTTGAAAGTAGCCCCTTAGGCGCATTCAATGAGAAAATAGCACTATCTGCAGAATCCAGTTTGCCAGGCGCACAACTCCAATTCTCATTTAATGAAATTCAGGCCGGCAATGGCTTCGATCTCACGATCAGCGTACCGCCCGGTACACGTGCAGGCACCTATCCGGTAATTGTAACAGGACAAGCTAAGACACGTGCGCGTAAGACCACTGTGCATGTGGTGGTGCTTAATAACAATCCTGTAGCAAAACCCGCACGCAATATTACCGAGACACCGGGTGATTCTGCCAATCCACAACTGGTCGTCGATACACAGGGAACGGCTTATATGATTTGGCAAGATGACACCAATGGCGCAGCTCAGATCCTCTTCACAAAATCTACTGATGGTGAGAACTTCTCTGTGCCTGTCAATATCTCACGCAGCTTCGACTCTGCTATACGACCCGCACTTATCACTGACGCCCTGGGCCGTGTGCATATTGCTTGGGAGGAGCAACAACCAACAGGTCGTTTTATTGTCTATACACGTTCAGATGATGGTGGTGAGAATTTTATTCCTAAACGGGTTGTTTCCAGCTCATTAGAATTATCATTTGATGCTGCTATTAGTATCGCGCCAGATGGTGCAATCAATATGGTATGGACGGGCAAGCAGCAGGCTAGCAATAGATCCTCAGCAGTTTTCTTTACACGTTCGACG
>JBFLVQ010001076.1:0-2557 GCA_040758525.1 Acidobacteriota bacterium
CACTAGGCACACAAACAGACTTACTGACAAAGCGATATTCTTTCTCATGCTTGAACTCCTTTAGTTTTCCAGAATAGATTGTTAGTTATTGCCCTTCAGGCAATTACAAAGAAGAGACGCAATCTAGCAGGAATTCTCGGTTTGAATGTATCTAAAGGACTTAACGGCTTGCTTGTACCCATAACCCCTTTGTTTTCGTCTAAACCGAGAATTCCTGGCAATCTAGGATCCATGCCAGCATATGGCCCCACAGCAAAAAGATCAAAAATTATTAGCTGGTAGTATTACGGTGTCAATTGGTATCAACTAGTTGGAGGTCACTTGAGAATGTCTGCTAGGCAGTAGTCTGTTCAATGTGAGAAGTTCGTGAATCTCAATAGTAGGGGGATTATTGATGGCCGACTAGCTTCAAGCAATGTAAGGTATTGAAAAGCTATGTTGGCCTGTAAACCTCCTTTTTTGCTGGTATCCTCTGCACAATTCCATACATCTTGCTAACAGTAGTATTCGGCTCCTCTACATTATAACTTGTACAAATCCGGCAATTCCCTGAGCCACTTTTCCATCTTTTAACGCCTTATAGAAGACGAAGATCTATTTTGAGCTGGTAACTCATTATCGCGCTTACTATCTGTGTGACCAGTTCCAATATTGTTTTATCGCTATTTAGCTGAGTGATAACTCCAATTCACAAAGGAGGCTGTTTATGTGCAAGATAAGCAAGAGAATGCTAAGCAGTATTCTAGTGACATTGGTATTGATCGTCGCTACGATTACTTTAACTTCCATTACACCCAACCCTCTGTTAGAGCAAAGTTCAACATGAATATGTAGTTATAAGAAGAATATGAACCATTGTATTCCGGTATAATAGTTTTATTCTCAGCACCTTATGCCGGAAATCTTTTGCTTAACTGCTTATAACCTAGCGCAGGATTGAAATTCATCCAATCGTGAAATCTGGCACGTTTGGAAAATGGAAAGACTGTCAAACTAGAAATATTGCAATACAAACTTTCCGAGCTGGTCTTGTTTCCATCTCCTTCCTACAACTTACCGTGTCTTGGGAAATTGATGGATCAAAGCCAGTTAGTTTTCCACCATCCTGAGAAATTCCAGGCTATAGCTTGGTTTAGGAGATAGTTATGAATAGTATGAAACTAACCATGGGATTGCTATGTAGTACTTTGGTAGTCATTGCCTTAGCCTTTTCAACAACTATGGTGGCCTCAAATACCTCTAACACCACGCGGCAGCAACCAGTACCGGAGCCAGCAATAGATGGTGAATTGTGTCTTGCTGCTGGAGAGCATCTGGATGGAGATTACACAGAGTTCTTTCTCAATGCAACTGGAGAAGATGTTTTAGTAAATGGAACAATCAATGTTAGCAATGGTGTCCTAAATGTTTATGCAAGAAACAGCCTTGGAGATGTAATACTATTAGGAACATTTGTCAGCAAGGCCATTGACTCAAGTATCAATAACGACGCTGACACAGCTTTTGTAATAGCTCCCAATCAACCTGTGGTAGCGTTAATGGTAGATCCTTTGACTGAAGCTCACTTTAGTTGGAACTTAGATGTAGCAATTTCCTATACTGATGATACTTTCCATTCTTTCAACAGAGGTATGAAATTAGTGAATGCAATTGCAGGAGTTGGACAAACAGGTCAAGATAAGGGTGTTTGTGGTGAAAACGCAACCGCAAAAGAGATCTATCTATCGCTTGATAGCCCTCCTAACGTAATCAAATTTACTGGTTACGGCACGCTATACGATCCAATCCAACAAAAAACTCTCAAGAGTGATTGTGATGTTAACTTTACCCTTTTTGATAAAGCCGGGAAAAAAGTTGCAGTTCTTAAAACAGATCCTAAGAAACCTGAATGTTCTACAAAAACTGTTTCAGGAACAATCAAAAATATCATTGCTGATTGCGGGCCTGACGATGGAAAGTGTTACTTTTCCTGGACGATAAATTAATAACTAATGATTCTTCCAAGAACCAATCAGCGAGCCACTATATAGAATGGTGGCTCTTTGTTCATTATGAGAGTAAAGTTAGCTGTCAGATATTACACTTCAAAAATATCACTTAATACCGCTTGCTAATCTTGATCGTGATCTCTAACTTACCAGCTATTGGCATGACTTATTTATCTCCTCAATATTGCCTCAAATCTGATTAAGAATAAGGCTATCACTTCCCCTCTCGTATGATTAGGTTATGGGACGATCTATCTATTCGTTGCTGGTCTCTGTACCAAATGCAATGACTCGCTTGTATCGTCCCATATAAGTACGGAACTGTGCGCCTGGTTTGATCAATGGCCATTCCTCTTCATCGACCTCTTCAAATTTGCACTCTATAACATCATCATAGTCTACTACTTTTGCCTGGAATTTATTACCTTCAACCTTCAACACTACGCAATAGTACTTACTCATGGCACTCATGGTTAGTTACGCTGCTCCATTTCCGACTCAGCCATCATTATTCCTATCACTTCATCAGCAGTTAATCCCCATTGAGGTACTTCCTTAATAAAGGATTG
>JBFLVQ010001077.1:0-2551 GCA_040758525.1 Acidobacteriota bacterium
ACCTTGTTTTAGTCGATCTATCAGTTTATTAATAGTTTTCAGATCAATATTAGGGACAAAGTTAATCTGTCCATAATTGTTAAAACACTCTTTTAGCGCAGCCATCTTCTGTGAAAGTACTCTACTCCCTAGATGCAAATTTATTGCCCCCATGGTTGTCAACGAGTAGCCATGCTTAATAAGAATAAGTGGTATGAGTCGTATAGAGCTAAAATGGTAGCCACATAGTAATATACCTTTCTTCTCTGACAATGCCTGATCTAGATATATCAGCCCTTCACAACTGGTATTGCTACTAAGCCATCGATCTATTTCCATCGGCGCTTTTGGTCTTAGGCTTTCCAGATCCACAATATTCTTTATTAAATGGTGATAATATTCCTTGCGATATTGCTTTATCTCTCTAGTCGATTGTCCGCTTAATACCAACCTCATGTTTATAGAAGCATTATGCACTTTCTCTCTTGTTGGCGCCTTTTGTCGAAGAAAATCGATTACAAAAAGAATCTTGCGTAGCAGCGGAATTGATAAATGTTGGTTAGAAAAGTTGATCAACCGAGAAAACAGTTTGAATTTTATAATGAAATTTAAAAAAGTAGAGATGGTTACTTCATTTTTTCCCACCGGCTTGCCATCGATACTCTTTATCAAGTTTGCCTTATACAAGGTCTCCAATAACGGCATTAGATCTACTTTTTCTTTATTACAATCATTACTGTGTGCCAATGCTTGCTTAACCTCTTGCAAGCTTAACCCTTGTACAAACATCCCTATTGCTTCAAGGCCAAGTTGGCGAGTAGCGATCACAGAATAGCCCCATTTTCTGATTACACGAAAATTACCATCACCATACTTCTGAATGTGTAAAGGAAACAAATTTATCCTACTATTCTCTTTAATATCCATAGTTGATCCAGACCGTCTTTTAATCTGCTAATATCACCTGTTGTTGGGTCTCCTGTAGCTGTAAAACATAATTGATTATTTGGTTGGGTGTTCTCAGTTGTGAAATCTGATTATCATCCACCTCAATATCGAATGTGCGTTGAATCAGCATGATGATTTCCAGAGCATCAAGAGAGTCAGCCTGTAGCTCGTTTATCAAATCTGTGTCTGCTTTTATTACCTCGATATCAGCTTTGAGAGTGTCTGCAATAATCTGTATAACTACGTGCTCCACGCTCTTTAAACTATTGCTCATAATCTCACCTCAGTTCCATCGTCTAAATATCAATACCGCATTATTCCCACCAAAACCGAATGATGTTGACATTGCCGTATTCAGTTTCGTGTTACGTGGACCATCTACAACATAATCCAAATCACAGTCTGGATCCTGTTGTTCGTAATTGATTGTTGGAGGAATAACTCCCTCCCTAACTGCTAAGATTGTCGCAATCGCCTCTGCGGCACCACTAGCCGCCAGCATATGTCCGGTAATCGGTTTAATGGAGCTGACAGGAACAGGATGATCAAGAAAGATTCTTTTAATTGCCTGTGTCTCCACTTTATCATTAAGGATGGTTGCCGTACCATGCGCATTTATATAGTTGATCTCGTCAGGGCGTAGATTGGCACATTGTAATGCTTTCTCAATAGCCATAGATTGGCCTTCTATAGAAGGATTAGTTATGTGTGCGCCATCGGAAGTTGAGCCAAACCCTACTATTTCTCCATAAATCTTAGCCCCTCGGGCAAGTGCAGAATCTAATCGCTCCAGAATTATTAGAGCGGCACCTTCGCCTAGCACAAATCCATTACGATTTTTACTGAATGGCTTCATCGCACGATTCGGATACTCGCTCTCTGTAGAAAGCAGTCTCATAGCACCCCAGTTGTCTAAGTGACATTTAGTAATAGGGGCTTCAACACCACCCGCAAGCATACAAGTGATATTTCCATGGCGTATTTCATTAAATGCAATCCCAATTGCTGCGGCACCAGCAGAACAGGCTGTTGAGAGTGTCACGTTAAAACCTTTCAGGCCATATCTTATTGAGATATTAGCAGCAGCGGCATGATGCATACTGGCAGAAATGGTGTATACATCTGTCTTATCTTCTTTGAAAAAAGTACGGAAACTCTGTTCTACAGTGTTAAGGTTCCCTGCCCCTGTACCTATTGCAACACCTATGTTATTTGCATCCACCACATTACCATCAAATAGCAGACAGGCATCTTTTAGCGCATTATCTGCGGTCAGCAATGCAAATTGGACGGCCCGATCCAGTCTTGCGGCGGCTCTTTCAGTCAGTAGGTTATCAATCCTGAAAGACTCAACCATCCCGGCAATTTTCGTTCTAGCTCGGGAAGTGTCAAACCTTGTGATAGTTTTAATCCCCGATCTGCCATTTAGTATCGCGGGAAAGAATTCATCTACACTATTACCAACCGGTGTGAGCAGACCTATCCCAGTGACGACAACTCTTCTATACATAATCTACCCAGGGTGATGCTGATAGTTAAATATCGATCTTTTTACTGCTGCCTATTTTCTTAAACCGAAGGTTATGGTAGAAAAAAGCTTTTAAGAAAGAATCTACTTTTCTGT
>JBFLVQ010001078.1:0-2540 GCA_040758525.1 Acidobacteriota bacterium
GATTGTTGGGTTTAAGCTTTTTCGTCATCGGAACCTCCCTGCGGTTGGGATTGTGATTGTTGATCGGCAGTTGTAGACGATTGGAACATAGCTTGAGACGCTGCTTTGATAATGGTATGGATCTGGCGATGCGTAAAGGTGAGTGCACGCCCATCGGCACCACGCATCAAGGCTGGCATTTTACGACGTGCCTTGTTGGAAAGGTCACCGATCTCTGCTGGTCGTCGTAACACATCTGAGAACCAGGGAGCAGCGCCTCCTCCTAATGCAGTGAAAACACGTTCGTGCAAGGCCAGTACCGCCAAGTTGTCTACCAACGAAGTAGCCATAATTGGCTCATACAAACGCTCAAAGTCGTTAGTATCTTGACGTACCATTGTGCTTGCGACATTGAATCGTCCATTGATGGCATTGCCATTCATCACTGCGGTGTTCATCAATCGCACTGTTTCCATGGCACGACGCACAATTTCTTGAGCTTCTTCAATGGAAACTTCGCCGCTTACTTCGGGACCAAGCAATATCTGCTCAAGTTCATCGGATACAACACGAATGGGTAGTGTGTCGGGCGCAAACGCAGGTGGACCAGCACTAATATGCGCTTGTGCAGAGAGAGTTTTATCATCGGCAACCTGCAGGTAAACAGTAACAAAACCATCGCATTCATCATCAAGATAGCCCCAACTAACTTGAGCACTAGTCTCATCGTTATAATAGCCAGCAAATATTTGTGCAGGATTAGTTAGTGTAGGACCGCTGACCTCGGCATATCCGCGCCAAGTTCCTTTTTTGTCGTCGTAGAGGATAAGTTCCGGTGTATTAATAATAGGATCATCTTCCACTTCTGTGGGAGAAGTATGGCGTTTCAGATTTGAGCCATAGACCTTACCACCAGCAGGAGTAAACCGCAGTCGGATCTGGGGAAATTGAGGTGTAGGGTTGATAAAACGTACTGAACCCAAAGGCAATGTCTTGCCTGGTAAAAAATTGTCGCACTGACCTAAAAGATCATGACTTTTATGATCAGTAATATTTTGCAACCGGGCGATGATCTTATCTTCAACTTTTCCTGTACGACGAAATACTTTGATATTGCCTACTTTCACCTTCCAAGAAATATTCTTTACACTCAAACCTTCACTCTTCAGTAGATCGAGTGTAAGAGGAACTAATTCATCTGGATGAGTATCGGTGCGCACAAACACTTCCAAAAATGGCGCCACCGGGCGGATCTGACCATTTGGCTCCTTAAAGCATATTTTCGAGGGAATATAGCTCTCAGTAATAGCTCCACTTTCCGAATCGATGCGAAAAGTTTCGCAAGCAACAATACGGCGATAATCTAGTGGGCGATCTTTAACAACCTCCAGTTCGAAAGCCTCTTGTGGTGTCGATGCAGAACCTAAGCGTGCGATCGCAATAGGTGGAAGAATACGCAATTCAACAATAGCCATGTCTACTCCTATATTTAGGTTAATGCTAGGTTAATATCTCCAGTGAGAATACGATTGATGATCTCTAGCAATTTCTTATCAGCTTCCTGTATTGAGAACAGGTAATCATGCCTAGATTGCGGGCTGATCTGTAGTAACTGCGCAACCAATGGTTGAGCAGCAAGCAAAAGATCCTTATGCAATCGCCAACGATTAGGCTCGCCTGCAGGCAAATTAAGTGTATATGGCATGGAGAAAGGTGGGCCAGCAGTTTTACCATCTACTTTAGGTGATCCAATGGCAGATAGTGGAATTTGTACGATAATATTTGCGATTGCACGTAGATTATACATTTCACCAAATGTAGCATTGATAATTGTGCCGCGCGGTGTCCAAATACCGGCTTGATTGAGGCCGCCGGCTAATTCAAAGCTATGCGTTAGATAATCTAGTAGCATACGATAACGCAGATTGAACAAATGTCCCCACAATCTTGCTTCTGGATGAGTGATGAGATCTCTTTCTTCATTAGAGACTGTTCCTTCTGCTGGATCTTCTGCAGTCATTGGTTCAACATAAGGATTGATAGCAACATTGCGCGCAGGTGACCAGCCTTCATGGGCACAACTAGACATTTCCATATAGATCTTAAGAAAGCGTGCAAAGTGAGAAGGGCTATCCATGTTCACGGTAGGACAAGCCTCACCTTGCTGTGCAATAGCAGTTAAAGAATTGACAGCATCATCTCTAGAGGCAAGAGGAGTAACCAAAACATCTGGCGCATCTTTGGGATTTGCATGGGTAGCATTACCACGCTCACCGCCCTTGTAACCGCGTCCCCATTCATCCCATTTCGCTTGGAAGGGATAGGTATCAGCTTGAAAGACCTCATCCGGCAAATAATTGGCATCCTGGATAAGAGATATCATTAAATTAAAAAGTTCACTAACCTGGTGTGGGTTTGTGGTAGCCTTTTCTACTCGTTTTTTTATCTCATCAGCAAGATCAGGATACTTTTCTGAAAAATCTGGTGGAGACTCTGCATAGACATACTTGGCTAATGAGTCCAGAGTAAGCGGCTCCAGCATAAAAGGAAATGGATAAAAT
>JBFLVQ010001079.1:0-2536 GCA_040758525.1 Acidobacteriota bacterium
AGGCTCTGATATTGCAATCATACCCAAACGATAGTGCGCTAGCGAGATTTCTTGCGTTGCTAGATCAATAGTAGGAATCTGAAAATAGCCATCGACCATTTGCTGTAATTCAGCGAGATTTAGTACTGGCGCAGGATATTCTTCCACTCTCTGTGCAGTCTTCGCTAGCACAGGCAGAAGAGCAGAAGTAACAGTAAAGAGCAGGACAATAACGAGAAGATAATTTATCCGAAAAGATGTAAATCTATTCCTCCTACGCTCTCTCATAACAGCTCCGACAGACAGCTTAGGCTGTCTGCTATAACATTATTTAATTTATTCTGACTTCTATCAAGGTAGCACTTAAGCAATAATAGCGAGTTTCGATAAACCAGTCCAGGGTTTTAACGGCTATTCCTGGGCAGATAAATGGTGTATATTCGCAAAGATGGGCCTTATTAAACATAACTGCCTCAACTGCCGTTCGGATCTAGCGTTCCCCGAGCAGGTGGAACGGATCAATTGTCCCCATTGTGGCAGTCGTTTTATTGTTGAAACTTTTGAAAATATTGTCAGCCTTAAGCGTAGTAAAGAGGAACCACCAGTAGTTAATGATAATGAGGCAACTAGCTATGCAGAGACTTGGCCCGATCAAAATTTCGATGAAAGTTTAGAACTGATCGATAAACAGATATACCGGCTCAACCGTCAACTATCACAACATAGATACTCAGCTTTCTCTAGTCTATCGGTCTCTTTCCTTTTCTTCTTCTTTACACTCGTCTGGTTATTGGCAGGACGTGATATGATTGCGCTATTTTGTGGCACGATAACAGCAGCAATGACACTAGTGGCAGGTTTTTCACTGCGTGATTCGGCGCGGCTACGTAGCTCTCTTACGCTCTTGCTAAGCCGCCGTGAACAGCTTCACCGCCGTCTTAATCCCCGCATTACTAAAGTTTTTTAGTATTAGCTGTAGTGGCGTAGATACTACTGAAATTGTCCGCCCATGCCGAGTTTATCAGCACATTTGTAGAGCGCCAATCCCAATATACAAGCAATCACCAAGTTTATATAGAAAGTTATTGCCCCACTAATCACATTAGAAATCAGTCCGCCCATAATCGGAGTAGCAAGCAGAGCTAGTAACGAAACCTTAAGACCGATACTTAAACCAATTCCTACTGCTTCTGCGCCCAGATACATCAGGAAGGCTTTTAGATAGACGCTGCCCATACGTCTTATGGTATCAATACCTACCAGTGGATTAACAACCGCCCAAAAACTTCGTGTCAGACCTGCTACTGCCAATGCCATTGGATAGTAAAATAGTGCCCAAAACAAAGCTAGCAATGCCAAAATTATTATTGGAATCGCTGCAGCAAGGAACGCAGTAGCATAATCAAGGAGTTTCGCAATACTCTCATCCTCTTTAACTCTAGACCGCTCTTCCTCTTTTGCGATTCCTAGACTCTTATCCAAATGTTTTGATTGATGGCGATAGCGTGGATCGATCTCTGCCATCTTTCTCAAGAACTCGGCATCTTGCTTTGCATCACCACTGCTATTGCTAAAGTTCTTCCATTCATCATCATCGGGCAGATCAGGTGCCGCTACAGGGGTGCTCATCTCCTTCATAGGCATCTCACCAGAGAGATTGGGCCCTGAACCCATTAGATTTAAGAAGCCAAAAGAGGTTGCTAGCATTAACACAACAACCGGTCCTAGTGTCACAATTGAGATACCAACGCTCAGCACTACTGGATGTACAACATCATCCCACCAAGAAAAATTGCTGAAATCGGGCATAAAGTTACGATCCATATTACCGCCTGCTACCCGATTGATAACCAGTGCAATACAGCCAAATAGTATCATCCAGGAAAAGAGTTCCCCATAAAACCCACCCATATGTAATAAGCCATAAAAACCGGCGGCGACCAGCAACCCAACCTTATCCCTGATTGGGTAGCGCAAGGCATAAATAAAATCTTGCCAACCAAACCCTTGCCCTAAACTTGCCGTCTCCGCTTCATCACTGCTAACACTCTGTTGCATAGGAAGGCAGAGTTCACCACATAGACTACAGATTGCCATTCTATTGTTATTACCAATAAATTTCGGACAGCCACTACAGAAGGTTGCGCCACAACCACGACAGTAATAATCAGCAGGCAATTGTGGATGATAATGACAAACAGTAACTCCTGGATTCAGCACCGGAGCCGCCATATTAGCATCATAGGTGGGTTGGTAGCTGCTTTTCGCGGCCCCATAACTCTCCTTGGGGACATAGCCAGCGGGCTCACTGGTAGTAGATGGAGCTTCATAACTGGGTGGAGAAGGAGGCGGCGCCTCCCCATTGAGAATTGCTCGTAACATAGGAACACGATTGGCTTCAATCCAATTCAAATTCCCTTTTTTTACTTTGTCGGTCGGTAAAATCCTACCTTCAGCAACCCACTGTTTAATGGTTTCGGTGTCTGCCTCATAGACTTCACCACCAACCACTACTTGCCACATCTCATTTGGAGCGCTCATATATTCCCCCCACCAA
>JBFLVQ010001080.1:0-2527 GCA_040758525.1 Acidobacteriota bacterium
AAGAAGCCCTTGCCATTGAGCCACCACGTGGTGTGGAAACGGGTGGCGGTGGCAATAATAATCAACAACCTCCTTGCCAGACCATTCAGTTTGGTGAGATTTCTACAACGGCATTTAATGCCAATGGAGATTTCCCCTTCCCCACATTGGTCGCTAATCCCCCTGGATTTGCCCAGGCCCGTGTCAATCCATTTTCCTCACCGACAACAACTCAGTTCTTAGATGTTACCCATGAGTTTGATATAGACCTGACCGATCCACGTCTGAACTCTAATTACAGTATCACTTTCTCTGTGGAAGTAGAATATCTCTATGAATTAGTGGAAGGTACAGTGCTAGGTATTAGCAATGCACTAGGTGGTCGCACCTTGATAGAAGTATACTTTGATAATGCTCTCATCTATCAAGACGATCATACCGAGATGACACCTAGCAGTGCAGCTTTCGCAGCCTTTGTGCCTACGCCACCTATCGACCTCATTCCCTATCTGGGCACACGTCCACACGTACGCTATCACTTCAGAGCAGAATTGTTTCCTGATAGCAATGGTGACTTTGGTGGCGATGTACGGTGTGGAGGTGGCGCACTGATAATTTGCGATGATGATGGCGGTGTCGCTGAATAGCACTAGAATTAGTCGGTTCTGCAAAAGACTAGCCATTTCTTCTTTCATATACGACACCTAGAAGAAAGCCAACACTCAAACCAATGGTAAAACCCAAAAGAATACAAAAGACCACCGAAATGTTGGTGATTATATCCATTTTAATTCCCCTCTCAGATTTCTAGACCGGGGCAGCATACATGAATTCGTTTTTTAAGTGAGGGCCGTTGTCAAAAGTTTTCGTCTGAAAAACGAATTGAACGATCAAGCCATAACAAGAACAGCACTAGGAGACCAACATGCCAAATATCACAGCAGAATGGATAGGACTTTACCTAACGCTAATCACTCTGGCAGCCGGCGTAATTCTCTTTCTATGGAGAATATCTAAGAAGTCTTGGGAAGAGCCGATGCAAGCTCTGGAAGAAAAACTCCTCACTCAAACACAGAACTTAGAAAAACGGGTGATCGTGTTAGAGCAAAATCACCTGCACGTGACTAATGGGTTGAAGGAGATGAAAGACTTGCTAACTGCCCATAGACAAGACAGCAACGAACAACTACGCGATCTTGCCGACAAGATCGAGAGATTAAATGGTCTGATTCTCACTTTATTTAGGGAGGATAGAAAACATGTCTGATATTTCTACTGAGCAATTACAGGCTATTATACCTAAGTTAAAAGCTCAGCAAATAGCTGACTATTTACCACACTTAAATGCGGCTATGGCAGAAGCTGAGATCAACACTCCACTACGCCAGGCTGCCTTTCTCGCACAACTTGCGCATGAAAGTGGAGAGTTAAAGTACTTTGAGGAGATCGCCAGTGGCGCTGCTTACGAAGGTCGTCGCGATCTAGGCAATGTCAATCCTGGCGACGGCAAACGTTACAAAGGACGCGGCCCAATACAGCTTACTGGCAGGGCAAATTATCGTAGGGCTGGGCTAGCGCTAGGTGTAGACCTTGAGGGCGAGCCAGAGAGAGCGGCAACCTCCGAGCTTGGCTTTCGTATCGCTGCCTGGTACTGGCAAAGCCGAGACCTAAATACATTGGCTGATAAGGGACTCTTTGACAAGATCACTTACAAAATCAATGGCGGATTGAATGGCAAGGCTGAGAGAGATAAATACTATCAGCGTGCTCTTAAAGCACTCAGTTTATAACGCTGTCTAGTCCGCACTCCTTAACAATCCCAACAATTCCAAAAAAGGAGCAAATAAACCAATGGAGAAAAATCCCGTAGAAACGATCGTTATTATTATCGTTACCATCATTGTCTTTCTAACTGCCTTGAGTACACCCACAACTAGTGCAACCAAGGCAACCAAGGCAGCCAAGGCAAGTGCTCAAGATCCTACTGATACCAGCACTACACTCAAACCCTACATCGTATTTTCTCAACCCATAGAGATCTGGGCTGAGAGTGTAGAGCAAGCACAAGCTCAATACCTGCAGAGTGAAACCAATAAACAGTTAGTCACGATTCAACGTCAACCACAAAACTTTGATCCTAGAGGTGGACAAACCGGGCAGTATTACCTGTTTGTCGGGGGGATAACCAAGTCTACAGATCAATAGAAATAATAGAAACAATAGAAACAATAGAAACAATAGAAGCAATAGAAGTAATAGAAGTAATGGAATCAACCGAATCGAGGTGAACTATGGGAAAGAAAAGTAAGCTTAGAGGTGCCCTAGCCAAAGCTATGGCTGAGACGATCAACATTAAAGCTGAGCCAAAAGACAAGCCGAACGATAAGGCCAAGCCTTCGGCTAAAGAAGAACCCTTGGATCACGAATACAAAGTTAAGCTCAAGCCCCTCACTATCTCTGCACGTGATGGCTCGGAAGCAATCAGCAAGTATCTTGAACTGTTTGGCAAAAACCAATTGCAAATCAGCGCAAAGAGATTGTGTGAGTG
>JBFLVQ010001081.1:0-2518 GCA_040758525.1 Acidobacteriota bacterium
TTAAACCAATCGAACGAGAAACACCTTTGCCCCTCGCTTTTGCTCAACAGCGATTATGGTTTCTAGATCAGCTTGAGCCAAACAAATCATTCTATAACATAGCAATAGGATTACGACTCAATGGAGATCTCAATGTGATGGCATTGCAGCAGAGTCTTGGCGATATAATGAAACGACACGAAATTCTCAGGACCAGATTTGCAACAGTCAATGGTGAGCCAGTCCAAATTATTTCGCCTCCTCAGGATTTTAGTTTGTCGCTATTAGACTTGAGCAGGTTAGAAGAAAATGAGTGTGAAACAGAAGCCCATCGTCTCGCTAATGAGGAAGCTAATAGACCATTTGACTTGCAGAAAGGGCCGCTAGTGAGAGCAAGTCTGTTCAATCTTAGTAATCAAGAACATGTGCTGGTGCTAAGTATACATCATATTGTTTTTGATGGATGGTCAGTTGGCATACTCATTAAGGAGGTTACAGCACTTTATCAAGCCTACTGTAGATCAAACAGTTCGCCACTTGCAGAGTTACCTATACAGTATGCAGATTTTGCTTATTGGCAAAGAGAATGGTTGCAAGGAGAAGAATTAGACAGACAACTTTCCTATTGGAAGCAACGACTTAATGATGCTACTGACTTTCTAAACCTGCCTGTAGATAGACCTAGACCTTCAGTACAGACCTTCAATGGAGCACAGCAACAGTTCTTCTTAACTAAACAATTATCAGAAAACCTTAAGCAGCTAAGTCGTCAGGAGAATGTAACACTATTTATGACATTACTGGCAGCTTTCTATAGCCTACTCTATCGTTACACAGGACAAGAGGCTATCTGTGTAGGGACACCGATAGCCAATCGTAACAGAAGAGAGATCGAAGAGTTGATCGGGTTCTTCGTCAATACACTGGTATTGAGAGTAGAAATACGTAGCAATACCAGCTTTCAAGAATTGATAAAACAATGCAGAGAGGTAGCGTTAGGTGCATATGCAAATCAGGATCTCCCATTCGAAAGACTGGTAGATGAACTTTGTCCAGAACGAGATCTAAGTCGTACACCGCTATTTCAAGTGATGTTTATGTTACAGAATATGCCAGTAGGAGAGCTTCAGTTAGAAGGCTTAACTTTGAGGCGAATGGATATAGAAGTAACGACAGCGAAGTATGATTTAGACTTGACGATGGTGGATACTGAAGAAGGGCTCGTGGGAGTAATAAATCACAATACAGATCTATTTGAAGCATCAACGATAAGCAGGATGCAAGACCATTTCAAAGCTCTATTGGAAGCAATTGTGACAGATCCAGAACAGTGTGTTTTAGAGTTGTCTTTATTAAACACTGCAGAAAGGCAACAAATTCTCGTGAGTTGGAACGAGACAAGCATCCTTTATCCAAAGGATAAGAATATTACTCAACTATTTGAGGAACAGGTAGAGCGTACACCAGAGGCAGTAGCACTAATATATGAAGATAAGCAGTTGAGCTACAGAGAATTGAATAACAGAGCCAATCAACTAGCTCACTACTTGATAAGTCTTGGTGTAGGACCAGAGATACTGGTGGGTATCTGTGTAGAACGCAGTTTGGAAATGGTAGTGAGTATACTGGGAGTGCTTAAGGCTGGTGGTGCTTATTTGCCCCTTGATTCTAACTATCCATTAGCTCGACTTGCTTTTATGTTTGAAGATAGTCAGGCCAAGATGTTGTTAACACAAGCATGGCTCTTAGATAGATTGCCAAAGGCTGAGCTAGTAGTCTGCTTGGGTTCATCTTGGGATACTATTTCTCAAAAGAGTGAAGAGAATCCTAGCAAACAAGCATCAGCCGATAACCTGGCCTATGTGATTTATACTTCAGGTTCAACCGGCAGACCCAAAGGTGTAATGTTGCCTCACAGAGGTCTAAGTAATCTGATTGAGGCACAGAAACGGACTTTTGGTTCACTCTTAGGTAAGCGTGTACTACAGTTCTCCTCTATGAGTTTCGATGCTTCCATCTTTGAACTTGCTATGGCGCTAATGGGAGGGGCAACGCTCTGTTTGGCAAAACAGGAATCTTTGTTGCCGGGACCACCCTTGATAAAGTTGTTAGATGAGCAGGCGATCAATAACGTGACATTACCACCATCAGTGCTAGCAGCTATGCCTGTTGATGAACTGCCTGAATTAGAGACAGTAATAACTGCGGGGGAGGTCTGTTCCACTAACATTGTCGCGAGATGGTCTGTTGGCCATAAACTATTTAATGCTTATGGCCCTACCGAAACGACCATTTGGGCGACCATTGCCAAATGTGTGAACAATGATCAAAAACCTACCATAGGATCTCCTATCAGCAATGCAAAGATCTACATATTGGATAAGAATCAGCAGCCAGTACCAATAGGAGTATCAGGAGAGCTATACATAGGCGGAGATGGATTAGCAAGAGGATATCTAAATCGTGCTGAACTGACAGCAGATAGATTCATACCTAATCCATACAGCAGCGAGGCGGGCAAGCGACTCTACCGAACCGG
>JBFLVQ010001082.1:0-2516 GCA_040758525.1 Acidobacteriota bacterium
TCCACGCACACCAATAGAGGAGATGGTTACTAGTATTTGGAGTGAAGTGTTAGGTGTACAACAGATCAGTATTCACGACAACTTTTTTGAATTGGGAGGGGATTCTATACTTAGTATTCAAATAGTAGGGAAAGCGAAGGCGTATGGCTTACATTTTACTTACAAGCAGTTGTTTCAGAACCCTACCATTGCTCAACTGGCCAATGTTATTGTTGTAAGTCAAAGCAGAACTATTGAGCAAGGATTGATAACTGGTGATGTGCCGTTGACTCCGGTTCAACATTGGTTTTTCGAACAGAACTTTACTGAACCACATCATTGGAATCAAGCGTTGATGCTTGAGGCACGGCAGCGCTTAAATACGAAATACGTTACTGAAGCAATACAGTACCTCATAATCCATCATGATGCACTGCGCTTACGCTTTATCAAAGAGGCGCTTGGCTGGCGCCAAACAATAGTAGCTCCTACAACAGATTTTCCAATTACTACTGTTGATCTGTCGGAGTTTCCTGTTCAAAAACAGAAAGATGAGATAGAGAGAGTTGCTACTCAAGCTCAGACATCCTTGAACTTGAGCGATGGACCATTAATTCGAACTATAATGTTCGAACTCGGAGACCAATTTTCACAACGGCTATTGATCATAGCCCATCACTTGATTATTGATGCTGTGTCATGGCGAATCCTGTTAGAAGATCTGCAACGTATTTACAAGCAGTTAGATAGTAGTGTGAGTATCACATTACCTACAAAGACTACTTCCTGGCAATACTGGTCTAATAAGTTGAATGAATATACACAGTCGAATCAAATGGAAAAAGAAGCAGACTATTGGCTTGGGGTATTACGTAACCAAGTTGATCTTTTGCCAAGAGATCATGTTGATGGAATTAACACGGTCAAATCCACAGCTACTGTGTCTATATCTCTTAATGAAAAAGATACACAAGCACTACTTCGTGAAGTACCTTCTGCCTACCATACAGAAATAAATGAGGTACTAATAACAGCATTGGTAGAGACAATCTGGGAGTGGAGTGGCAGTCGACGTCTATTCATGGAACTGGAAGGGCATGGACGCGAGGATATATTCGAAGAAGTGGATCTGTCTTGCACCATTGGATGGTTCACAACCATTTTTCCAGTCTATATCGATCTGAGCAAGACATATAAAACTACTGATGCGCTGAAATCCGTCAAAGAACAATTACGTAAGATACCCAATCGAGGACTCAGTTATGGTGTATTGCATTATCTCAAACGCGATCCACGATTCGAGAAACTACTAATAAATAGGCCAACAACGGAGATTAGCTTTAACTATCTAGGACAGTTCGATCAAGTATTCTCTAACGAATCGCTATTAACAATTGGAAAAGAATCGAGCGGCACTACTCGGAGTCAATATTCTTTGCGTAGCCATGTTTTAGAAATTATTGGTAGTATCTTAGATGGCAAACTAAATATGGCGTGGATTTTCAGTGAAAATCTACATAAACGAACTACTATAGAGAGATTATCACAAAGTTATATCGAGCATTTACGAAAGATAATTGTACATTGCCGTAACTTAGAAGCTGTTACTTACACAACCTCCGATTTTCCACGAGCAGGCTTGAGTCAAAAATCTCTCGACAAACTTATTACTAAACTAAACCGACAGAGGAAACCTTCTGTGTTACCGGCTAGTCCTACAACCAATCTAGAGATTACTGATAAATGACAGATTAATACGGAGGATTGCGCTTTTAGCTAGAATGTTTATGAGTCAACTAGAGAACTATACACAACAAGAGATAGATAAAGCAGTGTCTGAACAGACCTCTCAGTTAGGAATGTTGGAACGCTTTGCTGGTCTATTCTTCTATCCTGTAGAGGTCTTCCAGGATCTGAATAGAAGACCCACCTGGGTTACTCCAGTATTAATTAGCATTGTAATGGTAATTCTTTCTGGCATTGTACTCAGCTATCGGGCCAAGATCGATTGGGAGCAATTTATCCGTAGTCGTATTGAAGCCTCTGGCAGTTCAATGCCTTCTGACAGTGTTATTCAAGAGCAGGTTAATATTGCTAAAAGAGTTGCTAATTTTACACTGTTGATCAATGGGATTGCGATACCAGTAACTTATATCGCTATTGCTGTTATTTATGCAATAGGTCTTATGTTCTTAGAGGCGAAAACAACTTTTAAGAAGGTATTCTCGGTAGTGGCGTGGAGCAGTTGTGCAGTGGAATCGGTCACAACTCTTATCACTATTTTGATTCTGATGCTACGCGAGCCGGAATATATCGATCCAAGCACATCAATCAGTGTAATTAAATCCAATTTAGCGGCTTTATTGCCATTAACTGTTAGTCCTTTCCTAAAAGCTATAGCTGCATCATTTGACATATTCACAATTTGGCTGTTGATACTGTTAACAATTGGTTTGGCTGCCGTCGGCGGCTCTCACAAAATAACCAGAAGCAAAGCAGGTGCACTCGTCTTTAGTGTTTGGTTGCTATGGGTTTTT
>JBFLVQ010001083.1:0-2511 GCA_040758525.1 Acidobacteriota bacterium
GACTGCCTGTGATTATATGTACGCATTGAGCCGCCGTGAGCGACTAACAAAAGCTGGTGTATTATCGGGCAGCTTCTGGCTTACATCTTGACTCATTGTCAAAGAACTTTTTTCTACCTACTTAGATGGGGTGTCAAAGGCGAAGCTGATGCACGCGCCAAAGTGCAGCGGTTAGCCCAAGCGGGTGTCAATTGTATCAAGCTCATTGATCAAGATCAGATGACTATGCAAGAAGTCCAAGCCGTCGTTGATGAAGCGCATAAGCACAAGCTTACCGTGGTAGCGCATGCACATAGACCAGAAGAGATTCGACGAGGTTTGCTGGTAGGCGTTGATTGCTTTGAGCATACAGGGCTAGCCACGGCACCGGAGTATCCTTCGGATATCATTGCGATGATCCGCGAGCGCACAGCAAAGATGAGTTTGGGACCATTGTTTTGGACGCCAACCGTCGAAGGTTTGCTCAATTATGAATACTTGCGAGATAACCCAGAAGCTCTTGATGATCCATCCTGGCAACTGGGTCTATCTGATGCCATCATTGCTGATATCAAAGCATCAATTCGATATCCAGATCGACTCTCATATTATCAGATCACACCTAATCGCCGACCTACACTTAAGCACAAAATTCAACAACTGCGTGAATCGGGTGTTGTACTTTTGATTGGCACCGATAGCGGAATTCCATTGAACTTTCATAGCCAATCTACTTGGCGCGAACTGGATGCTTGGGTGAATGAATTTGGAATTGATCCAATGACGGTGATCCGTGCTGCAACCTATTGGCCATCTGTCATGATGAAAGTAGATAGTCAGGTCGGTACGATCAGCCCCGGCAAATATGCCGATATTATCGGCGTTCGCGGTGATGTACTGCGGCACATTAATTTATTACAGAATGTCGATCTCGTTATTAAACATGGCAAGCGCTATGACACTAATCAAAGACGATACCTACAAGGGGATAGTAAATAAAAAAGTACAATACACTCCATAACTTCTTTAAATATGCAATTAGCAGAAACTATGTTCTACTTTCGCCGCTACCTAAGACTAAGCCGAAATTAACTCAACCCTTTCAACCATATATCTATTCCCAAGATGAACTTCGCCAACTGCTGGATGCTACTAAATCTTACCGAAAACAAACCCTACAACATAGGCTTGAGCCACACTCTTTTCGTGCAATTTTACTTTTACTCTATGGTGCAGGGTTAAGAATAAGTGAGGCTCTTTCATTAAGATTAGAAGATGTGAATTTAATTGAAGGCATTCTTACTATTCACAACACAAAGTTCAATAAGTCTCGATTAGTTCCTCTTGGGTTTCAATTGAACCAAGCAATGGTTCAATATATGTTAAAGAGAAAACAAGACTCACACTCACAGTCTCACAAATCTCCATTCTTTGTTGGCCGTTGTGGCAAACCAATTTCAATCGGTACAATAGAGCATTCATTTAGACGTCTGTGTAGCTATACTGGAATTCAAAGAACTGACAATGCAAGCTACCAACCACGGCTTCACGACATGCGCCACACCTTTGCTGTGCATAGGCTTACTCAATGGTATCAAGAAGGAAAGGACGTTCAAAGGCTACTACCCCGATTAGCTACCTACCTGGGTCACATCAATCTCTCATCTACACAAGTTTATCTTACGATGACGCCCCAGTTGTTACAGCAAGCAAATAAATTGTTTGAACAATACGCTCTAAAGGAGGTTAGTCATGATTGAAACTCTATTGCTTGGTTCTTGGGTTAGGCGTTTTTTACTTGAGCATCTGGTGACAGTACGAAACCTCTCTCGTAATACTCAACTCAGCTACCGTGATACTTTGATTTTGTTACTCCCTTTCATTGTAGAAAAATGTGGTAAGAAAGTTGATAGACTTAAGGTTACAGATATAACACCAGAGTTAGTTAGAGAGTTTCTCTTATATTTGGAGCAAGCTCGTGGATGCAGTATAGCAACGCGCAATCAGCGCTTAACAGTAATCCATGCATTGGCTCGTTTTATCAGATTAAATAGTCTTGAGCATATGCAATGGTGTAGTCAAATTTGTAATATTCCATTCAAAAAAGCAGAAAAGCCATTGATTAGCTATTTAGAGAAGAATGAAATGGATGCGCTACTTGCCGCTCCAGAACGTAACACTGTACAAGGTCGTCGAGATTATGCTCTGCTATTATTTCTATACAATACTGGAGCCCATGCTGATGAAGCAGCCCAATTAAGAATCGCTGACCTTGATCTAGGGCGATCACCAAAACAAGATCTACCTTCAGTGCGAATTCGAGGCAAAGGTAATAAAATGCGCTGTTGTCCGTTGTGGATAGCTACAGTGAGAGAACTTAATTTTTTAATTGAATCGTAATGGAGAGATTGAACAGAAAGGCAGGCGCATTCTTCGGGCTTCAGTCCGGAGTTAAGCCTGCCATCGCCCGACAGGGCGATAATTATTGCTGCGGGCTACGCTGATTGTCGATGTATTTGCGAATTAACTCCA
>JBFLVQ010001084.1:0-2505 GCA_040758525.1 Acidobacteriota bacterium
CCCCATACGACCAACAAAGTTCCTATTGGTGCTAGAAATACATTTTTCTGCCGCCCCCAACACACCCATATGTCCACCTAGACAAGCCCCACAGGTAGCAGTAGAAACTACACAACCGGCTTCAGCAAAGATCTCTAATAGACCTTCGCGCAATGCTTGTTTCCAAATATTCGAGGTTGCTGGCACAACCATTGTACGAACTCCTTGTGCTACCTTATGGCCTTTCAAAATATTGGCAGCAATTCGTAGATCCTCAATGCGGGCATTGGTGCAAGAGCCTATATATGCTTGATCTACTTTGATGCCAAGCTTTTCTACTTCACCGATGAAACGTCCATTGCTAGGTAGATGAGGCAATGCAACAATTGGTTCTAATGCCGTAGATTCAATTGTGAGCCGAGTAGCTACTTGAGCATCTGGATCAGAATGGTAGATGGTAAAGTCGTTTTTATCGAGACGCTGTAAATATGTGGCAGTAACCTCATCGGCAGCAATAATACCTGTCTTACCACCTGCCTCGATCGCCATATTGCACAACGTCATGCGTCCTTCCATTGACAAGGCGGTAATGGTTGAGCCAGTAAACTCCATTGCTGCGTAACGTGCACCATCAACACCTATACGTGAAATAATATAAAGCATGACATCTTTAGCAAACACGCCACGTGGCAACTCACCCTTTAGCTCAATGTGCAAAGTCTCTGGTACTTTAAACCAGAGTTTGCCAGTAGCCAGTACCGCTGCTAGATCAGTACTGCCAATCCCAGTAGCAAAAGCCCCAAAAGCGCCTAGTGTGGTGGTATGAGAATCAGCACATACTGCTGTCATACCAGGTAAAATATGTCCCTGTTCTGGCACCAAGGCATGACAGATACCATGATTACCTAATTCATAATAACGCTCTATACCTTGCTCAATAGCCCAAGTGCGCAACTGTTTGGTTAATTCGGCAGTCTGAATATCTTTGTTAGGTACAAAATGATCTGGTGTTACTACGATACGTGTAGGATCAAAGACTTTGTTGATCCCAATTGCTCGCAACATACGGATTGCTGGTGGTGTAGTTACTTCATGTGCAACTACTAGATCGATCTCGGCATTTACAATCTCACCGGGCCGGACAAATTCACGGCCACTATGTGCTGCCAGCAATTTTTCTGTGATTGTTTGTGGATAACTCGACTGGGCCATAAATTCACTCCTAAACTGATAGTAACGAAGCCTGTTTAGCCTCTTCTGCCAGAGCAATTAGATCTTGCTCAGTAATCTGCTTTGCTGTATCGGCAAATCTTGTGAAATTACGATACAGTCGATCGGTTTCAAATCTATTGAAGTGGTAACCGAGCCGTTCAAGGTGGTATTTCAAAGCATGGCGACCAGAATGTTTGCCCAGTACTAGTTTACTCTCTGGCACACCAACAGACTCTGGTGTCATAATCTGATAGGTTAAGCTATTTTTTAACATGCCATCTTGATGTATGCCGGCTTCGTGTGCAAAGGCATTACGGCCAACAATGGCTTTATTTGGTTGCACAGCAATACCAGTAATCTCTGTTAGCATCTGACTGGTTGGATATAAGTATTCAGTATTGATCGCAGTGAAATAGGGTAATGCATCTTGTCGGACACGTAGAGCCATTACCAGTTCTTCTAAAGAGGCATTTCCTGCCCGCTCGCCTATACCATTGATAGTAGATTCAATCTGACGTGCGCCAGCATCTAGAGCAGCGAGAGAATTGGCTACGGCAAGACCCAAATCGTTATGGCAGTGAACACTGATGACAGCCTGATCGATATTGTTGACCCGCATAAATAGGGTCTTAATAAGGTGATACATCTCGCTGGGGATCGTATACCCAACTGTATCGGGAATATTAATTACAGTTGCTCCGGCAGCAATAACTTCTTGCACTATCTGGACAAGAAAGTCTAAATCTGTGCGTGTAGCATCTTCTGGGGAAAACTCAACTTCGGCTACTAACCCATGCGCTAGCTCAACAGCTTGACAGGCTCTATCTAGTACTTCTGCGCGTGTGCAGCGCAATTTGAATTGTAAATGTATATCGGAAGTCGCGATAAAAGTATGTAGACGAGGATGCGCCGCTTTTGCCAACGCTTTGCCGGTAAGTTCGATATCTTCACGACAAGCGCGTGCCAGCGCAGCAATGGTAGGTCGCCGATGATGGGCGGCAATTGCGCTGACAGCTTCAAAATCGCCTACTGATGCAGCGGGAAAGCCCGCTTCAATAATATCCACCCCTAGCGCATCCAATTGTCGGGCAATGCGCTGCTTCTCTTCAATATTCATACTATAACCGGGGGCCTGTTCACCGTCACGCAGGGTCGTGTCGAAGATAAGGACACGGTTGTCAGTCATGGCAGTTACCTGTTTCCTAATAATATAAAGATTAGTTTGCCATCAGTGTTATTGCGATGGCTTATGCGTGGAAGAAAAATTAACGATTGTTGAACTATAAGTCAATGTTATTATTTTTGTCACTTGAT
>JBFLVQ010001085.1:0-2500 GCA_040758525.1 Acidobacteriota bacterium
TTTCCTTGCATCCATGCAATAAGCTCTTTTATGTCGTAGCGATCAAGCTCTGCTTTGTTTACTACAAATTTATGCTGACTATGATTAGCCCATTCTTGGCTTGGTACTATCTCACAGGATTTCGCATAGACCTTGGAGATCAGTTTTTCCGAATCGATGTAATCAACTCTAAACACAGTCTCTTTTATTGCTTTCAAGTTCATAAGCTCCTCTCAATTCTCTATTCTTTCATTTAAGGAATTTAGACTCGTAACTTACTTACAATTGACATTAGTAAATCAGCGTTATACTCCCTCTTCTTAAATGCCACTTTGTCAGCTTCGTAGTAAGTGCTCTTCTTGCGATTACAAACACTAACGAGAGTTTTAATACAGGCTGCCGTTTATGATCGCGACAGCCTAGCTAATCGAGAAACAAATTAGTCATGCTGCAGCTTTTTTGGCTTTTGGAGATATGGTACGCTCAGCAATCTCCTCTGAAATTTAACTGTAATTTATAGATAGGCAACACGCTGCTGAGTACTAAGCTGAAACCTTTTTGTGCCCACTAACCTACTCACCTTTTACAGCCCCTTGGCTAGCTTTTTTAAGGCAGTTTCTCTTAGCCCCTTTCCGTATTACCGTCCTTGAATCTGTTGCTATTGTATATACAAAAGACATACAAATCAAGAGAAAAATGCTTGAGAACCGGTAATTCGATATCAGTTGTACGTACAAATTTTATTTGTTAACATTGGACCAGTGGGGAGGAGACATTTATGCCTAGAACTCGTCATCCAGCTTCAGAACGATTACTATTACGACTATCTAAAAGTGAAAAAGATTGGATTGATTGGTATTGTAGAGAAACAAACCAGGCTATGAGCGAGTTCATACGTGGCTTAGTAAGAGAGTTTCGCCATAAACATCCTCAATATGAGCAACCTGCTTCTGTTCGCAGAGTAGTAGCCACAGCAGAAGAATAAGGAGGAACTGTATGAGCGCAAATCCAAAACACTTATACACACTAGAAGAATATTTTGCCTTGGAGAAAACTGGCGATGCTCGCTATGAATACTGGAATGGTGAAATAGTGTGCATGAGCGGTGGCAGTGAGGATCACGGGCAGATCTGCGGCAATATCTATTATTACTTGCGCGCTGGTTTGTCCGGAAGAGAATGTCGGGTTTTCACAGGGGACATTGCTATTAAAACACCAGTATTGCCACCTTATCGCTATCCAGATGTATCAGTAGTTTGTGGGCAGGCTCAGTTTGAGTCAATAAACGGTATTGACGTTTTAGTGAACCCGACAATATTAGTTGAAGTACTATCAACATACTCGGAAACGAGAGACAAAAAAGCGAAACTAAATTTATATATGCCTATCGATAGTTTACAGCAGTATCTAATAGTTGCTCAGGATAAGCCTGTGGTAATCGTGAATCGCCGGCAGCCAGATAATAGTTGGCAAGAAGCGAATATTGAAGGATTAGGTGCTTATATTGAGCTACCATCCATTGGATGTGTATTGGAGTTTACTGCTATTTATGAAGCCGTAACCTTTGATCGATAAGCTTGGGAAAGCGAGAATCCTACCAAAGTGAGTCTTGTCTACTGCTCTACAGGTCGCACTGCACCACAGGCACCAGCTCGTCAGCATCTTGAGCAGCAACTAGAATTGGGTGCAACCATTTTAAGATCAGTTTTCGATCTGCAGAATCCCTTTGGCCAGTCAAGTAATGGTGCCAGTGTATGGCCCTAAGTGTGGACGCGGCCTTGAGTGTGTTCCGCCTTGATTTTCGCTTTCCTCGCGCTGCTTAGCAGCTCTCAGTGTAGCACCCAATCTGTAACCAACTTCCCAAGTAGTCGGATGAGATGCAGGAATTGTCTTCAACCCATGTTTGGTACGTTGCGGCTTTGGGTTGTGTAGTTGGTGATCCGTCCCCTTAGCATCTTTCAACTCGGCTGCCTGTGAACAGAGATATAAGACCACTGATAGCAATGGCATAAAATCTTGTGGTTCTTCCAAAGTAGAAGCAAGATGTAGTGTTTTAGGAATTAAATATTCTTCTGGACACTTTAAGTTTTTGCTATTAGTCAAATTAATTTTGGCTATCAATTCAGATAAATCAATATCTAGCAAGAATCGTAACTCTTGATGTTGTGCCTGGACATCATACTCAAGATGGCAATACCCCCCCTGCAATTTATCGCATATTTACCAGGGGTCTCTATATACACGCACCATTCAGGTAGATGAAATAACACTTCTGTGGGAATTTTACTATCAATTTTAGTATCCCAAAGTGCATCTAATAAGTTGGAGTGAAATCTATAAACACTTTGAGTTTGTCTCCATGTAGCTAATGCGCCTATCACACCAACGGCTTTTAATAAAGATGAACTGAACACTAGCAGATAGAGATAAAGCTAGCGCTAAGCCCACCGGAGCAGTCAGCTACCTTTCACATAAAATCAAAGACCAGTTGAACTGCTTCAACAAGCAATGGGATTGAGCC
>JBFLVQ010001086.1:0-2498 GCA_040758525.1 Acidobacteriota bacterium
AGTACTTTTTCCTTTACCCTATGGTTTGGCGACTTGAACGATTTGAACCATAACGCCACAATTTGGTGGCAATAATTAACGCACGGGGCTGGCTTATTTGTGTGAATAATCTGACATTGCAATATAGCTGGGATGGTTCTAGTGATTCGCTGCCAACACTGCGAAGCATACCACTAATACTTGGCTGCCTTATTCACACTTTGACTTTGCCTGTCTGCTGGTGGCCTTACCTCAACTAACCATTCCAACCATCTTGACACTATCTCGCCTAATACTTGTGGCTGAGTGCCACTACTATCTGTGATTGCATACTCAAGCGTGGTTTCCATCTCTACCATCTCTACCAATCCTGCCTCTATCATCAGTACCAGTGCTACTTCTTCTATCGTGTGCATATCCAGTGGTACTTCTTGATAGCCAGCCTGTTGTCCTGCCTTGTCAGTATTATCACTACTGCCTGCAAGAGATTCTTAGGTAGCTGGTCTTCTGGCCATCCTTGTGAGATCTGACGATTCACACTATCAGGGAAATCTTTCACTGTGTATTGAGCGAAAGCAGTATTCAAACAATAGTTGTCCAGCCAAGTAAGCCACTCTGTCTGTCCCTGACATGCTCTTGATGGCAGCTTGATCGCCATCCAAGCGTTTGTTTCTTCCTTTTCCTTACTCACCCATTCACCCTCTCTCTATTTACTCACACTCCACAATGCCATCATCATCTTGTAATAGTAACACAGTGAGGTTTTTATTCAGCGAGCCTATCAATAGAATACCATCCTTCTCATTTCATTTAGTTCTAGCGTGGATCGCCAGCCTCGTCTTTCACCATAACTAAGAGCGGCGATGTACCTGGCTGTCGTGCGGCTTGATAGCCTTTAGCAGTCAATCTTACTTGATAGATATCCTTTCTTTGATCCTCTGTAATAAGCCATTTGCTTGCAACCTCCAGGTAGCCTTGCCGACAATAGCTCTCCAATACACCTAGTTCATAGCGCTGTTAACCATACTGATACTGCTTCCTTCTGAACCCGGCTGCACAGTTATCCAGTATGCCCAGATTAGTCATTTTAGCAATGTTACAAACTCAGCAAAGACTGCTGGATCAAGGAAAATTTCGTGTTCCTTACCTTCCAGTCGAACCAAGCGGATCTTTTTACCAAGTTTTTCGACCATTGCTTGATAGCTTTCGGACAGACTAGGAGGAGTTACTTTGTCTTGGCTGCCAACCATCATGATTATATTGACTTGATCTGAAATCCCTTTAATCTGCTCAATGGGCGAAAGTGTGTCGATTTTGCCTTGAAAAACTGGCTGGTTCGTGAGCTGGAACATACTTTGTCGCCATTTCTCCACATCGCACGGACAGGATACCAATAGCGCTGCATCGATCAACTCAGGATATCGACCAAGGATATTGGCAGTAATGGCAGCTCCACCTGAATGGCCAGCGACAACTACTTTGCGAGAATGGTAACGACGCTCAAGTTCACCAATGGCTTTGGCAATCGCTTCAGTATTCTTGCTGTTCCAATTGTCACCGTTAGTCAATCCTCGGTCCCCATCGGAAGTGTTTCCTTGTGGATCGGTGTAGCCAGGTCGTAGTAGGCCCACAGCCACCACATCCTGGTTAGTTGCTGCCACCTTGGCAGCAAAGCTATTATGGTAGTCAGGTTTGTTGAAAGGTGCATCTCCATGAAGGACAACTATCAAAACTGGCTCAATACTGATCTGCTCACTGCGAAAAACACTTGTCTTAAGGCGGTATGCTCCACCTGTTATCCAGGTTTGTTCGGATGGTAACGGTTTGAGCGTTTGGCCGTTAGTTCCGGATAGAACCAGCAATGAGGTTATCAGGACAACAAAAACAATATTCCATTTTTTACTCATGCTATTCTTGTGGCTCCTAATATGTAAAATTCCATCTGATATTTGGTGTTGGGTTCAATTCCTACTAATACTTTTACCATACTATTTTACCTAACTCTGAGCAACTTTAGGATCTACTACAATAGGAACATTAGGAATCAGTTCATTACCAGCAGCTACCATCAAGCTATCTGCTCTGCTTCCGTTTCATCTACCTCAACTATCAGCTGATCGTGTATATTATTAATCAACCTAGCTGATGTCCCTGTATCAGATTGTACAATGGTGAAGAACAGGATTAAAGCCGTTTATCGAGCTAGAGCAATCTCTTATAAAGGCAATGATATTTATCAACCTGACAAACGACAAGCTTGGCTTGAGCAACTAAAGGAAGATGGGGTAAGAAGTCGGGCTCAACATCTATATGAAGAGGTGGATTGTTTGGTAGATCTATGCGAGCAATCACAGAAAGCCATGGTAGAGGAAGCTCGCAAGCACTCGGCATTTAAGATACTCGATTCCATACCAACGCTTGGTCTAGCTTATAAAGCAATGGGTAATGATCAGCAATTTAATGAGGCTATAGAGCAACTTAGAAAATTAGATTCTAGCAGAGCAAAAGAAATAGAAGAC
>JBFLVQ010001087.1:0-2497 GCA_040758525.1 Acidobacteriota bacterium
CTTCGTCGTTGTTTGAAGATAGACTCTTTCTCTTCTCTATCGATTCTTTGTAAAACGGAAAAGAGTGCCTGTAGATCTGCATTTTTCATTTCGTTAGTAAGGTTAAGTAATCGATATACACCATTGAGTAATCTGTTGATTGTCCCAACCTGCCATCGCCTTTGGTCATAAACTATCTCCAGTCTCAATTGTGATGCTGGCCACACCCTCAACATCAATGGATAGTTGGGATGGCCTTCATATCGTATGTTTTTGAATAATAGCCCTCCTCTGCACACATTCGTCAGATCCTCAAATGAATTTTGATAAACTAAAATGCTCTCAAAGAGTGGTGAGCCAGCCGTTATTTCACTACAACGTTGAATATGGGTAAGTGGAGTATAATCATAGCAGGATTGTTCCGCATGTATGCTTTGTAGCACGCTCAGTAATGCTTGCCATTGTTGATCAGGTGTCAGTTGTATTCTAATGGGTAGAGTATTGATAAATACGCCGATCATCTTTTCCACTGCAACCAATTCTGGTGAACGCCCTGAAACAACGCTGCCAAAAATAATATCTTTTCGCTTGCTGTAATATCCTAGTAATACGGCCCAGATGCTTTGTATTAAAATATTGATTGTTGTGCGTTGTTGACGTGTGAATGTGACGATCTGTTGTGTTTCACCCTTAGATAAAAAGAGCTCTTGTCGATTGTAACGACTCTCATTGTCGATTGTCGTATATGTGTCAACTGGCAATAGAGCCGTATGCTTATATCCTCGCAATCTCTCTCGCCAGAACTTTGTTGCAGTAGATAAATCCCGCTCCTTAAGCCAAGTAATATAATCACGGTAAGGTGGACAAGTATTGAGTTTAATCTCTTTGTTATGCCTTATTGCTTCATAACAGTCGAATACTTGTTGTAGCAACAGCGAGGTTGACCAGGAATCATGGATAAGATGATGAATACTCCAGATAAATTCATATTGATTCTCCATCATTCGTATTAATGTCAAGCGCATTAATGGTGGGACTTCTAGCGCTATTTGCTGTTGACGATCTGCTTTTAAAAGATCTTGTAAATCTCTCTTACGCTTTGGGAATGGTACAGCTTGCCAATCAAGATATTGAAAAGGTATTTTCACACATCGATGCACAATTTGCACTGGCTTGTTAACTGTTTTCCAGACAAAAGCAGTTCTCAATATTTGATGATGATCAACAACCATCTGCCAAGATCGCGTAAATGCCTCGACATCAATCACACCATTTAGCGTTCCAATACCTTGTTCAAGAAACGCACTTTGTTCCGATAGGCTATGAAAAAGGATACCTTGCTGCATAGGTGATAGTGTGTAGATATCTTCCACCTCATCTGGTTTCAATTGACCACTCTCCTTTTCGCTTTACTCATTAAAGAGCCCATCCAATTCTTTTTGGCTTAATTCTGCTTCTGGAAAATCGAATGTGGTATAGCGAACTTTTTCCTGTGTTCGACAACTGAATAGGATATTGCGTAGTGAGTCGAGAAAATATTGTGCTAACATCTCGATTGTATCGCGTCGGTGAATATTAGTACTATATATCCAATTTATCTGCAAACATCCATTCCACACACTACCAACAACTTGCAGAACATGTGAGCGTATTGCTTCAGGACAGTAGAGCGCTCCATAAGGCTCATTAGCTAATCGAAACAGATCCGTTGTATATAACGATTGATCAAATTGACCTAGGTAGTTGAAAATTAACTGAGCACGTGGTAAGAATTGTAATTTTTCAATGGTATCTAAATCATGCTTCAAGTAACGTAGTACACCATAACCTATCCCTTTATTGGGAAGCTGACGCAATTGTAGCTTAATAGTATTAATTGTATCAGTGAAGTTACAGACTTTTCCTATATTTAATCGCACTGGATAGATAGTTGTAAACCAACCTACTGTGCGCGATAGATCAATACCTGCTATTACCTCTTCGCGTCCATGCCCTTCCAAATCTATTAATATTGGCTGTATACCTCGCCATTGTGAGATAGCTAGTGTTAATGCCGTCAATAATATATCATTGATCTGTGTCCGATAGATTGTTGGTACAACCTGTAACAAAGTTTGAGTATCTGTCTCATCCAATGACACCATTACCATACAAGCTGACTTTTCATTGTTAATACCATTAGGAAAGTCTACAGGTAAATCGCCATCCCTATCTTGTGACTGAGATAACCAATAAGGAATCTCTGACAAAAGTTGTGGTGAGCAGGCAAAATCTGCCAATGCTCTTGCCCACTGTTGAAATGAAGCTGTCTTTTCTGGTAGTGCAACCTCTTCACCACGATTTAATTGTGAGTAGTTAGTCTGAATATCTTCAATAATAATACGGAATGAAACTGCATCGATGACAAGGTGGTGAGCTACTATCAATAAACGTCCTTGTTGACCTGTTCCCAAATTGAAAAAGAGAGCTTTTATCAACGGGCCTTGAAAAAGATCTAAACTCAACTGGGCTTGGGCAG
>JBFLVQ010001088.1:0-2497 GCA_040758525.1 Acidobacteriota bacterium
GGAGTATCCGGCTGACAATATCACAACTGCACGTGGTAGCAGTAGAAAGTAGCTACTTAAACCTCTACTAGAGTATGATTATATTTGATAATACGAATATTGCTGAAAGCATAGCTATTTGGAGTAAGTGTGAGTATCGATAATAGAGCAACGGTAAAACTTATTGAAAAGAAGATCCCATCAAGTGGACGCTTCACCAAAACAGAAGCTGCGGCATTGACTGGATTATCGATAGATCAAGTGGAACCCAGCCTGCGCGAGATGGTAATCCGTTATGAGTGTCGTCTACAGGTTACAGAAAATGGCGACCTGATCTATGACTTTGGGAAAAGCTTACGACGTAGAGGAGAAAAGACTCTTGCTGAATATTTTGAAGAGTTTTGGCAGTGGCTGTGGTTGATATTTACTTATGCCTTTAAAGCCTGGATTACCGTTACACTGATTGTCTATTGCACAATCTTCCTTGTGCTGCTGATTGCCATGGCATTAAAAGGAAGTTCTGATAGTGACCGTGATGATGGCATTGGCTTCGACGTGCTGGGACATATTTTTATTGCTATTTTTCAATGGAACACGGCTAGCGACATAATCTATTATGAGACAGATCGCTATGGCTATCGCTATCGGCAATACCGGCCTAAAACTGCTACTAAAAAACAGGAGAAAGGTATTATCGCCGCAGTATATGATTTTGTTTTCGGCCCACCACGGGTAAAACCTGATCCACTGGCAAATCATCGTGAAGCTGCTGCTTTTATACGCCGCAATATGGGTATTCTGGTGACTACCGAGCTGAAAGCCTTGGCCGGTTGGAATGCCTACGATGCTGCAGCCTTCTTTTCAGAATGTATTGCTCGTTATCAAGGAGATATTAAGGTAAGCAATAATGGCATAATGTATGGTGAGTTTGAACAACTTATACGTACTATCAGTAGTGCAAAAGATTCTGATATTGTGTTTTATTGGGATGAGTACGAACCTGATTATCAATTAACAGGCAATAGCAGTACACATAATTTTATTATTATCTGCCTAAATCTATTCAATCTGCTAATCTCTAGCCTAATTCTGCTGGGAGTTTTTCCCATTTTAGCTGGATGGAGTCTGCTGCTTGGTTGGATACCATTTGTCTTCTCTCTGCTCTTTTTTCTTATCCCATTGTGCCGCGCCATAATAGTTCATTCTGCCCGTGCACACCAGCATTGGCACAATATACGTAGACGTGTTATGCGAGCTATCTTCCAAATGCAGGGTGAACCGATGTCGGTCGATTATGTGCTACGAGAAGTTAATTCCCCTGCTCTACAAGAAGAGCGGCTGGAGCGTGCTGTAGTCGAGAAGATGCTCGAACAATTAAAAGCCGAACTACCTGGCGATATTATTTATAGTGATGATGGACAATTGTTATATGCATTTCCTATTATTGGTATGGAGTTAAAAGAGGCGCAGCAACTACGAGCAGAGCATTACCCAGACAAGAGCTTGGGCAAGGTCGTCTTCGATTCTGAAAAATAGTATCACCGATTATATCTAACGCGGAGTTTAGCCGCGAGGCCAGATACATCGAGTCGGTTACAACGACTTGTTAGGCGCACTTATTTTTCAAATATTCATTTTAATTTTATTACAACACTCTATTATTCAATAGCTTGTTTTTCTGTAACTAAACCAATTCTATAAATACCTGCTTTTCTCAAAGCTGAAATTGTATCTACTATTGAACCATAACTTACTTGATTTCCTCCTTTTATATAAACAATCCTATATATACGTTTTCGTTCCTCTGAAATTTCTTTTATCTTTTTAGGTATTTGATTTTTATTTACTTGATCTTTATCAATGTAATAAACACCATTTTCAGGAATGGCTATTATCATAGCTTTTTCCTTAGCAATATTTTTATCTTCTTCAGAATTTATACTTTTAGGTAGTACTATACTTATTCCACCACATCCATTAGGACTTAATACCATAAATGCACTAATCAATACAAATATAACACCAATCATTGCAAGAACATTAATTTCAACAATATACTTATTGTTATTATATGAATTATTCATGCTATTCTCCCCAGCTAATTGTTAAATAAAATACTCGACTTTTGCGGTAACAAAAGGTGTGATAAATTATTAAAGTTAGCAGAAGCAACTTTCCAACGTGTTAAAATGCCAATAGGACCTTATGAGAATGAAACTCATTTCATAAATGATTTCAATGGTCTTTGAAATCTAGAAATTATGAGCTTACTTTGGATTGAGAAAACTTCCGCATAAAGACAATATGGAAATAACATTGCTATGCTTCTTGTCTTCACAAGAATTGCTGCAGGCATGATCAAGGGGGAGTTTGGCGACTTAGTTCATGCTTTTATTTGCATGTTCTTAAGATATGTATGTCCATTTCTGGACATAATGTGCCAACTTCCCCTTGATGAACCTATCCTTTCTTTCAAATGTGCCTTAATATCAGGCTTTTTTTAGCTACTGCAAAAGTC
>JBFLVQ010001089.1:0-2490 GCA_040758525.1 Acidobacteriota bacterium
CTTAGGAAGCTTATGCTTGATGGAAAGAAATATCTCTTCTGCAGTAGGATGATGCTCAACGCCACTTAAATATTCGTAAACGGCTTCACGTTGACGAGTAAGATGGCAACCCAAGGCATTGAGCTGCTGATGCAGATCCTCAACCTTGTGAGACTTACTTGCCTCTCTTACTTTATCTGCTACTTTACCTCTCTTCTTCATAGCCAGTATAGTAATCAAATATTTGAAAAAAGTCAATAGTAATTATTACTTTTATCTTTTCAAATAGTCTTTACCTACTATGATGGTGATGGCTATTGCGAGCAAGAATAGCTTTATGTATTTGCTGATATACGCCCGTAGATTTCCGACAATGATTTTAGCCGCGCCACTATCTCTTCAGTAAGTAGCTGTGCAGAGAAACGCCAGCCCCAATTTCCATCCCTACTAGAGGGCAGATTCATACGTGCAGAAGAATCGAATCCTAGAATATCCTGTAATGGAATTATCGCCATATTAGCAACAGATGCGAGAGCAGCACGAATAAAATCCCAATGGATCTCTTTACCATCGGAATTTAGATACTTAAGACAATATTCTAGCTCTGCCGAAACACTATCAGATGTTTTCGCTGATGTACTAGCATTTTTGAACCATCCTACGGTAGTGTCATTATCGTGAGTACCAGTATAGACAACGGTATTTCTAACATAATTATGTGGTAGAAAACTATTACTACTATCGCTATCAAAAGCAAACTGGAGAATACGCATTCCTGGAAAGCCAAACTCTTCGCGTAACTCCACAACATCAGGGGTAATTAAGCCTAGATCCTCAGCGATAATAGGCATCTCTCCCAAAACCGCTTTGAGAGTAGTGAAGAGATCTCTACCAGGCACCTCGACCCATTCACCATTCTCTGCAGTCTCTTCGCTGGCAGGTACTTCCCAGCAGGCAGCAAAACCACGAAAATGGTCTACTCGCACAATATCAAATAGGCGTAACATTGTGCGCATACGTTCAATCCACCAAGCAAAGCCTGTGTTACGCATCGCTTCCCAGTTATAGATAGGATTACCCCAGCGCTGTCCGGTTTTACTGAAGAAATCTGGTGGTACACCAGCCACTACAACAGGCAGGTTTTCTGAATCTAGCTTAAACAGGTGAGGATTCTGCCAAACATCAGCAGAATCATAAGCGACAAAGATCGGTAGATCGCCGATCAGTTTTATATCATGAGCCTGGCAGAAGGTTTTTAATGCCAACCATTGTTTAAAAAAGAGGTATTGGGAAAATTTACTCTCGCTAACCGCATCACGCATACGTTGATGTACACCGATCAACACTGAAGTATCATATTTCGATAGATGTGGTTGCCAGTCGATCCAGGCTACTCCTTTATGAGCCTCCTTGAGTACAGAGAAGAATGCATAGTCATTTAACCAAGCCGCCGATTCTTGGCAGAAGGCATCGAATTCAGCCTGCATTTGTGAGTCGTTTTTACGTTTAAAATTCTCGTAGGCTTTATGTAGTAGTGTGCGTTTGTAATTAATAACGGCACCATAATCGACAGATTCACTATTAAATTTAGGTGCGTTTTTAATATCTGCCGAAGAGAGCAGGCCATCCTCCCAGAGTTTCTTTGGACTAATCAGCAATGTGTTGCCAGCAAAGGCTGAAAAGCATTGATAGGGAGAGTTTCCATAACCAATCGGACCTAAGGGTAACACTTGCCAGAGACGCTGGCCGCTAAGAGAAAGAAAGTTGATAAATTTATAGGCTTCCTCACCTAGATCTCCAATGCCAAATCTACTTGGTAAAGATGTTGGGTGTAAAAGAATACCACTCGACCTTGAGAAACTCATCAATCCTCCTGGAGACTGTTAAAGCTATTGATTATACCTTAGAGTAAATCAATCTTTATTATTTGGCTCAATATTTACAAGCCAAACGCGCGAAAATGGGTAAGGTAGGGCTTTTAGTAGAATACTTCGTGAGGGGTAAAGTCAAACTCCCGTCGCTTTTTAATGTCTGGTACTACGATTAATCGAGCTTTTTCGATCGCTGACAAAAACCACCTTACCATTAGCCATACGACTGGGCGCAAGATTTGTATTAGCATCTTCAAAGAGGATCTCAGGTTGAATGTATCCTGTCGCATCTTCCAAAATTAACCAATACCCTTTAGGAGTCTTAGAAGTATAGATCCGCTTTAGATCAGTCTCAAAACTCCTAAATTTAGATATAAATTTCAACACTTCAGGCTTTGTATACTTGAAGTTGCCATCACTAGGCTTAAATGTTGCCAAAACCCTTTTGCTGCCAACCTTAGTCAACAAATATACTTGATTCTCCTTGTTAATAACCAGGTATTCGTCCTGCTTATTCCAATCCAATATTCTTTTATATACCGTCTGTCCATCAACAATATGCTGATTATTTCCATTGATATCAACTACTGCTAGCTTGCCATTCTTGACAAAACTGATACGTGTAGCATCCACAGACGGT
>JBFLVQ010001090.1:0-2477 GCA_040758525.1 Acidobacteriota bacterium
TCCAAAGTCAACACAAAATTTGTTGTCGCACCATTGACCGTCGGTATCCATAACGTATCACCTATCTTGGCAAGATACGTTAATGTTACCCTAAAATTAACCTTTCCCGGCTTAGCTATACAGCACCTAACTATCCATTCCATTGATATCCATTTTTTCTATCTATAAATCTAAAAACATGGATATCATTCCACACCATTGGTTTACTTTGCTTCCTTATTGATTATTGTCAATTCAACTGAGCACAGTTTTCCCATTTGATGGCTCTCGCTTACTTACCATGTAAGTGGTGAAATTAGACACAGTGTTTCAAAATAATAATTGTGTCATTATGATACCAAGCAAGACGCTTGCTTGGCACACACGCTGTCTGCACACTTATTGTTCAGCTAACTAATATCTCACTTTACTCTCAATACGCCAGACAATCATTTTACTGTAGTAATTCACCCTATCTTAAAATTCCTTCTACTGCCTTGCTCAGATCATCTTCTCTAAATTGAAACTTAGTCTCCTAACTACCAAATGGTTTCTCAATCACTACCCATGTTGTATACGTATGGTTAACCATTTTGTTGCATGTATAAGACGTAGTTTTGCATGTATAACTTGATTATTGTATTGGTAGGGAAAAGTAGCTTCATACTTCCAATGCTGATGAAGGGATGTTCTGTAGATTAGTTATCCTAACCAATCACAGCAGTACTCCTTTTTACCAGAGCTTATTGTAAGGATAAGGTCTATAATAGTGTGAATTCCATTGTACCCTAGCAACTCACCCCTAGTAGCTGAGTGATTAGGTAGATTCCTCAAGCAAACAAATGGATGCCTTGGCCACATCAATCGATAAGCTTAATGGTATGCTGCAATCTGGATTGCAGCCCTCACTAATCAGATTGGTGCTTTGCAGGATAATCTGTTGAAGGTGTCTCGTCAGCAAGAAACAATGGAGCGGTCGCTGAATGCATTCATTGTGAGAGCTGAATCGTTCTTCTCACAATTCCCTGCTATTGCTGCTCAAGCTGATTCTTTTGCTAAAGCTCTGGAAGTGATCTCACAGTTTGCTCAAACCAATCAGTTGAATGCTCAGATACTGACTACGCTGAAGAAGCTTAATAATAAAATTGCTACCAGTGAGACTAAAGGTAAGCCTATGGTGAAAAGAGCAATCAGCAAAGTTAAGCGCAAATAGCCTACTTACTCATTAGCGTCATATCTTGTAATTGTCTTGAAGGATTGCACCGCTTACCAGGTAAGTAAAATGATTGGTAGATCTTCCATTACCACTAAATCACAAATTTTTCTTGCCCGCGCAAAAAGCGCGCTGGCAAAATGTAAAGACTAAAGAGTACGCTTACCGTTGAGTCCGCGCAGCAGAAACAACTAACCGAAACCCAATGACGTCGTACCTGCCGTCCATTCCATGCCAACGGCGAATAGCAGAGCGGCAGAGCCTACCGTCGTCGCTCCAACAACCGCCGCGCACTACACAGCGGTCAGTATCTCTTCCACCACCCCATGCACTCCCATCTTCTGGCGCTCCCTCATAACTATCATGCCACTCATCTATACACCATTCCCATACATTCCCATGCATATCATATATCCCAAATCCATTCGCTTTTCCAAGGCTTCCTACCGGCACCGTTTTTTCTCGATAAACTCCTTTTGGCCCTGACCCATACGGATAATTTCCATCGTAATTCACATACTCTGGCGTGATCGTCTCTCCAAATGCAAATGCTGTTCTTGTTCCAGCTCGACATCCATACTCCCACTCCGCCTCGCTTGGCAATCGATACTCTTTCCCGGTTTTACGCGATAACCGCGCACAAAACTCTATTGCATCTTCCCACGATACCTGCTCTACTGGCAGATTCTTTTCCCCTTCTGCTGGCTTAAAGTGAGATGGCTCAGCATCAAGGTCTCGTTCTACCTTTGGCAATCTCGCTACTGCTCGCCACTGTTCCTGTGTCACCTGATATTTTCCCATATAGAATTCTGCCACTTTTACTCTATGCTGTGGCCCTTCATTATCTCTTCGATCCCTTTCTGTAGAGGGCGATCCCATCTCAAACTCTCCTCCAGGTATCAGCACCATTTCTAACTCTACCCCTTCACCTAAATCTTCGCTAAAATATCTTGCCTTCCCCTGTTCGCGTTTTACTATCTCACCTTCCGAATCTAGAGTCACAACCTCGAAGTTGTATGTCTTTAACGGAGGCCCACCAGACAACTCCTTTCTACTAATCTCTCGACAAAACCCCTTTACACTATTAAACCGCTCCTCTGGTTCATCCGCTATCGCCTTTTTTAAGGCTGCTTTCATTTCCTCACTACACTCAAGTCTATCTATAAATAATGACGGATTTCTTACTACTCGCAACGGTAGCTCCTCTCCATATAATCCATATATTAATGTCATTGCTAGCGAATAGATGTCCGACTTTATCGTGGCTTCCTTGCCAGAACTCATC
>JBFLVQ010001091.1:0-2470 GCA_040758525.1 Acidobacteriota bacterium
ATTAAACTAGATAATTTTGATGCGGTTCGGTTATAGATCATAATAGGCATATCAGATACCCGAGAGATGCCTTTTAGCAGAGCCATTGTTAAATGGCCTGCACCATATATAGAAACTGTTCTCATCTTTCACTCCTCATCGACCACCTCCCTGGCATTGGGAGAATATTCGTCTACATACGACTGTGCACGTACTGAATCTAATCCTGCTAATGAAATTAGACCTTCACCAGCAGCATGAATGGCAACACTCTCGCTATCCTGAGCAAGTACTAGTTGACACCCAGTCTTGCTCACTTCTGCAACCAGCCTATTTATTGCGTCAATACGTGCTGCCGCAGTATTAACACTACGAATATAAATAACACGAACTCGATCTGGATATTTACTCACTATGGTAGTGTAAATCTCAGGATCCTGTTCACCATTATCGCCAATCAATATAAAAGGCAGATGTGGATAGAGTGCTAGCAATCGTTCAATCTTATCGGTCTTATGTGCAAAATGATTGCTGGCATCTAGAATTGTCTGTTCGCCAAAGTCTTTAAGAAACAGTGGTCCGATGGGAATACCATGTATTTCGAGAAATTCGATCAGTGGATCATAGAGATTCCAAGGGCTGCTAGAGATATAAAAGATCGGGTTATTCTCTTTCCCACTGCTCCCTTGCTGCAAGGCATTGTAGAAACCTGCCACACCTTTGAATGGTAATCGTGTGCGTGCATTTAGTAGTGCAATACCCAAGATCATTTTCAACTTATTACCGACATTGGTCTGAATAACAGTGTCATCGATATCGCTAATCACACCAAAGCGGGCCTGTGAAGACGGTAGTAGCACTTTACCTATTGCTTTCACTAGCTTGCCATCTAGCGGTTGTGGATCGAGCAACTCCAACTCAACATCATGCCATAAATGCTCATATGGCAAGCTAGTAGGCTGAAAACTAAAACTGAAATAGCCATCATTATCAGTTATCGTTTCTACTTCATCGCCAAGAAAGCGAGCACACACACGGGCACCGGCAACCTCATCGGACTCGAACCGCTTATACATATTTACTAAATTTTCCCAAATCGTATCGGCTGCATTCGCTTGGCCAATGCCTTCATCTTCCAAAACGCGACCGTTTAAGCAGACTCTAGTAGTGCTGCCATAGCCTAGATAAGGCAAGATCTTCAATGGATCATTACGACCCTTAATCTTCTCTACTCGCGCTCTTGCCGCATCAGATAGATCATCGACCTGACTGAGTATATTTACTATCTTGCTACGCCAATCTACCATCTTTTCTCTCTCTTATGCCAATTGAGTTGCTAATACTAGCAGGACTTTTTACCACAGAGCCTCGCGAGATATCAATTACCTACTAGGCTCAATTAGCTATATTGCCGTAAAGCCCTATAGAGACAAGGACAAAAGGCTAATTAGTGATTATTTCTAGCATTCTGTTACGCGTATATAAATGAGGGGAAAATTTTATTTTCAGAGAAGACTAATTACTGACCAGAATTAAAAAGCTATGGAGAAAATCATGATCGATAAAGCTAAGAAACCCACGCTACTACTATTTATACTATTAGCCATTCTAATTATGGGTACTAGTATTAGTACGGCTATGGCACAGTCTAGCAACCAATCTAAGGCTAAGGCTAAAGTGAAATTATTATCACCTAAACCGGGTGATAATTTTACTCCTGGACAGAAGGTTAAGATTACTTGGCAAGTAGAGATATTAGGAGAGCTGGATCTTAACTGGTGTGAACAAGAGATCTTCCTTTCATTGGATGGTGGCAAAACCATGAAATATCGGATAACTCCAGAACTCTCTCCCAGAGTACGTGAATATGAATGGACAGTGCCAAATCTACCAACGGATCGAGCAGTTATTGATATCCGTTTCGGTTCTGAATTTAGTAAATCAAGATTTGAGAAATCGAAACCACAAAAAAAATCTATGTTTCGCATTCTTCCCAGCAACAGTGTTGTTGAAGAAGTTAAATTGACAGTCTCGCCACTTGGCAAAGCATTACCAGAGACACAGATTGAGCTAAATTGGACCAGTTCAGTGACTAATCTGGCCTACTATGAGGTGCTACTCTCTTATGATCAAGGTGCGCATTTCCACTCCATTGCCAATACCAATGATGAGAGTTTCCATTGGATGCTGCCTGCCAACTTCTCTGGTCTAGTCACTTTTAAGGTGGTCGCACATAAGCTGGATGGCACAGTAGTGGCATCCATTACTGATGCACAGCCAATTGTGATCGCACGAGACCAGCAATAATACTAATCGAGAAAGGAGCTGCTATGAAGGCGAGAGTAGTTATACTAGTGATAATATCTCTATGTTTGCAATCTATTACTGCATATTCACAAAATATTCCCGTACTCACCCGCAGTCAGATGGAAGTAGACAAGGTAATATATCATCCCTCTATGAAGGAAAAGCGTGGGCAGAGAAGAATGGT
>JBFLVQ010001092.1:0-2470 GCA_040758525.1 Acidobacteriota bacterium
CGACATTAGATATCAAGAAAACCCTACTAGTGCAATGCTACTACTTTGGCAAAATATTAAGCAGCAACTGGCAAAACTATCAAACCTTGACTGGTTGTGGCCTTTTAGACCAATAAAAATATTTATCTTTGTTGTGATCGTAATCTGTATGCTGGGATTTTTCTACTTTTCCTTATTAAGGAAATCTTCAACTGTGCCTGAACAGGTAAAAAAAGTATTACCACAACAAGATAATCAGCAAAAGCCTCTTTTACCAAGGCAAGTTGAGAATAAAGTGGATAACTCACAACTAGCTGATAAACAGTCGGACAGGAATAATTCAATCATTCCAATAACACCAACAAAACCAAATCATAGATCGCTGCAACCCAGCTCAGATGATACCGTGATTGAGAATATAGATGATCAAACAATGTCTATATATCAACAAAGTAACTTGGAACTGTCAGCAATACAGAGTATCTATATAGAACCGTTCGACAACAATCCTATAGACGAAGAATTTCGTAAACTTCTAATAGAAAACTTGTCACAGGTAAAATTCTCTATCCTGACAGAAAGAGGTTTAGCACAGGCAATACTAGAAGGTTCATTAAAAGAGATAAATGGTAAGCAAGTTGTCGAAGTGCAATTAGTGAATGGGATGGGTAAGATACTTTTCCAGCATGGACCACGTAGCTATAGCGATCTTGCTTCGGCGGCAAGTGAGATTACGCTACAGCTACTGGAAGCAAGAGAACATCGATTAAAGCAACATTAACAATGGTAGTGAAAGTAGATTATTTGTACTCACCGCTTATTACAAAGGCAGCCCAATAATAGGGAGCTTTCCACTTTGTTTGCTTCCACATATATATTTGTGCAGCACGTAGTGCCGCAGCAGGAGATAATTTTCTAGGGCCTAACATCTCTTTGTAAAAACGGACTAACAATTTTGTCGTAGCCCTAACTCGTATATTCCATAAACTGACCATTACACGCGCCGTTCCTGCATAGACAAACCCACGTGTTAATCCAGTGAATCCTTGATCCTTAATCTTCTTGAAGATACGCGGATCATTACTCTTTCCAATATTCAAGGGATCCCAAGCCAGTCCAGTTTGACAGGCACTGAGCACAACTAAATCTGCCGATAGTTTTAAGTTAAATATTGCCGCAGTACTGAGAAAACCCTTCTGCTCCTTACCTTGTTTATTAACTAAAGATAGCACTATCCCGGATAATTCTGGCTTATAATTAAGAAACCCATGCGTGGTGTATTGGATAATACTATACTGACTCAGTTCTGGAGCTGTTGCCGTTATTAAATTTGCATCAAACCCAGTGCTTAATTTGCATTGCTCCGAGGGCATCAAGGCAATAATCTCTTTAGCCATCTGTTCTGTCTCAGGAAGTGGCACTAATTCTGTCAGTAGAGAATCTACTGAATCAACTGATTTTCTATACAATTTTTCATTAGCTCTAGTCGATACTGATTTAACCCTCGTGTCTGCTACTGAAAAGACTGGATTGGCAAATATTGCGATAGTCTTTAAGGCAGCTTTACGTCCAGCTAACTCTCGCCTTTGCACTGCTAAAGTTGTTATAGAAGGCAAATTTATTATTTCGTGTTCGATTATTAACGGCTTAGTATCAGGGGATGGATAGGTTTTACTCTTACGATTATCTGTAGGGATAGGCAATGCGGCAAATGGTATGTACTGTAATAGACCTTCACTAACAATTAGTAATCGCTTTCTACCCAATTGCTCAACAACTGGTCCTAATAACATATGACTCAAAACCGCCATCGCTATTGGTAAGTCTGCATCCGCCTCTTTTATACGTGCCAATAATTTCTTATCAGTTTCAAACCTTCTCCTTTCCCGAGCAGTTAATAACTCGTAGACACGCAATGCAGCTCGTTCTACATCTGCACGTTTGGGTATTTCAAAACTGGTCATTGAGGTTACTGTTACTGCCCATAGATAGCTATGCTCTTCACCCAGCGCATACTCTAAAAGCAGTGTATCAGCATCAAGTACCTGCTGTTGAATCTCAGTCAAACTGAGCGGTTGAGGATATTTCAATGCTGCATAATGTGGATTGTCCCTGCGTATCTGTGCTTCAACTTTCTGAAGCTCTTCATTCAGTTTCTCCGTCTCCTTATGTATAGCCTCTATCTGCTCTATGGTGTGATTACGATTCAATAATCGTATCTGATATTCTGTTTTATCATTGAGTTGTTGTTGTAAGCTACGCTCCTTCTCAAGTAGTTCTGGCGCGATGCCTTGGCGAATATCAACACTAGTCTCTATTAACATTTCTAGCAAACTACGGGCGCGAGCACGCTCACTAGCTTGCAGTGCTAAAGCATCATAACCGGCTTTGGGATTCTGTTTATGTAACTGCATTAGCAGGTCTATGTATAAATCGTAATAGTTCCCAACAGAAGCAAAATAGGATGTGCGTAGTTGTTGTATATCGATCT
>JBFLVQ010001093.1:0-2465 GCA_040758525.1 Acidobacteriota bacterium
TATGATCACAAATATGTTTATAGCCATATAGGTTATAACTTAAAACCGACCGATATACAGGCTGCTATTGGTCGGCAGCAACTTGAGAAACTTGATCGCTTCACTTTGCTACGCAAGCATAATTGGCAAAAACTGCGTGAACTTTTAGCTGACCTAGCAGAGGATTGGCATTTTATTGAGGCAACACCAGGCAGTGATCCTAGTTGGTTTGGCTTTTTGATGGTAATGCGAAAAGCTGATCACGAGCGTCTGGCTCGTCTATGTCGTATGCTTGATGCCAAAAAAGTAGGACATCGACGACTTTTCAGCGGTAATCTGCTCTGGCAACCTGCCTACCGTAATATCCCACATCGTGTTGTCGGTGAGCTTAGTAATACTAATAAGTTTGCCTTGGGGGGAATATTTCTAGGAGTCTATCCTGGTCTAACAGAAGAGATGTTACAGGCTCAAGCAGAGGCAATGCGTGAGGCATGGTATCAGAGTTAGTTGTTCGTTACTTCTCTGTCTGTTCAGTTGCTTGGTTAGTTAATACAAATAGATTCAAATCTTGCAAAGTATAAAAACTGTTGCTGCGTAGTGTGCGCAAATCTTCTCGTAATGGCAGCAGTTGATAACCAGCAGCCAATGCCGGTTGGTATGTCTCGTTCTCTTTAGGAATAATAAGGGTACGAAAATGCTTATTATAGACCAGTTCGCTTACCCCTCTACCTTGCAGCAGACCTAGTTGTTTAGCAGGAAAGTAGAAGTATTCATCTAGGTTGATAGCAGGATATTTGTTATCGGTAGCATACCAGGGTAGTGCCAGCATCTCATCTGGGAGGTATAGAGGTTTAGGTAGAGTGGCAAGAAAATCGGCAAACACCTTCTTCTTGGCCTGTTCTGCTGGTGAGGCAGGCGTCAACACACCATAAGTAGGCAGGCGATTGAATATACCCAACTGTGCGATCGGAAATGCCATCATTGAGAGCATCAGTGCTAGCGCTAGCACGATTGTGCGAGTACGTATAGAAGCATGATCAGTATTGAAAAGTTTAATAAAACTTGTTGCAGAGAAGACCCCCGCCCCTACAAATGCCTCGAAAAGATGATTTTTTACGGCTCCTGCCTTACCTAAAGCGATTGTGCCAAGCAATACTGTGGCGATAAAGACAAACACAAACAGCATATATTTCGCGCTCTCACCCTCTCGCCAAGCATTAACAGATGGACTACTTTTTGAGACCAAAAGCAGCCAGAGACCAATACCAGCAGATCCCCAGATAAAAAGTCCAGATACTGCAAGCTTAACAAATTCACGTACGCTCTGCTGTAAAGAGATAGTATTAATATGGGCAGCAAGGATGTTATAGCGATATGCTGGTCCGCCTAAGATCAGACAAACAGCCATTAGCAGAGCACAAGGGAGTATCAGTACCAGAGCCTCTTTCCAATCTCTACGATAGATAAGTGCATAGAGACTGACACCTGATAATGCCCAAACGACAGGCTGCTTAAATGACCAAGCAGAGAAGAAGAGTATAGATGCAATCAAGATTGCAAAATGTGAACCTTTTGTAATACCGCGTAGATAAGCGAGTAGTGCTAATGTCACCAATGCGACTGCAGGCACATCAGGTCGTACTGTAAGTGACCACCAGCCGACAAAGGCTGTACCAAACCAGACCATAAGCGCTAACAGCGCTAGGAAAATATCCGTCGAAGTCGTGTAGTAGTCTTTGTTAAGAGATCGTGTCAATTGCCATTGCGCTGTTGCTCCTATCAAGGCAAAGGCAAGGGTAAGCAGTCTTCCATAGAAGACCAGATCCTTTCCGCCAATTCCTAATACTGCTAACACATGTGCATAGGTATAGTAGAAGAGATAATTATAGACGGTAAAGGCATAGTTATCACGATTAGGCCACTCATAGAGGATATGGCCATTCTGTACTTTCCAGATGTTATAAATACTGATCGCTTCGGTGCCGGTAGTAGGATAAAGCCCTGGATCATGAAGGATAAACTGAAAACGGATAAAAAATATGATTGCGCTCAAAGCTAGTACTAATACGGTGCTAGCGAGCAGTAATCTCCAGAGTAGTTTGGTATTTTTGAAAAGGCTCATTTTTTATCTGTAAGATTGGCAACTTTGCTCTATTATCGCGGTCTTAGCGATCCGCTCTGTTTTCGACAACAATAATATTTGTGCAGAGAATTTTCAAGATCAGGCGGTTAGCATTGATAGGTGATGCGTGGATAATTTGATATCACATCCACGCATCGTATTGCTGAAAATCAGTTTGGTGACACTCCGCACGCGCTAAAAGCGCGGCGGCTTCTTGCGAACATTAGAAGCACCCATGGATAAGCGAAACTCGCAGTAATTGCAGCGTGGCTGCTACCGCATTGAGTTCGTAGTTGCCAGCGAATACTTCGGGCTGCGCCACTTGCCCGTCTCGGTTGTCCTGGCCCATAGGCTTGCGCCTAAT
>JBFLVQ010001094.1:0-2464 GCA_040758525.1 Acidobacteriota bacterium
ATCTCAACATTAAAGGGATGGTGCACAACCATCAGCTAGCTAAAAGTATCAGTGATGTAGGATGGGGAATGTTCTTTGATATGCTGGACTATAAAGCGGCAGATGCTAATAAGCTGGCAGTGAACGTGACCCCTAATAACACATCGCAAAATTGCAGTGGTTGCGGCAAGAAAGTACCTAAAGGACTTGGTATGCGCTGGCATAGATGTCCATACTGTGGATTAGTACTGCACAGAGACAAGAATGCTGCAATCAATATCCTAGCAAGAGGGATCAGTATACTCTTGCAGGCGGGTGGGCTACCCGTCTGTGCGCCCGTAGGCTCGGCGTTGGCTAGGCTGTTGAAGGGTGAACCGGTGGAATCCTCTGCAAAGAGGTTGCCACATTCCTTTGTGTCGGTAACGGCTTGATCTTGGTAGCCACACAAAGGAATCCCCTAGCTGAAGCTAGGGTGAGGAGGTCAATAATGCTTGTATTACGAAAGGGAAGAGATTGGTAATTTTCAAACCCAAAAGCGCAGACAAAAAGAGCTTTACGAAGTAAGCCGCATACGTCGTAGCAGATCCGTTAGTCTTGGATCAGAACGTAATGGGTCAAATATAGGCTCCACTCTTAAATAGATCATCGCGCCAGAACGATCCCTGAAAGCCTTTTCTAACCACTCGAACGCCTGCTCTTTCTCGCCTAGTCCAGTATAAATCAAGGCAATACTATGTGGTGGTACGTAACGTTGTTTTTGTAATTCTTGTAACTGATTAAGTGTTTTTCGTGCTGCATCATGTTGTCCAGATGCGGCATAAGCGTATCCTAGTAGTGCCATTACATAGGGATCATCTCCAGATAGATTGAGGGTCTTTTGATATTCAGCAATCGCTTCTGGATACATCCTCTTTTGTCCGTAGGCCATTCCTAGGCGTAGATGCGCGCGAGCAAAATTGGCATCCATCTCCATAGCTTTCCGGCACTGTTCTATCGCTTTATCATAACTGCGTGCATAGTAATTTATCCAACCCACATTGGTGTTAATAATGAGTGAGAGAGGATCCAACTCTTGAGCATGTCTCATCTCAATAATGGCTTCATCAATTCGTCCCATTGCTGCGAGATTAAGCCCATTCCACTGGTGGGCATAAGCGTAACTGGGATTAAGTTCTGCTGCGCGTTTAAACTCTTGTTCGGCACCTTGCCAATCCCATTCATAGAAGAGATTGATGGCTCCTAATGAAGCATGCGCTTCGGCCAGGCTATCATCAATCTCTAAGGCTTTCTGGACAGCTGCTTTTGCTTTTGGGAAGGTATCATTTGGCGAGAGGGCAATATAGACCCCGAGCAGTGTGTAGGAATCCGCCAACCCTGCATAAGCCAAAGCATAGCTGGGATCTATTTCAATAGCCTGTTGGAAATATTCAACACCTTTTTGTAGCCCTTGAACGGTTCGTTTGCTCCAGAAAAAACGGCCCTTTAGATAGGCCCGGTAAGCTTCGCTGTTCTCTGTATAACGTTTGATCAGCCGTTTTTTCTCTTCACCACTGAGCTTAAGCATCATTCCCTGTGCAACTCGTTCGGAGATAGCATCCTGTACAGCAAAGATATTAGTAAATTTTTCATCAAATCGATCTGCCCAAAGCGTTACTCCATCACTGACTCGAACCAGTTGCACAGTTACACGCACACTGTCGCTATCGCGCTGAATCTTGCCATCCAGTACCATATCTACACCCTGCTCGCGTCCAGCCGCTAGAGGGTCTTGCGAACCAGTATATTTTAATATTGCGCTGGTTTGTCGTACGACAATCTGTCCAGTATTACTAAGCCGAGTAATGAGGGCATCAGCCATAGCCATTCCTTGATATTCATCACTGCTCTCAGTATTCAAATTTTTAAATGGGAGTACGGCGATTGATTTGACGGTTAGAGAAGTGGTGGTTTCAGATTTGGCAGCTTCCTGCTTTGTTGCTGGCCAAACAGAATAAAGCATAAGAATAAGGCCAATTATTATTATAGTGGCAACCAAACTTAACACTAATCTACGGATCTTTCTGTTTTTAGGAGCAATACTCGATACCGGAAGACTTAATCCAATCTCCTCTCTATTTGCATTAAATTTTTCCCGATCAACGTTTTTTTCTTCTTGTGTGATGGCTAACGGATTAGCGCCATTCTCCTCAATAGGGATCGTCTTGGTATTAATCGCCATCTCATCTATGCTCTTTTCCTCGATAGGGATGACAATCTCGGCAGGGGTTTCTCTAACATTAGCTACAAAGCGGTAGCCACGCTTTGGTACCGTCTCTATATACTGATTACCATCCTTGTGTTGGCCTAGAGCTTTTCTCAGTGTGAAGATATTTTGAGTTAGATTAGCTTCTTCAACAAAGGTCTCTGGCCAGACTTTTTTTAGCAGAAGATCCTTTTCTACCAGATGCCCATTATGACTTACCAATATAGTTAGGATCTCAAAGGC
>JBFLVQ010001095.1:0-2463 GCA_040758525.1 Acidobacteriota bacterium
TAAATTTCTTAAGGATCATGTGCGGGCTTTTGAAAGTTCTAGATGGCAAGAGGTAGTGCCAAATGTCCAGGATATGACAGATGTCTTGGGTAGAGACCTAGAGGAGTTTGATCGCCTCTGGCAGGCTGCTCCAGTCGCTACCCATTCAACACCCTGACCAATAGCCTTAGTAAAACTTAGCCAAGCGATTCGCAACTACCAACAAAGCAGAGATAATAGTCTGAGATCCCGGAAAAATCTTGGCAAACTCAAATTACCCTAGTTGACAAGCAGACATATCATTTGATACTTTGTGAACCGAGGTATCAATACAGATGATCGAACTAGATAGGGAATTGCTTAAGGGCAGTATCACGCTGCTTATTCTACGTCTACTATCGCAGCGGGATATGTATGGTTATGAGATCATACAAGAGGCAAGTCGGCGTAGTGATCAAGCCTTTCGTTTCAAAGAGGGTACGCTCTATCCAGCACTACATCAGCTACAGCGACAAGGTTGTCTACGTTCAGAGTGGCGCATTGCAGAGAATGGTCGTCAACGCAAATATTACTCATTGACAGCGAAAGGGCACAAACTGGCCGAGGAGCGACAGCGTCAATGGTTGGCTTTTACACAGGCAATTAATGCGGTGCTGGCTAATGATTAGCGACAAATGCTAAGAGGATTTAGCTATGAGTACAGAAGAGAAGTTGATCGAGAAAATACTAGCCTCTTCTGGTATTGTGAGTGCGCGCCGGCGCCGTGAAGTCGCCCGTGAATTGCGTGCCCATCTAGAAGATGCCATTGAGGAGGCACGTGCGGCTGGGCATAACGAAGCAGAGATTGAAGAGCTTGTTTTATTGCGTTTTGGAGAACCGCAGGAGGTTGCCGAGCAGTTTGCCGATGTCTATTGTGCCGAGCGGTTTATGGCCTATTTCATCTACTGTTTTCTGCTTGTTGTAGGATCACTTGTGGTAGTGTCAGCTTTTGTTGGTACAGTACAGATCTCGCTAGCAGTAGGGATGGGCTATGGTGCCGCTTGGGCTTTTCCCCGTGGTCATTTGGTTTGGGAGATCGCGTTACTGACAGGACTAACACTCGGTTATTTAAGTCTCTATTTTGTTGAGCGTCTATTCAACCGGTTACGTTTAGTTAAAGCCTTCCTATTGATGGTACCGATTTTTACACTGGTTAGTGTGGGATTAGAGATATGGTGGTCAGGTAGTGGGATTGCCCATGGTGTGGCCTTCTGCTGTGCTGTCTTTGTGCGTGCACTGGAAATTTATTGTCCTCGAATATGGTGGAAACTGACAGGTTTAGCGCTATTTTTCTTGATGCTTGGATTGCTAGTATTGGGTAGCTTTATGAGGACACAGGGTACAAGTGTATGGATGATGGTAAGTGTATTTTGCCTAACTATCGCGCTCTCATGTCAGTTTATGATCTCATTAGTTGCTATCTTTGATCGTCACATTCTTAGCAGGGATCTCGTATAAGATTTCTACGCCCTGCATAAATCAATATTAGATTTGTTAGTCATAATTTGACTAGGGGGGTGATTATTCGCTGGATTCTATCCATTCTACTCCTTTTGGGATTGGCTATAGGAGCAGGCTATTACTGGTGGCACAATTACCGTACAACACTGGATGCGAATACTGGCACACCTATATTGGCTCAGCCACAGATGCGCAAACTCACAGTAACGGTGGTGGCAACCGGCACGATTAGGCTGCGTACAGGATCAGAGGTGCGGGTTGGATCACAACTTTCCGGTATTGTAAGAAGACTCTATGTCACCATTGGGTCGCGCATCAATAAAGGGGATATCATCGCAGAAATTGATCCACGCAATTTGCAAGCACGGCTAGAACAAGCACGAGCACAAGTGAAGGTAGATGAGGTCGCGTTACGTCGTATTGAGATTGAACTGGCGCGTAGCAAAAAACTGGTTGCGGCTGGCATTATTCCACGCCAGCAGATAGAGGATCTAGAGTTAGAGATTGAAAGCGCACAAGCCAGACTGGAGAAATCACAGCGAGATCTGGCTGTGGTTGAAGTAGATCTTGCTTATGTCAAGATTCCTGCACCCATTTCTGGCACCGTTGCTGCTGTCTCTATACAGGAAGGTGAGACAATTGCTGCTTCATTTACTGCGCCGACCTTTGTCACAATCATTGAGGATGGTGCATTGGAATTGATTGCAATGGTAGACGAGACCGATATTGGTAGTGTGAAGCCTGGCAATCAAGTTGTCTTTACTACAGAAGCTTATCCCACACGTGAATTTATTGGCAGTGTCCAGCGTGTTGCAGCTAAAGCCACGATCGTTTCTGGAGTTGTTAACTATGAAGTAGCAATAAAGATCAATAATGGTCTTGAGCTGCTCAAGCCCGATATGACTGCCAATATTACAATCAAAACCTTGCAGCATGATGCATTGGTTGTGCCCAATAGTGCAATTCAGCGTGTTAATGATGAAC
>JBFLVQ010001096.1:0-2457 GCA_040758525.1 Acidobacteriota bacterium
AGATGGCGACCCATTACGGTATTGCAGTAGTGTCAGCACGCCCGTTCAAAGCTCGCGACAAAGCGAAAGTGGAGACGGCAGTGTTAATTGTTGAGCGCTGGATTCTGGCCCGCTTGAGACACCAACAATTCTTTTCTCTTGCTCAGTTGAATCAAGCGATCCAGGTTTTACTGGAGGACTTGAATAATCGTGTGATGAAGCAACTGCAGACGACGCGCAAAAATCTCTATCTCACAGTGGAAAAGCCGCTGCTCAAAGCATTACCTGTCAGCCTCTGGCAATACTGTGAATGGTACAAGGCACGTGTGGGCTACGACTATCATATTAAGATAGCTGATCATTATTATAGCGTGCCTTATCGGCTCATTAAGCAACAGCTAGAAGTACGCCTAACGGATCATACTTTGGAAGCATTCTATCAAGGCAAACGGGTGGCCTCACACGCGCGCAGCTATGAAAAATGTGGCCATAGCACGCTGCTTGAGCATATGCCCAAGGCGCATCAGAAACATCTGCAATGGAGTGTCGTGGCAGTAAAAAGATGGGCTACTCAGGTGGGGCCAGCCACCGAGCAATTGGTTAAAGCAATATTTGCCAGCAAATCCCATCCAGAACAAGGCTACCGCTGTTGTTTGGGATTACTCAATCTGGCCCGCCATTACACCATCACACGCTTAGAGAATGCCTGTCGTTATGCAGTTGCGATCGGCTCACCAACCTACCGCAGTGTCAAATCGATTCTCAAGCAATCCTTGGATCAACACTCTGACGAGAACTCTCAACTTGTGGTGTCAACCCACGAAAATGTGCGTGGACCAGCTTATTACGGCGAAAGCTTAATAACGAATTGAGGAGGTAGCTATGTTGCAACAACAAACTTTACAACTGTTACGGAAATTAAAACTCACTGGTATGGCAGAAGCCCTTCAACAACAACTGGCACAACCTCCCACACAAGAATTGTCCTTTGAAGAACGCTTTGCCTTGTTGGTCGATATGGAAGTCACCCATCGTGATAATAGACGATTAAATCGCCTATTAAGTCAAGCTCGCTTAAAGCAGCAAGCCTGTTTGGAAGATGTTAATTGGACACCGCGTCGGGGGCTAGATCGCTCACAAATGGTGGCATTGGCTAGTTGCGATTGGATCAGAGCACATCAAAATCTCTGTCTGGTTGGTCCTACTGGTGCAGCTAAGAGTTATCTGGCCTGTATGTTTGGTCATCATGCCTGTCGGCAAGGACTGAGTGTGCAATATGTGCGCGCACCAAGATTGTTTGAAGAATTAAAGTTGGCCCACGCTGATGGCAGCCTGAAGAATCGACGACAACAACTCGCCAAAGTTGATTTATTGGTCATTGATGATTGGGGTATCGATCAATTAGGCCGTATGGAGCGGCAAGATTTATTCGAGATTATGGAAGATCGCTATACCCTACACTTAACCTTGATCGCCTCTCAATTACCGATTGAGCACTGGCATCAGTACATCAACGATGCCATGATTGCGGACGCAGTTTTAGACCGTATTCTCCACAATGCCCACAAGATTTTTTTGAAAGGAGAATCACTGCGTAAACTTAAAACTACTAGCTAACTCGACTACACCGCAATGCCAAGGTGTTAAACCAGCACTAGCACCAAGCTGATTCACGGCCCGATCACTATCTTGGTTGCTACTGTGTTACCCGCGCGGCCTTTCCCAGGGCGGTGCGGCTGAAAGCGCCGAGACGGAGGAATAGTTCAAACAACGAACTATCCCCCGTCTCTCTGCTTTCATTGTACCGCCCTCTGCAAGGCTGCCCGCCGGGAAAAACTTTTTGTCAAAGCACAAAAAGTTTTTCCCTCTGGCGCGCTCTGCCTTCTGTCGCGAGTAGATGCCTTCGGCGAGCCTCAACAAAAGAATAGTTTTTTAGCTAACTGGAGTAGATAGTTTTTTGTTGACTCAACGTGAATGGTCAGTGTACAAATTTCACATCAGCGGTTTTCTTTTTGTGGCGCCATTCATCTTCGTCATATCCACCCTTCACGTTCATCGAAATACGCAACAGCAGTCCTGTTATATACTGCTTGCACCAATAGCGTCTTTCTGATCGCCCTAGCTCTTTACCAAATTCCTCTACAAATTCGCTAAGTTCTTTCTCTATTTTTTTTAATTGTTGCAACTTCATCTCTTACCCTCTTTCTGAAGTTGCTATTATACTATCTTTGTATTTAACGGAGTAGTACTAATGCTGACACTCTCGGAATGCTAGCAGTGGCGACGAAAGCGCGTGAGTTGTTAGCCGGACTGCAATACGTTAAGGATAAAGATGCAGCATTTGGTAAAAAACGGGTCGTATCCTGAGATTATGCCAGCCATAAAAAAACCAGCAAACAAGCGCCAAATAAAAAGGCTAACGAAATATAATGATGCCAATAGTTCAAAATTTCAACAACGAAGTATTGAAATTGGCGC
>JBFLVQ010001097.1:0-2451 GCA_040758525.1 Acidobacteriota bacterium
CCCGTGATCACAAAATCATTGCCTCGGGTATTCCTACCATTTGGTAGTTTTGCTGTTAAAATTTCCATCAAACAATCATTTGTTTGATGGAAAAATGAGTATCTCAGTTTGAATGTTAGTTCTATGAGACAAGCGAACTATCTGAGTTGTGCAAGCCAAATTGTATGGTATCCGCAAGATGGGTCTTCTATGACATGCGAAACGACGTCGAACCCATTTTGGTTAAGCAGCGAGCGGTACTCGGCTCTATCCAGGCTCGCATGGTAAAGCAACTCTCCTTTATATGTGCCGATTGCTTCCCCCTCTGAAGGTCCACTGGTGAACATTAGTGCTGCCTTCGGTGCAGCATGCTTTCTGAAGATAGGAAACATCTGGCGTTGGTCTTCTGGACATAAGTGAAAGAAGCTATCCCAGGCTAGAATACCATCGAAGCACTGGTCTAAATACAGATGGCGCATGTCCGCAACGATCCAGTTTTGGTCAGGAAAACGATCCTTGCATATACCGATGAGTGTTGGCGATGAGTCTGCACCAATCACATCACAGCCCTTTTCAATGAGGTAGCGGGCTATTGGCTCAGCAGATCCGCATCCTATATCCAAAATAGATGCTCTAGCAGGCAAGAGGGCTAATAATCTATCAAGCCAAGACTTTTCAAAAAGACTACGTCCTCGCTCTCTATCCCAATCCTCAGAATACCGTTCATATAAGTTTATAATTCGTTCAGACTCAGATGCCATGACGGTAAACTAATACAAAGGAGCTTGTTGCTAATCGTGCAAAGTAAACGACCATGTGTGGTTGATATTGATCAACAAATACATATTTTCGTAAAGACGATGAAATTATTTGGTCTCTTTCTTCGTTAGTAATTCCTTAACATGCCTAATGGTCAAAATAATCACCTCACTCTGACTAATATTGTAACGGTAGATAATACGATAATTGTTTTCTATCAGTTCGCGGGTAAATAAATGGTTTAATTCTGGCACAATTCGTCCCATTTCTGGAAACTGCTCTAAAAGCCGTATTTTTTTAATGATATTGCTGGAGATGCTTTGTGCTGCCGTCTTATTTTCTTGTGCAATCTTATCGATAATATCATTCAGCCTTTGGCGGGCAAGAGGTGTCCAGGAGATATTTATCACTTGAACCTCTCAAGCAAACTCTTCTCTATTTCTTCCTGGCTAATCAATCTTTCCTCAGCAATTTGGGATTCAGCAGTACGGATATCTTCTAGTAATGCCAACCTCTCCATCAAAGCCTCATAGACAGCAACATCAAGTAGCACAGCAGCACTTTTCCCTTGTTTGGTGATAACCAATGGTCTACCAGTCTTATGCACCTGTTCGATACAAGCAGTCATACTGGCCCTAACTTCGGCCAGTGGCTTAATATCTGTCTCCAGGTTTACTTTTAACATTATGAAGCTCCTTGTTATGTTTGTTACATAATTTTGTAATATATTTTGTACATAGTCAATAAAGCTTACCGTGCTTAAACTAGGTTTTGTCTTGTCTCACGCCCATCTGGGAAACATCGATTAGCTAGCCTCTTTGATAAGTCTTTCTTTTACTTCAGTAGTAAGTTACTTGGGGTAACTCAGTTTATTTGGCGTCGCACTACGCAACTATCAAAAATGGGAGGCTGGTTATACGGAGCCCAACCCTCAAGCTGCCTTCCATCTATGCCGGATGTTGCAAGAATATGAGTCTAAAAAATTAAGGAAAAGGTACGAGCAGAACCCATCGTGAAACATAAAATGTTTCGCAATTTTTGCAATGCAAAAATTCAACGGATTTTAAGCTGTTGAAGACTACAATATATAGTGGTATAGGTAGAAAATACCCGACGTTAGACGATGGGAAAGGTGAGAAAAAGCCGTAAGTCCTTTATAATCAATAGAGGCTAAATACAAGGAACCGAACGTTAGTTATACGACCCAATATATGGTACTTAACCCCCTTTCTCTATTGGTTATCAGACTCATTCCCTGCTCTACCCTACATTACTTTTGCCCTACCTTTTAATGGGGTTTAATGGGGGGTTAATAGCTCTTTAATGGCTTTTTTGCATTTCCCCCCAAATCGGTATATTTCAAGTTGGGTTTAAGTTGAGTTCAAGTTGAGTTTAAGTTCGTTGGTTTTTGTACCATTACCACTACTATTACCACCCCATTAGCACCTCATTACCATTACTAAAGGTGTGGGTAGGGTATGGGTTACGGGCTATGGGCTATGTCGCCCTTTGTTCTTTTGTTGGGTTTGCCCATTGTTAGAGGGTTGAAATTGTAACTTATTACGTGAATGTGCTGGCTGGTCCTAGCAGTAATGCTAGTCGTACTAGTGCTAACTAATTATATCTAAAGCATTTCTGCTATCTTGTTTCGACCCCTCCTATTTTATAAACTATCACTTCCATTCTACGGCTCAAATAGAGTTTTAACATTCT
>JBFLVQ010001098.1:0-2450 GCA_040758525.1 Acidobacteriota bacterium
TTGCAACACAGGAAATGGTAACTTAATAGATCTTGATCGTATATTGCCGGTAGCACGGGATCAGGAGATACCACTCTCCTTTTCACAACAACGGCTCTGGTTTATTGACAAACTGACACCAGATAGTCCTGCTTACAATATACCTACTGCGGTGCGACTACGCGGCACTGTTAATATAGAAGTACTATTACAAAGTATTAATGAAGTTGTATGTCGTCATGAAACTCTGCGTACTACTTTTATAGATATAGATGGACAACCCGTTCAAAAGATCGCTAATGAGTTGATCTTATCGCTACCAATAATAGACCTTGAACAGTTGCCTGTAGATGAACAGGAATCAAAAGCTATACAATTGACTATTGATGAGGCACGCTCTCCTTTTAATATAGCAAAAGGACCATTATTACGTGTCTCGCTGCTACGTTTAAGCCCTCAAGATCATATCTTACTGATGACAATGCATCATATTGTCTCAGATGGTTGGTCTATGGGGCTGCTTATCACAGAGATAAGATCACTTTATGAATGTTTCTTAAGTGAGCTGCCAGCTAATTTGCCAGCATTATCCATTCAATATGCGGATTTTGCCTATTGGCAAAGGAAATATTTGCAAGGAGAAGTATTAGAGAGACAAATCTCTTATTGGAAGCAGCAATTGGATGCACTGCCTGTGCTTCAACTTCCTACCGATCATCCTCGCCCAGCCATACAAAGCTTCCGCGGTGCGATGCAGCCATTGTTTATATCTAAAGAGACTTTAGATGTACTCAATGCGCTCAGTAATCAACATGGAACGACTCTGTTTATGGTGCTGTTATCTGCTTTTTTAACGTTGTTACATCGTTATACAGGTCAGAACGATATAGCTGTTGGTTCACCTATTGCAGGTCGTAATCGAGCTGAGATCGAAAACTTGATTGGCTTCTTCGTTAATACACTAGTATTACGTGTAGGAGTTGCTGGCAATTTGAGTTTTACTGAACTGCTTGCCAGAGTGCGACAGGTAGCACTAGAGGCTTATGCACATCAGGATTTACCCTTCGATAAACTGGTAGAAGAGTTGCAACCTAAGCGCTCGCTTAGTCATATGCCACTGTTTCAAGTTCTGTTTGTGCTCCAGAATGCTCCTATGCCATCTCTAGAACTTCCTGAATTAACTCTTAGTCCATTCATTGTTGATAATGCTGTTGCTAAATTTGATTTGACACTTTCATTAATGGAGACAGCAGAAGGGTTGACCGGATCGTTTGATTTTAGTACTGATCTCTTTGAACAATCCACCATTACCCGAATGGTAAGCCACTTTCAGACATTGCTGGCTGGTATAGCTACTGAGCCTGAGCAATGCCTCTCACACCTGCCGCTGTTAACAATGGCAGAACAACATCAATTATTAGTGGAATGGAACGACACTAAGAAGGCTTATCCACAAGATCAAAATGTCGTGAAAGTTTTTGAGGCTAAAGTAGTACATTCACCTCAAGCGATTGCACTTATATTTGAAGATGAGCAACTTAGCTATCAAGAGTTAAACCAGCGTGCCAATCGATTGGCGCATTATCTACAAACATCAGGAGTAACGACTGACAATTTAGTAGGGCTATTTGTAGAGCGTTCAGTGGATATGGTAGTAGGGTTGCTGGGTACACTAAAAGTCGGCGCAGCTTATGTACCACTGGATCCATCTTATCCAAAAGATCGACTTACTTGGTTGTTGGAAGATATGCATACTAATGTGTTACTAACCCAACAACAATTGTTAGATAAATTACCTACTTGTCAGGCAAGAGTTGTTTGTTTAGATACGGACTGGCAATTGATCAATAAAGAGAGTGTAGAGAACCTCGCTATTGATATAGCTCCAGAAAATCTTGCTTATGTACTTTATACTTCTGGATCAACAGGTAGATCCAAAGGAGTATTAATCGAACATAGACAACTGTTGAATTATGTTTCTGCGGCCACTGAAAGACTTGGATTTAAAGCTGAAGCTAGTTATGCCTGGGTACAGCCATTTACCTTTGATTCTTGTAATACGGTTATTTATGGAGCATTGCTTAATGGTGGTTGTCTACACCTAATCTCACGAGAGCGGGCTAGCGATGCGCAGAAACTTAGTGAATATTTTCGCCGTTATAAGATTGACTATCTTAAGATCACTCCTTCTCATCTTGCTGCACTACAAAATGCCGCAGACTTGCCAGCACAGTTACTTCCACATAAACGATTGGTTTTAGGTGGAGAGACCTCACACTGGAATTATCTACAAGAGCTTAAGTCGCTAGGCTCTAATTGTGTAATCTTTAATCACTATGGTCCTACTGAGACAACTGTGGGAGTTACCATCTATCCTACAGAAAATGGTAGTATCGATAGTGCAGCAACTGTTCCAATCGGACGTCCAATTCACAATACACAACTCTATATTTTAGATAAATATTTTCAAC